>CAZEZI010000102.1:0-8118 GCA_964516315.1 uncultured Thioalkalispiraceae bacterium
TTCTGCATGTAAAACGGTATTGGTATGGCAGTGATAAAAATAGGTGCCTGCATGGGCGGCTTTCCATTGGTAAGTATAAGTGCCATCGACATCGAAGGAATAATGTCCCACACCATCGTTTTCTGTGCTGGGTTCAATACCATGGTGGTGAATGGTGTGTAACCACATCATGCCATTTACCGTTAGGTTGGTATGCACTATTTGCCCTTCGGTAACGCGAATAGCGGGGGAGGGGAATTGCCCACCCATACCACCGCCACCATCGGTAAAGCCCCAAACACGTACGCTGTTGCCATCGTCCATTTGCATGGAGCCATTCATATAAATGCCACGGTTGAAAGAAACATCGGGTGTAACTCTGCCAATGGTTGCCGGTGCATCGGGGTAGGTATAGCATGCGCCACCCATACCACCACCGCCCATACCACCACCAGAGGTTGTTGTGTCACCGCCACCGCGGTTTCTCATTTGTACTAATTCTTTTAATTTAAACATGTTAATTTCCTTATTTGAATTCAATGGTTGTTGCGAGGCCAAACTGGTAGAAACCACCACCGGCTGTTTGTGTCATTTCGTCATGGAAATGCATCGGGAAATGCCCTGTGTTAACAGGGGGCCAGGCATCCGGTGGCGATTCAAAAGGATAAATCACATCCAGACTGCCTTTGTTGTTTGGAAGGTTAAGCGTATCTTTTTTCCAGAGTTGTGGGCGCGGCGTGCCATTGACTGCAAGCCATTCAACATGGTTTGCATGGAAATGAACAGAGTGTCGGCATAAGCCAACGTTTTGAATCCGTATTAATGTTCTATCGCCAACAGAACCAACCAGTCGCGTATCCGTTGCATAACCGGAATCTCTGTCTGTGTTGGTGTATTCCGGGTGGCCGGGTACACGCATGGTTCGACCATTAATTGTAAAATAACGCGGTGTAAATGCCGTTGTTGGCGTATTACCAACCCGTATTGCATCATGCCACACGGGATCGATATCGTTGGTTACCCAAAAGTATTGCTGCACAAATGTGGCGCTGCCATTATAAAGCTCATTACTACTTCCCGATGGCATCACAGCAAAGCCACCATGTAAACCGGATAGCCGGTTATACGGGGCATTGAGTTTGTCATAAAATAAATAGGAACCTGCATTATTAACGGTAAAGCTTAGTGTTTTACTGGCACCCCCTGCGATATTGCCGCTATCAACAACACCATCAATAACAAAACTATGTGGTGTTCCCAGTGTGTTAACGATTGTAATGTTAAGAGTATCGCCTTGTTGCGCAATAACAGGTTCAGCCGGGACGTTAAGTGTGCCGGAGCTGTTGCTAAAACCGCGAAAGTAAACATCCTGGTCATCAACCTGAGTTATAAAACCATCGGTAATGTAGTATGTTTTATTAATTGTAATTGCATGTGCACGTGGAACCCAGGTTAATAACCCGAGACTGCCCAACATTGAACTTGCTACCCCCGCTGTACCAAATTTTAAAAATTCTCTTCTTTTCATTATAAATATATCCTTAGTTATTAGTATTTAAATCCTTAATGTAATTGGCAAACATCCAGAACATGGAACCAACGATTTAACTTACTGTAGTGAAACAGTAGGTGAGCAAGATTTAAGCAGGTAATACAGTGATTTTCTGTGCCATAAGACACACAATGTTTATATTACAAAATAACCACCTACTGAATTTTATAAAATGGGATGGTGTCGTTGCTTTGGTTGTAATGGCTACAGGGTGTGCTTGTAGAGAAGGATTCTGGATATAAACTTCAGCAAAAGCGAACACGTATTGATGCTTCTTGCATCGCTCTGATTAAAGCCTGTTGTTATTAACACATAGCGAGAGTAAAGTCTGTTTATTATGTCTGAATCACCCAACCTGACTGAATATCTTGTGCAATGGCGTAGTGGTAATAAAGCGGCGTTAAATAAATTAATGCCTCTGGTTTATAGTAGTTTGCGACAGTTAGCGGCAAAGTATATGCATGGCGAAAATGCAGGGCACACCTTGCAGGCAACAGCGCTGGTGAATGAAGCTTTTATGAAATTAGTGGATACAGATATTACCTTACAGAACAGAGCGCATTTTATGGCGATTTCTGCGCGTGCCATGCGACAGATCCTGGTTGATCATGCACGTGCAAATCGGGCAGACAAGCGTGGAGGAAATGCCATTGCGATCACTTTGCATGAAACACGGCTTGGTAGTGGTGCACAAAATGAACCTGATATTCTGGAGGTTGAGGAAACCCTGGAGCAACTTGACAAAATTGACTCACGCAAAGCGCAAATTATTGAGTTGAGTTTTTATGGTGGTTTAACTTATGACGAAATTGCCGAAGCATTGAGTATATCGGTGGCGACGGTGGATCGCGACTTACGTTTTGCCAAAGCCTGGCTGTATCAGCAGTTAAAAGAAAACCGGACGAGTGCTTAGCAAGGTACAACAGATTAAAAAACGGCTGCATATCTTTAGGCTTTAGTTGTTATCAGGTGCCAATGGCTTTGGGTTATGTGCAGCGGTGATTTTAAATTGTTCTATAAATGGCTGGCGTGATGAGTCATCGAGGGTGTCAGTCAGCTTGTCGAGAAAACTGTCCAATGTGGCCGAGACACGCGCATAGCGCCGAACCAGTTTAGGCGTAATTGGGCCGAGCCACGGTAGTAGTATTTCTGTTACTGCAACAAGAAACTCTGCGTCCCATTGGTAATCTGTGTATCGTTCTTTATCCGGGTTTAAATTTTGAGGATGTTTTTTATTCGCTTTATCCTGCAAGTTTGTAAGTACCTGTTTTAAATCACCAAGCAGTGCTGCCATATTCGTATAGCGTTTAGCCGGATTTTTTTGCAGGGCTTTCGATAATATGGTGCGCACTTCAGGAACGGTATGCTCGGGCAAGCTATCCAGTGGATGATATTGGTCGTCAATAATCTGTTTAATATCCTGTTGCAGGTTTTTATTTGCAAAGGCACGTTTGCCGGTTAGCATCTCAACGAGGGTTACTCCCAGTGCCCAGATATCAACACGCGCATCAATACCTTCGCCTTTGAATTGTTCTGGTGCCATATAGGCAACGGTACCAACATTCATTCCCGGTTCGGTCAAATTTATATTGGCCATTTTGGCGATACCAAAATCAAGAATCTTAACCAGGCCATCTTTGGTTAGCATGATGTTGGCAGGTTTAATATCACGGTGCACAATATCAAGCGCATGCGCACTGACAAGACCGTCACTGATCTGGATAGCAATATTAAGTGTCTCATTTATATCTAGTGCACCCTGTAATATTTTATTTGCCAGTGTTTCGCCTTCATAAAATGGCAGTGTGATATAAATAAGATCATCATCTGTTTTGCCAATATCGTAAATTGCACAAATATTACGGTGATCGAGTTGCGATACAGAACGGGCTTCAACCAAAAAACGTTGTTTTGCCACTTCATCTTTTTGTATCGAGCCTAATAAAAACTTAAGTGCAACCTGACGTTCTAGCCGAGTATCTTTGGCGCGATAAATCACTCCCATTCCGCCAGCACCAATTTTAGTTTCGATTTGGTAAGGGCCAATAAGCTGCCCGGCTACTAATTCATTTTTATCAAAAGAATTAAAGCCAGATGTTGTTTGGTTGCTGCATGGATTTTGCCAAAGACTTTCACAGCTTTTATCGGCTTCCAGTAGAGAGTGCACTTCCTGTAACAAGGCCTCACTGGCATTTTGTTGTTGCAGGTAGGCATCACGTTGTTCTGCTGGCAACGCGAGTACGGCTTCGAATAAAACCTGTAATTTTTCCCACTCTGCTGGTTCCATACCATTCCCCTTGTTCCCGTTAAAGTGTGGCCAGCAAATGAAAAACACACTATTTAATTGATTTTAATAGAGAAATAACAAGATTAGCAAGATTTAGTAAAAAAATTTAACAACACAGAGCTACTAATGTGACGATTGTTACTGACAACGGCTTAACCATCATTCAATCTGCACACAATGTTTATTAAATTCACTGAATATAATTAAGGAGCCGGGCTAGAACTAGACTCAAACTAGCTCATTGCTCTATACTAACGCATGGACAAAAGTACAACACACCAGATAGCTGAGCGCTTGAAAAATTGTGATATTACGCCCACTCAACAGCGGCTGGATATTGCGGCAATTTTGTTCGCTAAACCACAGCATTTATCGGCCGATCAAGTATTGGAGCTTGTCAATAACGGGTTGATAACGGTTTCGAAGGCCACGGTGTATAACACGCTAGGTTTATTTGCACGTAAAGGGCTAATAAATGAAGTGATTGTTGACCCAACCAAGATTTTTTACGATTCAAACACCCATGCCCATTATCATTTTTATCATGTCGATACGGGTAAGTTAGAAGATATTCCTGTATCTGCAGTTGGGCTTGACCAGTTACCTGAGTTGCCGCCTGGCACCCATCAGGAGCGCGTTGATATTATTATCAGGGTTAATAAAACTAACCTGGATAACAGTTAAGGGGCGCATATTCGCCTTTAGCCCCTATTTTTAGTAGAATCCCCGCCTTCCATTACTTGCCCTGTCGGGTCTTTACCTGATTTTGTTTTTCGTTACTATTTCCGAGGATCACATATGTTTCAGCTAGGTTGTGCTAACCGCGCCTGTTATCAAAATGAAATTTTATCAGGTTTAACCGTTGCGCTCGCACTGGTGCCGGAAGCGGTTGCTTTTGCCTTTGTTGCGGGTGTCGATCCGCTGGTTGGATTGTATGCAGCCTTTATGGTGGGCTTGTTAGCGGCTATTTTTGGTGGTCGCCCGGGGATGATTTCAGGTGCAACCGGTGCCATGGCGGTGGTTATGGTTGCACTGGTCGCCGACCATGGTGTGCAATACTTATTTGCGGCGGTGGTGCTTACCGGGCTTTTGCAGATTACCGCCGGGATTTTACGGTTGGGAAAATATATTCGGATGGTGCCATATCCGGTGATGCTGGGTTTTGTTAATGGTCTGGCAATCGTTATTTTTCTGGCGCAGCTACAAAGCTTTTACATTACATCGCCTGAAGGTGTCACTGAATTAATGAGTGGCTCAACAATGGGGATTTTTGTTGGTTTAATTGTCGTTACCATGGCGATTATCTATTTTCTGCCTAAATTAACCGGTGCTTTCCCGGCATCGCTTGCTGCTATTTTGTTTGTTTCTGCGGTGAGTATAGGTTTTGCTCTAGACACCAAAACAGTCGGTGACCTGGCTTCGATTGAAGGTGGCTTCCCACAGTTTAATATCCCTTCGGTCCCGTTTAACTGGGAAACCTTGCAGATTATTTTCCCTTACGCGATTATTCTGGCGGCCATTGGCCTGATTGAGTCTTTGCTAACCTTAAGCCTGATTGATGATGTCACCAATACACGTGGCCGTGGTAACCGCGAGTGTGTGGGGCAGGGCATTGCCAATACAGTAACCGGTTTTTTCGGTGGTATGGGTGGCTGTGCGATGATTGGCCAAAGTATGATTAACGTGAATTCCGGTGGCCGTCAGCGCTTATCCGGTATCTCGGCAGCGCTGTTTTTGCTTATTTTTATTCTGTTTGCATCCAGTTTAATCGAAGCCATCCCGATGGCGGCACTGGTGGGCGTAATGTTTATGGTGGTAATGGGAACCTTTGAATGGTCGAGCCTGCGGATTATCTCTAAAATTCCACGTTCGGATGCGTTTGTGCTGATTCTGGTTTCTGCTGTGACAGTGATGACCGATTTAGCCGTTGCGGTAGTAGTTGGGGTGATTGTGGCTGCGCTGGTTTTTGCGTGGGAACATGCCAAGCACATCAATGTTAAAGGTTACGACAATAAATACGGTATTCGGGTTTATGAACTGAACGGGCCTTTGTTTTTTGGCTCAGTGAAGCGCTTTTTAGAGCTATTTGACCCGGAAAATGACCCACAGGAAGTGATTATTGAATTCCAGAACTCGCGGGTGGCCGATCATTCTGCCATCGAGGCGATTGATAATCTGGCAGAAAAATACATCAAAGCCGGAAAAACTCTGCATTTGCGCCACTTAAGCCCCGAATGTACCTTATTACTTGAAAAAGCCGGTGATTTGGTCGAAGTGAATTTAATGGAAGACCCTAAATACCACGTAGCAGATGACAAGTTAGCCTAAATTCAGTTTTTTGTACCTTCAAATACAGTTTTAGTCCTCAATGTAAGTTAGTCTATACTTACTTTATGCTGTTACGGCTCTAAATTCATGAGTTACATCAGATTCTGATCGTAAATCATTGATATTTTGAACAAAAACGATAAAATGGCCGTATTCTATCGAACAAATTTTCCAGTGAAAATATGATGAAGCTATTTGGGGCAAAAAAATCACAGGCTGCAATACTGGCAGGTAAGCACAAAAATGTTGCTTTTGCTGAATTTGCCAATCTGCCCAGCCCTTATAAGCACGTCGATAAAAATCGCCCCAAAGTGGATGAATATGTTGCACGCATTGCCGATATGCGCCGTAACCCTGTACGCATGTTACAGGAAGCTGCGCAAACCCTTATCTCGCATAATAGTCTTATTCTAAAATCAGAGGTGCGCCTCGAGTTAGCCGACAAGCTTTTAGGCCAGCTTTATCCGGTTTTTATCTTATATGTTCGGGAATTAGCAAAAAGTAATAGCAGTTTACCCGAATCAAAAGAACGTGCCGCCGAGCTGATTGCCTGCATCGATGTGATTGAGCAACTCACTATGTGTTACAAGCATGTTTTTAAACAGGATTTTTCGATCAAGCCAGGGCAGTATAAAAAAAATCGGGCGCGTCTTTATACTTGTGGTTTTCGCGTGCTGGAACTTATTCGTATTGGTCAGCGCTTTCGTGCCTGGCGTTATCAAAAATTACCGCATAGTGAATGGCAGGATTGTAACCAGATATTTTTCTCGCTGGTGTTGCATAATGATGTAACCGAACAACATCAATTGCTGGGCAATATTGGCGCTTATGTGCGTTCGGTGCAGGGTGATACGGCACATACTCGCAGGAGTTCAGTGCAAAAATTATATTTATCAATACAGTTTAACGGTATTCTGGATTTAACCGCCTGGCCATTAAGGCTGTTTAATATGTCGACGGCCTATCTGGAAACCTATTCGCATGACATAAAAATAGAAGCAGATGACCACCAGCCTTTAAAGCCGGGTTGGCTGATTACATTTATTGGCAACTCAGCGCCGCCTCTATTTCAGCGTTATGACAAAATGCCTATGCCTGCTATTAGAATTAACTATGTTGAATTATTCAAACGCCTGATGCACGACCATGAAGAACTGGCAAAGATGCGTTTTCTTGACAGTGATGACGATAGCAAGTTAAGCAAGCCGCTGGCTGAATTGGTTGATGCGGATCAGCAACCTTTTATTGAGCTTATGTTATTGGCGTTACAAAAACGTGAGCGTAAGGAAAAACGTCATGCCGTTTTTGAACAGGAGCATATCCGCGTTTATTTTGGTTTTAATAATGGACAGCGGTTATTGCGTGACTATTTTTATGCAAACTCCAATAAAAAGAAACAGGCATCATTTAGAAAATTTGAAGATGCACTGGCTGGCTCTTCATCAACACTTGTATCTGATTTTACAAATTCACAATCATCGGCATGGAAAACAGAAAATTTCAGCTCGGGTGGCATGTTATTAACAACCGAGTCTACTAATTTTACGCAACCCATTCAGGTCGGGCAACTTGTTGCGATTGTTGTGGAATCAGAAGAGGATGTAAGTTCAAAGAAAAAAAGACGCTCCCGACATATTGAAGAGAAAAAAGAAGCAGCCTTACCCATTATTGGTTATGTTTGCAGGCTTGGGCATCAGAATGAAAAGTTAATTGAAGTTGCAATTGTACGTTTAACTAATTTTGTCGAGCATGCCACTATTAAAGCAGATAACAAGGAACTGTTCGAAGACATTAAAGTTATTTTGCATAAAGACTTTGATAATAAATGGAAAGTAATCATCCCTTCAGAAATTGAACTGGTTTCGGGCTTTCCCTGTCATCTGGTTCGGGCTAATGGTGACGATATAAGATTACGCTTAGGTGATTTGTGGCTAAATAAAAGTGAATTTAGTGTGTTTACGGCCAGTTCGCC
>CAZEZI010000103.1:0-8065 GCA_964516315.1 uncultured Thioalkalispiraceae bacterium
CTGGCGAAAGGCGGCTTTGAAATCCATAATCATTAGAGGCTATTACTATGTTAGATTCAATTATAAGCTGGTCTGTTAGAAACCGCTTATTGGTCGTTATAGCTTTGTTAGCAACGACCGTAGCTGCATTTCTTATTTTGCCCAAACTTAATCTTGATGCATTCCCTGATGTTACCAATGTTCAGGTTCAAATTAATACTGAGGCTCGCGGTCTGGCAGCAAAAGAAGTTGAACAATTGATAACTTTTCCTATTGAAGCAGTTATGTATGCACTGCCTGACGTTGAAGAAGTGCGTTCAATATCTAAAACAGGTTTATCTGTTATTACGGTTGTTTTTAAGGAAGGAACCGATATCTACTTTGCCCGGCAATTAGTATTTGAACGCTTGCAATCGGCACGTGAACAAATACCTGACGGCATCGGCACGCCTGGTATTGGGCCAAACACATCAGGTTTGGGGCAAGTATACCAGTATATATTGCGTGCAGATGATCCTGTTAAATATAACGCAACAACTTTACGAAGTTATAACGACTGGATTGTTAAATTATTACTTATGCCTGTGGGTGGTGTAACCGAAGTTTTATCATTTGGTGGCGAAGTTCGTCAATATCAGGTTGCCCTTAGTCCACAACGTTTATTGGCCTATGGTTTAACCGGTGACGATGTTGCCAAAGCAATTGAAGCAAACAATCGTAATGCAGGTGGCTGGTATATGGATCGTGGCCAGGAACAATTGATTATACGTGGTGTTGGTTGGGTGCGCAGTGGTGAAGATGGTTTGCGGGATATTGGAAACATTCCATTAAAAGATAATGATGGCATTGTTGTTAGTGTTAAAGATGTTGCAAAAGTTGGCTTTGGTGCAGAAATTAGACAAGGTGCAGTCTCTATTACACGTCGTGATGCCAATGGCAAACCTGAAGCATTGGGTGAAGTTGTTGCTGGTGTAGTACTTAAACGTTTAGGTGCAAACACCAAAGCAACGATTGATGGCATTGAATCACGAATGACTGTGATTCAGGCAGCACTACCCGATGGTGTTACTCTGGAAGCTTTTTATGATCAGTCAAGTCTGGTTTCACAGGCTGTTGACACGGTAATTACGGCATTATTACAGGCATTTGTTCTTATTATTATTATCTTATTACTATTTTTAATGAACATTCGCGCGACCTTACTGGTTTTGTTGTCAATTCCAATTTCAATTGGTTTAGCACTAATGGCAATGGCTTACTGGGGCGTTTCTGCTAACCTGATGTCGCTAGGCGGTTTGGCCATTGCCATTGGCATGTTGGTTGATGGTTCCGTGGTTATGATGGAACATATCTTTAGCCATTTGAGCCATCCTGATGCAGAACATGAAGCGCATATTAAGCAAAATGTTGCACAGGATGATAGTGATCCTTTTGATGCCGGACATGATGAACATGGAATGGTCATGCGGATCCAGCAGGCTGCCAGAGAAGTTTCCCGACCAGTATTTTTTGCAGTACTTATAGTCACCATTGTTTTTGCACCGCTATTTGCACTGGAAGGTGTGGAAGGGAAAATGTTCCAGCCAATGGCGATTTCTATTTTACTCGCAATGTTGGGTTCATTAATTGTTGCACTTATGGTTATACCGGCACTGGCAACTTATTTATTTAAAAAAGGTATTGTTGAAAAAGAAAGTCCTGTTTTGCGGCCAATTGATAAACAGTATCGTCTGCGTTTAAAGCAGGCACTGGCTAATAAACGGATCGTTGTTATTAGTGCAGTTAGCCTGTTTTTTGGTTCACTGATTCTAGTACCATTTTTAGGAACTGAATTTGTTCCTGAACTGGAAGAGGGTACTTTGAATATTCGAATTACATTGGCGCCATCCTCAAGCCTTAATACCTCACTGAAAGTTGCAGGGAAGATGGAAGCAGCCTTGATAACTTTTCCTGAGGTTATCTATGCAACCAGCCGTGTTGGCCGTGCCGAAATTGGTGGTGATCCGGAACCTGTTTCAAATATAGAAATATTTGTGGGTTTAAAACCGGTGAGCGAGTGGACGAGTGCTTCTAATCGGCAAGAATTACAAAAGCTGATGGAAGATAAAATGTCCAGCCATCCCGGATTATTATTTTCATTTTCACAACCAATTGCAACACGTGTCGATGAGTTACTTTCAGGTGTTCGTGCACAACTGGCTATAAAATTATTTGGGCCAGATCTTGATATACTTGCAACAAAGGGTAGTGAGATTGAAGCGCTGGTAAAAAAAGTTGATGGTACACGTGGTGTAGCGATGGAACAGATTGGTGGTGAAGCACAATTAGCTGTTCGTCCTGACCGTGATATTCTTGCACGCTATGGTATACCGGTATCTCAGGTAATGGATATGGTTGCCGATTCTGTAGGTGGACAAACAGCAGGCCAGGTTATTAAAGGTAACGAGCGTTATGATATTTATGTTCGCCTCGCAGAGCAGTACCGCAATAATGTTGAAGCCATTCGTGACCTGATACTGCAAGCACCAAATGGTGCATGGGTTAAGCTGGGTGATGTTGCACAAGTCGAGATTGAAACCGGGCCACCACAAATTCGTCGTGATGATGTACAACGACGTGTGGTTATTCAAAGCAATGTTGAAGGCCGTGATATGGGTGGTTTAGTGGCTGAACTTGAAGAGCGAATTAATAACGAAATTGATATGCCGCCGGGTTATAGTGTCGTATTTGGTGGGCAATTCAAAAATCAGCAGCGTGCGCAGGCACGTTTAATGATTGTAGTGCCCATCTCATTAGGGTTAATATTTTTATTACTCTATTTTGCATTTAATTCAGTTGGGCAAGCATTGCTTATTTTGTTGAATGTTCCACTGGCATTAATTGGTGGTATTGCTGGCCTGTTTATTTCAGGTCTGTATTTGTCTGTTCCGGGGTCGATTGGCTTTATTACCTTGCTCGGTGTAGCCGTGTTAAATGGTGTGGTAATGGTTAGCTCGATTAATCAACGGGTTGAAGGTGGCTTGTCAATAGGCGACAGTGTGTTCGAAGGTGCCTTATCTCGCCTACGCCCGGTGTTAATGACCGCAATTACTTCGGCACTTGGCCTTATACCCTTATTGTTGTCGAGTGGTATTGGCTCAGAAATACAAAAACCGTTAGCAACGGTTGTCGTGGGCGGGCTATTATCATCAACTCTGCTAACCTTATTTGTAATCCCTGTGTTATATGAAACATTTTCACGTAAAAGATACTCAGATGAATAGTATTAATTACATGTTGCACACAAGGTAAACTTGAAAAAAACAGCCTGAATAGCTGTTCCATGGATGGAACAATTATTTGGAAAACTTGTTAACTGCTTAAAAACAGGCATGGACAGTGACGACACATCAACATAATCATAATGCAGATGAAATGGGTGATCGCAGACTGGGGATTGCAATTACCGTTAATCTGCTCTTGACGCTGGCACAAGTCATCGGTGGCATAATTTCAGGCAGCTTGTCGTTAATTGCCGATGCATTGCATAACTTCAGTGATGCAGCCTCGTTACTGATTGCCTGGGTAGCACGAAAAATTGGCAGGAAGCCAGCCGATCACTTTAAAACGTTTGGTTATAAACGAGCAGAAGTGATTGCTACTCTGATTAATCTGGTTACACTCGTGTTAATCGGGTTGTATCTGATTTATGAAGCATTGTGGCGCATTTATGAGCCGCAGGTTATTGAAGGCTGGATAATTGTAATTGTTGCCTTTATTGCTCTGATTATTGATATTGCAACCGCAGTATTAACCTATACTATGTCAAAAAACAGCATCAATATACGCGCTGCCTTTTTGCATAATGTATCCGATGCGCTGGCATCCGTTGGTGTTATTATTGCGGGAACATTAATTCTGTTATACCAGTGGTACTGGACTGATACATTGTTTACATTACTCATAGCCGGTTATGTACTCTATCAGGCAGCAACCCTGTTACCGGAAACAGTTCATATCCTTATGCAGGGCACACCAAAAGGGATTGATATTAATGATGTTATCCATACAATGGAAAACACAGCAGAAATTATCAATGTGCATCATGTGCATATCTGGCAACTTGATGAACACCATAATGCACTTGAAGCTCATGTTGTTATAACGGATTACAGCCAAATTGAAGAAGCAAGAGCCACATTAAAAAATCTTTTATCAGATAAATTTGCAATTGAGCACTCAACATTGGAATTTGAAATAACAAATTGTGAAAAGTGTAATATTTAACAAGTTTTCCTGAATTTGCATAACTTGAAAATGGTGGGTCACAGTATGTCAATATTTATTTTAAGTTAACAGCCAGACTATTTTTATAAAATGAGTGAAAAAAATCAGTCCTGTGGTTGTAGTGTATCTGAAAATATCAACCCGCATGAACGTCGAATTTTAATTACGGTTCTTGTTTTAAATGGTGGGATGTTTTTTGCTGAATTCGGCGCAGGGTTATTGAGCAATTCAACAGCCTTGCTTGCAGATTCTCTTGATATGTTGGCAGATGCACTTGTTTACGCCATTGGGCTATACGCATTAGGGCGCCCACAATACTGGCGTAATCGAGCAGCATTAACAAATGGAATTCTGCAACTAACATTGGGCATGGGAATATTGTTTGAAGTTATTTTTAAACTGTCCCGGGATGTCATACCACAGTCTGAAGTAATGGGTTTGTTTGCGATTATTGCTTTAATTGTTAATACGATTAGCCTGCTTTTATTAACACGTTTTCGTGATGGAGATATTAACCTACGTTCAACCTGGATTTGTTCGAGAAATGATATGATAGCGAATGTAGGTGTTCTTATTGCCGCAGGGCTGGTTGCTTATACGCAAACTGGCTGGCCAGATATTATTATTGGTTTAATCATTGCCGGTATTGTTGTTCACTCTGCAATAAAAATTATTAATGAGGCAAAAACAAAGTTGTCTGGCTGAGCTATGCGTTCTATTTATTTTGAATCAGGCCTTTCTGGTCGATACTATTTTTCGAACAAAAATAAATCACCCTCTGAGAATTTTAATTTCAGAGAGTGATTTAATAAATAAAACTATTACCTGGTTTTATTTCACTAACTCTCCTCTAAACAAAACCCGGCACTATCATTTTTATAGTGCCCAGGCGACTGGCTATTTACGATGGCAAGGTCTTTACCAGTAACACGAATAATATATCCACAGGCTCGCATACCGGTGGTATCAAGTTCCCAGATGTCACCCGGTGCCACGGCTGTATTAACAAGCCCTGAGTTTGGTACCGGTATACTGGTACCAGCCGGGTTAACGGCAGGTTCAACACGTAAACTATAGTTTGCAAGATTGTCATCCCGCACAACAAAGTTTCCGCTAATTAATTCACCCGTATGGAACTTGCCACAGTCGCCTGTGCCACTTGTGATTTCAATAGATACATCAGGCCATGTGTTGTCAAGCTGGATTAACTGTGTATCAACACCCGCTAAATTACCACCGGCATCAAAGCTTGATAGTTTAACTACCCACCTGTCATCACTGGTGCTATCCCATTGTGCAAGTAAACCATTTATATTGCTTTCAAAACTTACGTAATCAAATCGGCCGGTTACAACGTTGGCGGTATGGTCCAGTGTTGTACCATCGGCACGCGTTAGAACAAGATCCGTTACGACTGGTATGGGGGTACCACCACTTTCTGGTGTTACTTCTACTTTGTAACTATAACCACTAATTGGTGCACCTTGCAATGTAATGCGCCCGCCAAATGAACATGCCCGACCAAGTGAATCCGGTGGTAAATTATTAGTTGCAAAAATGGCATCGGGTGTTGTTTTGCCATTGGCATTATTAATCATTGAAGTAGGAATACCGCCAAGGATAGCAAT
Organism: uncultured Thioalkalispiraceae bacterium; assembly: GCA_964516315.1. GTDB lineage: Bacteria > Pseudomonadota > Gammaproteobacteria > UBA6429 > Thiohalophilaceae > SZUA-37. Next base: position 5,874 of record CAZEZI010000103.1, read on the forward strand.
TTTACCAGCTGGTACACCGGCAAGTGGGGAAATGTTTATTATTGTTTCTTCCCTATTACCCCAGACAGGTACATAGTTTGGGTTATTGCATGGTGGTGTTACATTCCATGATAAAATGGCACGAACACGAACAACCTTTGCTCCATCAAGGCATCGTTGACGGTAATCACTTAAGTCAACGGGTAAGCGCACCGAATAATACACACCATCTGCGCTAATATTATCAAGGTCATATGCGCGTACACTTGCAGTCCCCAGGCAGGTTTCAAAACTGCCGTTATCATCAAAGTCGGCCCAGAAAGTGACATATTCACGACTACCATTGGTGCATACATCGCCAGAGTAACCAGAACTTTTCTTTACATGAATAATACCAACCAGTGAATTTGGTGAGTTAGGATCTAAACCAATACACTTGAGTTCTTCGTAACTGGTATTGCCATCTTTTTCAGGAAATAATAAATCCGTTATTTTGGGGTCTATTTTAATCCCTGGCAAAAGACTCACAAAAGACTCGGCACTAAAGTTTATCTGGTTAGATACAAACTTGCTTAATTCTTTATATGCAAACCGGTGTACAGGAATCTTTGTGTCTTTATAGACTTTTGACAATGCCACTGCATCAAGATTTGTTTGTTTGGTTGGAATACTTATATCGGGATCAATAATATCCAATAGTGTATTTTTTATTTTAAGATCACTAAAAATGTCAATTGGAAACCAGAAACGGCGAGGCTCAACCTGTATTGTTGCTTCTTGTACATTACCCCATATCGGTGTCCAGTTTGGCTGGTTTGCCGGTGGTGGATTATTCCACGACAAAATAGCGCGTACCTGAATTAAATTCTCAACAGTACATACTTTGCTTCTAATGCGGGTAGGGAGTGAAACAGCATATTCCAGACGTTTATTTTTTTCTGTGCCTTCAGGTATATTATGCACCTGGAAACTTGTCATGCCTTCATCATTCCATGTTGCACCATTATCGAACGACAGGTAAAAGCGAACAAATTCTGATGAACCCATTCCACAAATGTCCGACCCATAGCCCGATGGTTGATAAACATAAACAACGGCTTCAAGATTTTTCTGTTGCGGATGGTAGCCGACACAGCCAAGTTCTTCGTAGTAAGTATTGCCACTAATAGATAAGACAGGTTTTAACGGGCTATCACATAAGTTCCCGAAATAGTTGGGGTTGCCAAGCAACATCATTTTAAATGCAGCACGTTCCTTCGAATAGGAATTTTTTGGAGAATGTCCCTTTTTACTTTGTTTCTCTTTCATAATAATGTCCTTTTATTTAGATTAAAAACATTCAAACAACCACATTCGGTTATTTGCTACAAAACAAATGTGGTATTTAAACTAAAATAAAAATATCATTACACGAAGCAGTGAGTCTGTGAGATATTGGAAATTTATTATGCTTGGTATTTACATACCTAAATGAAGGATTCTATGGTTCATAGAGTGTTACGTTTGTAACTTGGAATCGCCTGCTTGAATGCAAGATTAAGGTTTGGTGATTAGGGTGCACTCCAGCAAAACCTGCTCGTATAACAACCAAAATAACCCGCTGTATACTAAAATATACGACACCGTGCATAGCACATATTTCTTTTATCTGTTAAATTCGGGGCACAAAAAATACAGGGAACGATTTATGCTAACGGAACAAGATAAAAGAGCGATAAAACAAAAAATACAATCCAATAAACATCAAGTATTCATTGTATCGCTAGACGAAATGGATGCCATTGTTCGCTCATCTAAAATGAGTAAAAAACCAAGCGTTCAACAAAACTGGTTGAAATTTAAAGACAAAGCTGAAGTGGGTGCCAATTACACTGCATCGGCGGGCGATGTCGTAACACTATCAAAACTCATCGGTGACTTAGGCGGGGTGGGTGCAAAAGCGTATGTAAAAACATATAACGGTAAACCGCATATTATTCTAAAGGGCGGCCGGGTTTAAGAAAAGTATTAACTGGCACAAAGTACGGGATTAAAAACCCAAAAGTCATTACAATGAGTTTGGGGAAAGTGGGGGCTATTAATGCAGCTAAAATGGGCGGCATACTTTCTATTGTGCTACTCACTACGTATCGCGTGGCAGATTACTTTTTAACGGATAAATCAACCTTAACAAAATTAGTAGGTTATTTGGCGGTGGATATTGTGAAAGTGGG
>CAZEZI010000104.1:0-7944 GCA_964516315.1 uncultured Thioalkalispiraceae bacterium
AGCTTACAAAATATTTACTGGCCGGTTTTTTTCTGGGGCTGGCTTTTTATTCCAAGTTTTTTGCAGGCTTGTTAGGCATTGCTTATTTCTTTTATATCGTCTTTTTTGTGCGACTGCAACGCGGCTTAAAACCTTATACAGGTATTGCTGTTGTTCTTTTGGGTGTTGCACCGTTTATCATTTTAAATCTGGTCTGGAACTATAATAATTGCTGGAATAATTATTTATTTAATTTACTTAATCGCACCAGTGGAGCACATTTTTCATTTACAACGATTGGTATTTACCTTGGGTTACTGGTTTATCTGATAATGCCACCTATTCTCTGGTTTTGTCTTAAACAACCTGTGAAAGACTATCTGAATATGGTTAAAAAACCGGTTGGCGTGTTTATCGGTTTGTTTGTAATCCCGATAGTTTTATTTTTACTGCTTTCGTTTGTGAAAAAAATAGGCCTGCACTGGTTACTCAGCTTTTATCCGTTTTTATTTATTAGCCTGGGGTTTTTATTCACAGCAGAACAGTTAGTCAAGAGCCTGAAATTTATTATTATTTTTTCGATACTGCATTTAGCGTTATTAGCCTTTATTTTAATTTCGATTCCCGGTTTGTTTGATAAAAATGAAAGTATTTATAACGATATTATTTACGGTGTTAAAAACAAGGTTATTTTAGAAAAACTGTCTGCCTATAGAGATGATTACGTCTTTGCAACTGATAGCTATGTTGGCTCTGCGCTATTATCTTATACTGCACGTGAGCATGTGATTGTTTTAGGGCATGGTTCTTATCATGCAAGAGAAGATGATAAGTTGACAGATTTCAGAAAGCTGGATGGAAAGAATATTTTGCAGCTTTCTTCTACGCAAAACCTGCATTATTTACGGGATCTTTTTGATAGTGTTGAAATCAAACCACTTAAAATTGAGAAAGCGACCTTCTATTATGTGTTAGGACGGGGTTTTAAATATAAAAAATACCGTGAGTTGATTATTCAAAATACGTTGGATCGCTATTATCGTATTCCGGAATGGTTGCCGACCGGACAATGTTATATGCAAAAGATGTATAACTCTAAAAAATGATCGTCTCTTAAATTGAGCTAACAAACCTGAAGTCGGGATAATGAAAGCTACACTGGTAAACTGTCAATCCGATCTTTTTATTTATGTAGCCTGGATGTAGCGCAGCGAAATCCGGGAGTATTAATGCATTATTTTCCAGATTATATTTCATTTCATCCGGGCTACTAACTGAATACATATGGGAATGATGAGAATTTTTTATCCTGAGTTCAGGTTAATAAGACTAAATTTGAGTATAGATTACTAAAGTAAAAGTGAGAATAAAGAATAATGCGTTTTTGGCTGAATCATGCGGGGTATCCCGCGTTTGTTTTTCTGATTATTATTGTTTTATTTAAAGCCTTAAATTTAGATATAAAGATAGCCAGCCTGTTTTTTGATTTTGCCGATAACCGCTGGTATTTTGGTGATTCATGGTGGACCGTTACCTTTATTCATAAGTGGGGAAAGAATTTTATTGTACTGGTATTACTGCTGTCACTGGTGGGTCTTTCACTCAGTTTATTCATACAGCGAATAAGGCCTTATCTGTTTATTTTTGTTTATGTCTTTCTGACTATTTTGTTTTCTACCGGTATTGTTGCCGGGCTCAAACATTTTTCAAATATTGACTGTCCGTGGGATTTATCCTTTTTTAATGGAACACAACCGTATTTCCATTTGTTTAGTGATACAAGTGGTAAGTTGATTAATGGCCGCTGTTTTCCCGGAGGGCATTCATCCGGTGGTTTTTCTATGCTGTTATTTTATTTCTTACTGCGGGATTATAAAAAGCGATATGCTTATATTGTGCTTGGGGTGGGAATAGTTATTGGTGGTACTTTTAGTTTTGGGCAATGGTTGCGTGGTGCACACTTTGTAACGCATGATCTATGGTCGGCTATGATATGCTGGTTTGTTGCTTTATTGTTGTATAAAATTATTGTGCAATCAAGAATTAAAAATTTGATTAAAAACTAATTTATTTTAGAATTTCAGTTTTAATCTGTTCAATTCTGTTGCTGATACGATCTTTTAAATCTTTTTCAAGTTTTACCATGGTTTTCATTAATGTTTCACGTAATGATTCTTCCAGATCCAGTTGCAGGTTATCGAGAGCATCAATAAGCCGATTTTTTTGGGTGAGTGCTGCGATATCTGGTGTGTTAGTTTTAGTTTCAGCCGGGTTGCTATCAATATTAATTTTCTCTATTTTCAGGCTGTTTTCACTATCGGTCGGTATAAAAACAGGATCTAACTCTGGAATATCTGATAAGCTGTTTAAAGATGACTCGGCATCTACAATATCATCAAGAATGGGTACAATTTCTTCATCAATTTCTATTTCTGAGCTGGTCATGCTTGCGGAACTTTTTTGGGTTTGGGTATTTGCCAGTGATATACTTTTACGTGCAGCATTGAGTTTGCCTTCGCTTTGCTCTAGCAACCCCCGTATAGATTCAAGTGTTGACATTAAGTCATCCTGATCTTTTTCGATCGTTTCACTGGGTGATTTTTTTGGGAGTTTTTGTGTGGGTTTTTTATCGGGCATAATGTTTATTTAATATTATGAGTGTTAATAATATAACCACGATCTTTGTAGAACTTGTAATGCTGGCGTGAACGTACACGCTGTTTTTTGTCATTACTTACGATTTCAATTACCCGTTTAAAGCGGCTATAAAAGTCCGGGATTTTATCGTCAAGATTAATGAGCAGGTCAAAGTTTTTTTCCGGTTCAACATCGTGCCCGATTAAAACAGGGTGTGGATGTTTTTCGGCACCTTCATGGTTATACAGTTTATGCGGAATAAAGCTGTGTTCTTTAAAGTCCCATAAAAGTTTATCTAGTTGTAAGCTGTGTTCTTCTGTTCGGGTGTGGATAAAGGTGGTTGCATTGGTCTGGCAGGCTTTTTCAGACAGCCTGCAGGCCAGCAGTTCCCGTATGCTGGTATCGGTAGATTCGGAAATGTAAAAGTCGATACTGGTCATATTAATATGATACTACGTTTGGTTCATTAAGTACTGTGTAAGCAGAGGAACCGGACGACCGGTAGCGCCTTTTCTTGCGCCGCTATGCCAGGCGACACCAGCAATATCAAGATGCGCCCATTTATATTTTTTAGTAAAGCGTGCCAGAAAACAGGCAGCAGTAATGGTGCCGGCTTCACGACCCCCGATATTGGCCATGTCTGCAAAATTGCTTTTTAGTTGATCCTGATAGTCTTCCCACAGGGGCATTTGCCAGGTTCGGTCACCGCTGGTATTGCCTGCTTTTAGCAAATCCTGAGCAAGTTTATCATTATTGCTTAATACGGCACTGCAATGGCTACCAAGTGCAATAACACAGGCACCGGTTAAAGTGGCGGTGTCGATGACGGTTTTAGGGTTAAATTTCTCTGCATAAGTGAGTGCATCGCACAAAATCAGGCGGCCTTCTGCATCGGTATTAAGGATTTCAATGGTTTGCCCTGACATGCTGGTAACAATATCGCCTGGACGGCTGGCCGCGCCATCGGGCATGTTTTCCACGCTGGGGACAATGGCGACGACATTAATGCCGAGTTGCAGTTTTGAAACGGCCGCCATAGTGCCGATAACGCCAGCGGCACCGCACATATCAAATTTCATTTCATCCATTGCCGCGCCGGGTTTAAGTGAAATGCCGCCGGTGTCAAAGGTCACACCTTTGCCGACCAGCACGTACGGCTTGTCTTTTGCTTTGCCGCCTTTATATTCGATAACAATCAATTTAGGTGGCTGGCGGCTGCCTTTTGAAACCGACAATAGCGAGCCCATTTTGAGCTTTTTCATTTCAGCTTCGCCTAAAACGGTTACTTTGGTTTTTTTGCAGTCTTTTGCCTGTTGCGTTGCCTGTTTGGCCAGATAGGCTGGGGTGCAAATATTACCGGGCAGGTTACCCAGGCGTCGTGCAATGTCCATACCGGCGGCGATAGCGGTGGCTGTTTTTAATGCTTGCTGTGTTTTTGGCAAATCACGCTTATTTTCAATATTCAGGGTGATATTTTTAAGGGCAAGGGGTTTCTTGTTGCCACTTTTGAGTTCATCGAAACTGTAGCTTGTTTCTAGCAGTGCTTCGCTGGCATGGCGTACTTTTTCGGCGGTATTCGTGTCTTTTATTTCCAGTTCAGTGGTATACAGTGTGGCATCTTTAATATTGCTTTTTTTAAGTGCATTAAAAATGTGACAGTGGATTTTTCGATAGGTTTTAATATTGAGTTTCTTTTTCGGGCCGCAGCCTACCAGCATGATACGTTCTGCGGCAATGCCTTCCGGGTTGTCGAGTAACCAGGTATGCCCCTGCTTGCCATCAAAATCACCTTTTTTAACTAAATTACTGATACGGTTGTTACACAGGGAATCGATAGCTTTAGCTGATGGACTTAATTGTCTTTTTTCATGGATGGCCACAATAAGGCAGGCTGATTTTTGTGAGGTGGCTTGCGTGGTTTTTACGCGAATATCCATTGTAACTCCTTGGTGTCTGATATGATGTTGATGATTAAAAATCCCTGCTAGAACTGGTGTATTATTAGCGGTATTGTTAAAGTTCTAATTTAATCGGATTTGCCTTTATATTAAAGCATCCTGGCAATTAATTCAGTGTGATAATCAAGTTTTAAAACATCAAATAATAAAATATTGTGATTATAGACCGTTATTTAATAAAAGAAGTGTTGGTAACGCTATCCGGTGTTGCTGTAGTGCTATTAATGATAGCCATTAGTGGACAACTTGTGGGTCTCTTTTCAAAAGTCGTTGAAGGTATTTTAACGGTCGATACGGTGTTATCCATGCTGTGGTTAAAAATGATTGTTACACTGGCATTTATTTTACCGCTATCACTTTACCTTGGTATTTTGCTGGCCTTTAGCCGGTTATATAAAGACAGTGAAATGGTTGTGCTGGCCGCCTGTGGTATGGGCAAATTCAGGATATTGCGTGCGGTGCTGGGTTTGGCGGTTTTTGTGGCAATCTTGCAAGGCACGATTACGCTGGTTGTTGCGCCGTGGGCGGAACTTCGAACCCAGCAAATTTATGCTGAAGTGGAAGCAAAGTCGGATGTCAAAGGGATTACCCCTGGGCGCTTTAAAGAATTACAGGAAGGCGTGGGGGTGCTTTATGTGCAGGAAGCGAATGAAGACAGAACACTTATCAAAAAATTATTTATGCAACAGTGGAATAATAGTACGTTAACGGTTATTGCATCTGAAAGTGGACGGCAGTATGTTGATAAAGAAACCGGTGATCGTTTTATTGTTTTAAATAATGGTAGCCGCTATGAAGGGCAGGCTGGGCAGGATAATTACGCCATTATAAAATTTGAGGAACACGGTGTACGGATTAAGGAACGTGATGCTGCTGCTATTAATTACAGGCGTTACTCTACCCCGACTATCGATCTTTATCGTTCGGATAAACTCAGTGATAAAGCCGAGTTACAGTCACGTGTTTCCTCTGCTATTTTATGCATCGTGTTGGCTTTACTGGCTGTGCCGTTAAGTAAAACCTCTCCCCGCCAGGGGCGTTATGCCAAACTCGCTATCGCATTATTGCTCTATATCACTTATACCAACTTACTGAATGTTGCGCGTGCATGGTTAACCAAGGGCGATATATCACCGCTGCTGGGTTTGTGGTGGGTGCATGTGATTATGATTGTGGTGGCATTGATGTTGCTGTTTAAGCAAACAGGATTTAAGCATTTGTTTCAAAAACAGCGCGTAGTGTACTCCTGATGAAAATATTAGAGCGTTATATTGGCCGTACTGTTGCAATGAGTGTTGTAACGGTAACGCTGGTCATCAGCTCTTTATTTTTGCTGATTGGGGTTGCAGGTGAGTTTGATAAAATTGGTTCATCTAATTACACCTTTTTCATGGCGGTAAAATATACATTGCTGCTGTTACCTGATCGTATTTATGAATTTTTTCCACTTGCCACGCTACTTGGTTCTATTCTGGGTTTAGGTGCATTAGCCAATAGTAGTGAACTGGTTGTTATTCGTACGGCTGGTGCTTCGATCTTTTTGATTGTGGGCGCCATTATGAAAACTGCGGTCATTTTGATGCTGTTTGCATTTATTCTAGGGGAGGTTATTGCACCACCGGCATTGCAGTATGCAAAATTACAACAGGTAAAAGCCTTGTCAAAAGATATTAGTTTAAATACACGCTATGGGCTTTGGGCACGGGACAGTAACACCTATATTCATGTACAGCGTGCAAACAATGAGGGCAAGCTGTTTGACGTTCATTTATATCGTTTGAATGAGCAATATCAGCTGGAGCAGGTGCTGCATGCAAAAACAGCGGATTATGATGGTAAAAACTGGCAACTAAAAGATATTAAACAAACAGATATTAGCCCACAGAAAATTAATGTATCACATATTGATTCAATGCAGTGGGAAACACTGCTAGATCCAGAGCTGGTTAGTATTGTAACCTTTAAGCCAAATAAATTACCTATCTGGAAATTAAATAGCTATATTAATTATTTAAAAGATAACGGGCTTGAGACAGCACAGTATGAATTGGCTTTCTGGTCAAAGATAATCATGCCGTTTACCATTGCTGCTATGGTTTTGCTGGCGGTGCCGTATATTTTTGGTTCACTAAGGCGAACCAGTGTGGGGCAACAAATTCTAATTGGTTTTCTGGCTGGGCTGGTTTTCTTTATTGCCAATCGTCTGCTTGGCCAGATGAGTATTGTTTATAACTTTCATCCGATTTTAGGTGCCAGTATTCCAACGCTGCTGATTTTTGTGGGAACGTTTTTCCTGTTTCGACGCAGAATGTAAACTACGGAAAGCACGGTGTTTAATTTTTGTTAATCACAATTACCTGTGTTGCGCTAAATTGATTACGCCAGGAATTTTTCATGTGACCGCTAATCAGTAATAGCAAGCCAATACCTAAAATAACACTGCCCGGTAATTTTGATAAAGCATCTAGCAATGGATGTTTAACATCAGGTTGCGCGGCAAAACTGAAATAGCTTCCTGCAGTAATAAAAAGCCAGGCCGGTATGCCACTTATAAAACGTAATAAGGCATGCCATAGGCTGATTGCCTCACCGCTTTGGCTGACTAGTTTTATTTTCCATGAGCGCATTCCCAGTGTCTGCCCACCATGTGTCCAGAACCAGGCATAAAATCCATACCACACAAAGAATATATAGGTTGTCATAAAAGGGTTGCCGGGCTTAACCGGTTCGCCTTGTGTAATTGGTAGCGTCAGCGCCGAGGCCACCATAAAGACGGCTGCGAGTAACCATACATCATAAAACAAGGCCAATAACTGACGACCAGGGCTGGCCAGTACTATTTTGTCGGGTTGTGTAGCGGCTGCTGCTGTATTTTCAGTGGTCATTTGTTGATCATGGTATTTCGCGGTACTGCTGTCAAATGTTTTCATTTTGCATGTGCTGGTTGCATTATTAGGGTGTCTGGTTTAAAACAATATTATCTTTAGAACAGGTCTGAACATTTATGAGCATTTACAGTGAACTTGCAAACTTGTCGGGAGTAATAGCGGCAGGGGAATATTCTTATCGGGGTGACCGTTACCATTTCGAAGGTCAACTGGAAGCCGAGCAGGCACGAATGGCATCAATTATGTGCCGTGCAACAACACTTGCCACACATATGCAGGCCAATATGATGAAAGAACTCAATGCCGGGTGTGGCTGTGCGCCGGCACAGGGCTGGATGGTGCGTGGTGAGCAGTTTAGTGTGTGTGTGTACGGTAATATTTTTTGCTTTGTGGATAATAATAATGCATCGATTAATACGGTGATGCAGTTTTTAAAAGAAAATGTTGGCGAGCAATCGGGTGAGCTTGTTTAGCTTTAATTT
>CAZEZI010000105.1:0-7891 GCA_964516315.1 uncultured Thioalkalispiraceae bacterium
TGTGCATGATGTGTCGATTACCAAAGAAGCGCCGAATTATCGCGTTTAATCTTTTCTTACATTTAGGTAAATCACTGTGACGATGGCAAATATCCATGCGGATCGTGTTCTTATTCTTGATTTCGGTTCTCAATATACCCAGCTAATCGCACGGCGTGTGCGCGAAGCCGGTGTATACAGCGAAATTTACCCTTACGATATCGAAGAGTCGGCCATTACCGATTTTAATCCAAAGGGCATTATTCTTTCCGGTGGCCCGGAAACGGTCACTGCAGGTGAGTCGCCGCGCGCGCCCGAATGTGTTTTCCAGATGGGGGTTCCTGTTTTAGGTATTTGTTATGGCATGCAAACCATGGCGGCGCAATTAGGTGGGCGGGTCGAGTCGGCTAACACCCATGAATACGGTTATGCCCAGGTACGCGCGCGTGGCCACACCGAATTATTAAAAGATATCGAAGACCATCAAAGCAAAGAAGGCTATGGCCTGCTGGATGTCTGGATGAGCCACGGCGACAAGGTGGTCGAGCTACCCGAAGGTTTTATTTTAATGGCATCGACGGAGAGTGCGCCGATTGCGGGCATGGCCGATGAGTCACGGCGTTTTTATGGCCTGCAATTTCATCCGGAAGTCACGCATACTCATCAGGGTGAGCGTATTGTCAGTCGTTTTGTCCATGATATTTGCGGCTGTGCGAATTTATGGACAGCCGATAATATTGTGAATGATAGTATTGAAACGGTACGCAAACTGGTTGGGGACGACGAGGTTATCCTGGGTTTATCAGGTGGAGTCGATTCATCCGTGGTGGCTGCTTTATTACACAAAGCCATTGGTACTCAATTAACCTGCGTATTTGTAGATAATGGTTTGCTACGTTTAAATGAAGGTGATCAGGTAATGGCCACCTTTGCCGAGCATATGGGTGTTAAAGTCATCCGTGTCGATGCCGAGCAACGTTTTTTAGATGCCTTAAAAGGTGAAGCCGACCCCGAGAAAAAACGTAAAATCATCGGTAACTTGTTTGTCGATATTTTTGAAGAAGAGTCCAGTAAACTTGAAAATGCAAAATGGTTGGCACAAGGGACTATTTACCCGGATGTAATTGAATCGGCCGGTGCAAAAACAGGTAAAGCACATTTAATCAAGTCCCACCATAATGTGGGTGGTTTGCCTGACTACATGAAACTAAAACTTTGCGAACCGTTACGTGAATTATTTAAAGACGAAGTGCGCAAACTAGGCGTGGAACTGGGCTTACCTTATGACATGGTGTATCGCCATCCCTTCCCTGGCCCCGGTTTAGGAGTGCGTATTCTGGGTGAAGTGAAAAAAGAATATGCGGATATTTTACGTCTTGCCGACAATATTTTTATAGAAGAACTGCATGCACATGATTTGTACCAAAAAGTCAGTCAGGCGTTTACCGTATTCCTGCCGGTAAAGTCGGTTGGTGTAACAGGTGATGGGCGACGTTATCAATATGTTGTTTCTTTACGTGCTGTAGAAACCATCGACTTTATGACTGCACGTTGGGCACATTTACCGTATGAGTTTCTGGAAACAGTATCGAGTCGTATCATTAATGAAGTGACCGGTATTTCGCGTGTTGCTTATGATATTTCATCCAAACCACCGGCTACGATAGAATGGGAATAGGCGAAGATATTTTTAACCGTCATATCTAAAAATGACAAGCCAAACAATAAAAGAGTTTTCTTCAGATGATATTAAATGGATGCAATATGCGCTTAAACTCGCAAAGCATGCCGAATCTATAGATGAAGTTCCCGTTGGCGCGGTGCTGGTTAAAGATAATAAAATAATTGCAGAGGGTTGGAACCAGCCTATTACGGGTAATGACCCAACTGCACATGCTGAAGTCATCGCCCTGCGTGCTGGGGCGCAAGTATTAAAAAATTACCGCCTGATTGACACCACCTTATATATTACTTTGGAACCGTGTTCGATGTGCGCTGGTGCTTTAATGCATGCACGTGTTAAACGGGTTGTTTTTGGTGCGAGTGACCCACGTACAGGGGCGGCGGGCAGTGTATTTAATATTTTAAATTCAACTGAATTAAATCACGTGGTTGATATTGAACAAGGTGTACTACAACAAGAGTGCAGCGAGTTGTTAACAAATTTTTTCAGGAACAAGCGGAAATAATAAAGCCAGCGCTTATAATATTGGTGAAGAGTAAGCTAAAATAGATTCTGGTACATCATCGTTCAGGCCTTTATCAAGCTGCCAGCGAAGAATGTCGTAATAACTGCGGATGTTTTCCACATATTTTACCGGTTCAAGTCCGCGCGCATAACCATACCGCGTAGTTTTGTACCATTTCTTTTGTCGAAGTAAGGGTAAACTTTTCTTCACGTCTTCCCATTTATAGGGGTTACCACCAAGCTGCACAGTGATAAGTTGTGCGTCTTTTACATGCCCGTAACCTACATTATAAGAGGCAAGAGCCAGCCAGGTGCGATCAGGTTCGGTAATTTCTGCCGGTAAGCGATCAATTAATGAACGCAGGTATTTAGCTCCGCCATTAATACTTTCTTCGGGATCGGTACGAACAGCCACACCGAGTTGCTTTGCTGTGACTTTGGTTAACATCATCATGCCACGTACACCGGTGGGTGATTTTGCACGCGGGTTCCAGTGTGATTCCTGATACGCGGTTGCAGCTAACAGGCGCCAGTCAATGTTGTTTACTTGTGCTGCATCACTTAGCATGACCTGGTATTTGGGCAAACGTCTGTTTACATGATACATATAAGTGTAGGTGCCAGCGTAGTCATAGCGGTTAATATGGCCGTAATGGCGCTCAATTAAATTATCAAGTTCACCGCTGCTTTTTAAATTATTAAAGAAGGTGACAGCTTTGTTATACAGTGAACGATCTTTGCTGTTGGCAAATGCCCAGGCTAATTGTTGTGGTTCGGAAATATCAAAGGCAACATTTAGCTGAGGGTGATAGCGGCGGTTAATTGAAAACTCATTTGAATCGACAATGGTAAAGTCGATGGTTTTTTCAGCGACCAGATTCACTAATTCACTGGCACCGGCAGTTGAGTTTTCATCCCAGCTTAAGTTTTTCCAGGTTTGTTTGATTTCGGTTAAGCGCTCAACATGGCTGCTGTTGGCGATAACTTCAATTTTACCGGTTTGCAGATCAACCAGACTGCGAGGGCGCCGCTGGTTTTTACGGTTATAAATAAGTTGCTGGGTTATCGATTGATAGGCTGGGGCAAAGAGTACTTTCTGTTTACGTTCTTCGGTTACGGTTAAACCGGCAGCGGCTACGTGTGCATCGCCATCTTCAACCTGGTCGAGAATGTCTTTTATATCATCGGAGGTAATTAAGGTCAGTTTTACATTGAGAGAGGTAGCAAAACGCTGCAACAGATCGTATTCCATGCCGGTTGGGCCATGTGGACCTTCGTAAAAAGTGGTAGCAGCATTACGTGTTAGGGCTCGTAGCTCACCACTGGAAAGAACCTGCTCGAGCAAATTTTTTTGTGGTGTGCACGCATTTAATACGACACTGAATAAAATAGCGAGACCAATGACACCTGCAAAAATACGACTATGCATAACATTCCCCAAACCCTGTACACTTTATAGCGGCAATGCGAGTAATATCTGAAGTGGTTTTGTTCATAATTAACCCTGAATTAATCGTCAAAGCAGCGCAGTGGTATATTATAACACACTAATATTTGGCTGTAGTGTTATTATATATAAGGTATAGTCCCCAAACATAGTAAATAGTTCATAATTTTTATGTTAATTTTCAATGTGTTACTATTAGAATATAGCCGTTTTGCGGATTATTTTTTCTATGTTGTTGTATTTTAAGAGCTTTAACTAAACTTATTGAAAATCAATTACTTATGTTTTATGGATTAAAATTTATTCGATCCGCGATTAAGGTTAATTTTTATGCGAGATAGTTCGTCAAAAGTCGGTTTTATCAGCCTGGGCTGTCCTAAAGCACTGGTGGATTCCGAACGTATTCTGACTCAGTTACGAGCCGAAGGTTATGAGGTGGTGCCGAGTTATCAGGATGCCAACCTGGTGGTGGTGAACACCTGTGGCTTTATCGATGACGCGGTGACCGAGTCATTAGACACCATTGGTGAAGCACTGGCTGAAAATGGCAAGGTGATAGTAACGGGTTGCTTAGGCGCAAAAGGCGATATTGTAAAACAAACCCACCCGAATGTGCTTGCTGTGACCGGGCCGCATGCCACTGAAGAGGTGATGCAGGCCATCCACACGCATTTACCCAAACCACATGATCCTTTTATTGATCTTGTACCATCCGGCGGTGTGAAGCTAACCCCTCGGCATTATGCTTACCTTAAAATTTCTGAAGGTTGTAATCATCATTGTCGTTTTTGTATTATTCCGAGCCTGAGAGGGGATTTAGTCAGTCGGCCAATTGGCGAGGTGATGACCGAGGCTGAAAATCTGGTACAAGCAGGTGTAAAAGAATTGCTGGTGGTCTCGCAGGACACCAGCGCCTATGGTGTGGATGTTAAATATAAGCCAGATTTCTGGAAAGGCAGGCCGTTGAATACGCGCATGCTCGATCTTGCTGCCGCTTTAGGTGATTTGGGAGCATGGGTGCGGCTGCATTATGTGTACCCTTATCCACATGTGGATGATGTGATCCCGCTAATGGCAGCGGGTAAAATTCTGCCATATCTGGATATTCCATTACAGCATGCCAGCCCGTCCATTTTAAAATCAATGAAACGCCCGGCGAATACTGAAAATACATTAAAGCGCATTCAACAGTGGCGCAGCGTTTGTCCGGATATTACGTTACGTAGCACTTTTATCGTTGGCTTCCCCGGAGAAACCGATGGTGATTTTAAACAGTTATTAGACTTCCTTGAAGAAGCACAACTTGATCGTGTTGGTTGTTTTGCCTATTCGCCTGTTGAAGGTGCCGCGGCAAATGCATTACCCAATCAAATTGATGAAGACGTTAAACAACAACGGCTGGAAATTTTTATGCAAAAACAGGCTAGCATCAGTGCCAGTAAATTGCAGCAACGTGTAGGACAGAGCTTACAGGTTATCGTTGATGGTATATCTGAGGATGGCCACACACTTGCACGTTCAAAGGCTGAAGCCCCCGAAGTTGATGGCTGGGTGATTATTGAAAATCAGCAACAACTTGTTTCCGGTGAGTTTGTTGATGTTAAAATTACGGATGCAGACGAGCATGATCTTTGGGCAGAACTCAGCTGAAAACCCTTAATTTAGATGTTCATTTGCAGCCCAACACTATACTATTACAAGAAAATAATTCATGGTTGAATAAGCGATTATGATATGTGCCCCCCCTCCTCACATATTATAAAGAGTGTTAAGCAGGGATGTTTTGTAAAACTATTACAGCGCGATAACACAGGGTTGTTTTATTTGCTGACTCAAACATTAAATATCCAGATTCTGAATTTATTAATATGAATTTACACAGCCAGTCAAATACATTGCCAATGGGCACCCGACTTGAGTGCTATCAGATTGAAGATGTTTTAGGGGTGGGTGGTTTTGGTATTACCTATAAAGCGAAAGATTTGAATTTAGGTTGTAGTGTTGCGATTAAAGAATATTTCCCTGCCAGTTTTGCTGTGCGTGCTGCAAATACATGTACGGTTAATTCCAGATCCAGTAATGATAACGAAATTTATACAACAGGCTTGCACCGGTTTTTAGATGAAGCACGCATTCTTGCGCAATTTAAATCCAGAAGTATCGTTCACGTTAACCGTTTTATAAAAGCGAATGGCACCGCTTATATTATTATGGATTATGAAGAGGGTGTTCCTTTAAGTCGCTATCTATTAAAGTCTAAACGACTCACTGAACATGAACTTGTGATGGTTGTTGTCCCCATTCTTGAAGGATTACGCATTATTCACCAGAGTAAATATTTACACCGTGATATCAAGCCATCGAATATTTATTTGCGCAAGCAGGGCAGGCCGGTACTCATTGATTTTGGTTCGGCCCGACAGTCAATTGATAATGCAGGTCAGGCAGTTACCGGTTTTGTTACGCATGGCTATGCACCTTTCGAGCAATACAATACACATGATGAACAAGGGCCGTGGACAGACCTGTATGGTTTGGGAGCTACACTTTATCGCTGTATTAAAGGAGTATCACCTGTTGATGCGCTGGATAGGCTGGCGGCAATACAGGCGGGTGAAGCGGATCCATTAAAACCATTGTTGCTGGAAAAGCCGGATAAATACGGAGCAGAAGTATTATCCTGCATTGACTGGATGCTAAGTTTTCGCATTAAGCATCGTCCTCAGTCTGTGGATGAAATTATGCATCGGTTTAAAGCCATTCGAACAAAACGTTTACAACCGGAATCACCACAAACTGTATTAAGCCAGAAAGATATTGACTGGGATGCTGACTTTGTTACCGCTATTGAATCAGAACTGGCAACCTATATCGGTCCACTTGCACCAATAATGGTAAAAAAAGCCTTGCATGAATCAAACAGTCTGGATGAACTGCACAGGTCTTTAGCGGTTAATATTGACAGTCCCTCTCACCGTGAGCAGTTTATGCAGTTGTTTTCTGTGCGTGCATCCACTTCACAACACTCGGTGATGACAGAAAGAACCACAACGCATAATAGTATTTCACTGCACTTAAGTGAGTCAGGGGAAATAAATAAAGAATTTATAAGTAAGGCTGAACAGGTGCTGGCCAGATTTATCGGCCCACTTGCGGGCATCATTGTAGATGAAGCTATATCTGCTTCATCGTCTCGTGATGAGATTGTTCGAAAATTAGTAAAAGAAATTCAGAATGAAGCAGATAAAAATATATTCCTGAATGAAATAAATAAAAATTAACAAAGGAAGCATAAAAAATGAAGCTTACAACAAAATTTAATTTAATTCTGATACTGGTTTTATCCATTAGTTTTATTGTCTGCGCCTATTTTTCATATAATATTTTGCAAAAAAATGCCAAGCGCGAAGTGGTTAAGCATGCGGGAATGATGCTGGAAGCAGCCCTGGCGATTCGTGGCTACACTGTTTCTGAAATTCGGCCTTTGTTGGTAGAGCAAATGGAAAGCACCTTTTTGCCACAGTCTGTTCCTGCGTATGCTGCAACCCAGAGTTTTAACAGTTTAAGAAAAAAACATCCGCAATATTCCTATAAGGAAGCAACACTGAATCCGACTAATTTGCGCAACCGGGCGACAGACTGGGAAACGGATATTGTGCAGGAATTTTCAAATAATAGAAAAACAAAAGAGGTAACCGGTATCAGGCAAACACCTACTGGCCCCGTTTTATATCTTGCGCGACCTATTCAAATAAAAAAACCAGGCTGTTTAATTTGCCATAGCACAATAAGTGCCGCACCAGCCACACTGGTTGAAAAATACGGCAGTGCGAATGGTTTTGGCTGGAAGTTAAATGAAATTGTTGGTGCACAAATTGTTACTGTACCAATGTCTCTTCCTGTACAAAAAGCAAATGAAGTTTTTGTTACTTTTATGTTGCTATTAATTGGTGTGTTTTTATTTATTATAATTGTTTTAAACATTATGTTGAAACAAATTATTATAAAGCCTGTTATGCGTATGGCGGTTGCTGCAAATAAAATCAGTGTGGGTAAATTTGATACTCCTGAGTTTGACGAAAGTGGTAAGGACGAAGTTGCTATACTTTCGGCATCATTTAATCGAATGCGCCGTAGTTTGCAAAAGGCAATTCAAATGTTACAGCAGCGTAATAGTGGTTAATTGCAGCTTTAACCCAAGATGAAGTTGAAGCTAAGCCGCTTTTAGTATACCCTGCGCGTTGTTCTGGAGAAGTGTCCGAGTGGCTGAAGGAGCA
>CAZEZI010000106.1:0-7825 GCA_964516315.1 uncultured Thioalkalispiraceae bacterium
TCTTTACAATTATTCAGTAACTATAGCTTATAAATGATGTTTTACCAAAATTTCTGCGATTTGAACACCATTTATTGCACTTCCGCTGCGAATTGTATCGGTTACACACCAGAAATTAAGCTGCCGTGAATTATCCATATCCTGCCTTACCCTGTTCACAAAAATTTTGTCCATTTCTGCCGCATGGCTGACGGGGCTAATAATGTCATCAACGAACTTCAGTTCTACATTTTCACTTTTTGCAATAAGCTGTTCAAACTCATGTAAATCAACATCTGATTTTAATTCCAGGTGCACATCAACTGCAACGCCATAAAAAATCGGTACATGAAGCAGTGATGGCATCAGGCTAACATTCGAATCGCTATCAGCAAATAATAAATCCTGTAGCTCTGTTCGTAAATCCAGCTCACGATGGGTAAAACCCGTTGCATTAATTTCGCTGTCATCGGCCATAACATTAAAAGCAATTTGTTGTTTAAATACCGATGGCTTTATTGGCCGGGTATTCAGCAAACTGGTTGTTTGCATCGCCAGCTCATCGATGCCCTGCTTGCCTTTGTCCGATACCGACTGCAAAGCAGTAAAATGAAGTGACTGAATACCCCATTTATCGTTAACAGGTTTTAACAATTGCGTTAACACAACCGCTAAACCAGAGGCTGAACGAATATGTTGATTTTGTTGCAAGCATTCTGCATCACTGTTCACATCAGCAACCACCACCATCGCATGTTGCAGGTTAGAACCGATTTCAATTACCCGGCAATTGGCATCCAGAATACGGTCAACGATCGCTTGATGGGACTCATCAAGCTGACACAACAAAACAACTGAAACAGTTGCAAAGTTAAATGCTGCAATATCCTGCATATGCAAATGCTTGTTCGCAAAAGAAACAGTTGTATCCAGGTTATCGTCAAAGGCTAACGGGATTAAATTTCCCAGGAGAAATTCTCGTTCAGCAAGCTGCTCTAAAACAGCTTCGCCAATGGGTGAAGATGCACCAATAATTGCTATATCAAAAGAGTTTGTCATAATGTGGTGTATTTCCATCACTAAATATAAAGAGAAAACGCAAATAACCTCTGCCAGTAGCAGAGGTTATACAAGAGTTAAGTGCTATCGAAAAGGTACGAGACAAACCTGTGTAGTAACGATGCGAATAAAGGCGGCAAGTATGCCACAAATGAACTGTTAATGGGCAACAGATTCCGGGCGTTGTAGTCCATACTTACGCATTTTTTCTACCAGCGTGGTTCTGCGCATTTGCAACCGTTTTGCAGCATGAGCTACAACACCTTCAGTGTCATCCAGAGCTTGTTTAATAAGGGAGTATTCCAGATTAATCAGGTGTTCCTTAAGATCGAAGCCATCCTGAGGAATTCTGAAGGCTTCTTCAATTTGTGCACTTGTCACCGTATTAGCAGCATTTCCAGTTTCACGAATATCTTCTACCACATTCGTCCCACGGAACTTATGCGGTAAGTCACGTACATCAACCACACCATAAGGAAACATAATCACCAAACGCTCAATAAGGTTTGAAAGTTCACGCACATTACCCGTCCATGGATATTCGCATAATGATGCAATGGCGGTGGTTGTAAAACGCACCGAACCACGTTGCTCATGTTCCATGCGGGTAATCAATTCATTAATCAGTAGCGGAATATCTTCAACACGGTCACGCAACGGCGGCATGTCAATGGGGAAAACATTTAACCGGTAATACAGGTCTTCTCTAAAACGGCCATTGGTGATTTCTTTTTCCAGGTCATGATGTGTAGCCGCAATAATACGGATGTCGGCGGTAATACTTTTGTTACTGCCAACACGCTCAAAAATACGTTCCTGCAACACTCGCAATAATTTAACCTGCATGGCAAGTGGCATATCACCAATTTCGTCTAAAAATAAAGTACCGCCTTTTGCCATTTCAAAACGACCAAGGCGTGAACTAATAGCGCCGGTAAAGGCACCTTTTTCATGACCAAACAATTCGCTCTCCAGCAAGTCGGGTGGGATGGCACCACAATTAACCGGCACAAAGGGTTTGTCACGACGATCAGAATTATAATGCAGGTTACGTGCAACCACTTCTTTACCCGTACCCGACTCACCAAGGATCAAAACATTCGCATCTGAATTTGCAACCTGCTCAATGAGTTTACGCACGCCTCGAATAGAACGGCTATTGCCAACCAGACTGCGAAATAACATGGAAGAAGATGAACCCTTCACTTCTCCCATACTCTTTAAATAAACATCCGCCGTATGCAAAGCCTGGTGTAACTGGCGAAACTTGAACGGTATATTAATCGAACCCAGTACCAGTGATGAAAAATTCGATGGCAGGGGTATTTCAATCGGTTTAAAAAGCAAAACGGGCAAATCGTTACTGTATGCGGATTTAATGGCCTCAATACGTTTAACTAAAGGATCAATTTCCTGGAAATTGCCGCCGAGTATTAATACATCAGGGGCATTCTGTTTATCGCTATCTTCCCATTCCTGATGGCTGATGCATTCCAGATCGGCATAATCGATAAAATCCATTACAGTAAAGAATTCAGCACGACGCGTCGCATCATCGTCAATAACAAGAATTTTCTTTTGAATCATGTATTGCCCATACCTTTATATATGTACTTCATTTTATTGTGTGTTGTTAAGCTATTGATAATTAGTTCTTAGCTAAGGGTAGAAAGATATTCACCGAAAGTCAAAATTTTGTCGGTATTAATTTCAGATTCGGTAAATTATTGATATTACTGGAGGCTTGCTGTTAATCGAATATTATCAACTGCGTATATAAAAAGGCGGGGCTTTAACGGTTTTGTTGCTGAATACTCCGACGGTGCAACTGAAATATCCATTTTGTAAAACGTTCATCATTAGCCTGATCAACAGGTAAAAACGTTGCACTAATCACCGAACCCTTCACTTCGGTAACCTGACCATGTCGCTTTATCGGCCAGGGAAGCTGGCTCGATGGATAAAATTCAAAAATCAGCTGCTGATTTTTTTTTATATTTTTAATTTCATTGTTTCCAAACTCTGCATTGTCCCATTGAACGCTGAATGCACTTAACTGTATTTGATGTTGCTTCGCAACCTCGCGCTGGCTTGCCAGTAAGAAACGTAACAAATGTAAAATAGTCGTCAGCTTATGCTCTAACACTTTATATTGATTTGTTTTATCGCATAGCTCCGTGCTGTCGGTAGTCGAGAAAGCATCGGCAATATCAAAAGCAAGTTGGTTATTGTGGCTTAAATTATTGTTTACTTCCATTTCGCTGGCAGGATAAAAATTAAATGCTAAGGAAGTCGTAACCACCACACCCTGCTGAACAGCCGTTTTATTTTTTACATCTGACATGCAACAAAGATTAGCAAGGCTGTTATTGTTATGTCCAGTCATCATTACCGAACACACAGTAAATAGCTGCTATTTTTTGTACTCAATTCTGATGTGCATGATAAGCTATGGCCGCTTTTTGTCGTGATTTATTTTCTTTCAGACTATCCAGCTCTTTAGCACGCGCCTCTTCGCACATATATAAACTTTCACTGTCAATCAATAAAACCTGTTCAAGTATATCGGCAATTTCAGCCAGGGCCATCGGCATATCAGGATGGTTAAATAAATCATCCATCACATTCTGACGCTGCTGTTCAAGCTCCATGCATGCATGCCAGTCCTGTTTGTAACTCATGTCACTCATATGCTGGCTCAGGCGCAAAATCTTTTGCGCGTATTGCGCCGGTGATAAGCAGTACATTGTCATAATAAACTCTTAATTATGCACATTGCCTGCTTTGCCTGCTTTGCCTGTATCTACTTTTTCAGGCAACTCGTCCCAGGCTGCTTTTACTGAACGTACTAAAGATGCAACTTCATCCAGAAGATCCGGGTTGTTTTCTATGTTTGCTCTTGCAAGGCGACGCGTCATATAATCGTAAAGGTCGTCCAGATTCTGTGCAATTTCACCACCATCATCAACATTCAAACTTGCACGCAAACCATCAATAATGGAAATCGCCCAACTGATATTGCCACCTTTTTGCGGAATATCGTTGCGCTCCATATGCCCTTTTGCAATGGCTATTTTTTCAAGTGCGCCATTCATTAACATTTGAATTAACATGTGAGGATCGGCTGACTCAACACTGCTCGATACACCGACACGATTATATTGCTCTACAGCACTGTGTAATTTAACCATATTCATAACTAATTACCTCCTACCAAATTTTAAATTAAGTTCCACAAGGTTTATCCTCGTCTATTTGATTGACTGCGCGCGCCCGGCAAGGCTGCCAGTTGTCGCGATAAATATTCACCGGTTGAACGCATCTTACCTACAAGAGCGTCCAGATTTGAAAAAGTTTTAAGATGCCGTTTTTCAGATTTTTCAAGTTTTTCGGCCAGTTTATTTCGGTCATCAGCAATATTTTTCAGGTTATCTGCAAAGCCTTTTGTGCGACCCTGTAATAAACCATCGGTATCTAAAAAACTGCTTACCAACTTATCTAATCTTTCTGCTACCCCTTTCGAATAACTTACTGTGCCACGTCGACCAATGCCTCCACCCACAACTTCAATTTCCAGACCACGGGCGTCGCCCTGCCCCAGTAAAGTACGTCCTGATCCAATAGCTACATTGCCACCAATGGCACCCTGTATATCCGAGCCTAACTGCCCTTGCTTAACGGTTAACCCCGTTGCCTGCATGAGCTGTTCCGGAATTTCCAGTATTTCAATGTTCGAGGTAGCCCCAAAATGCTGAGAAGTCAGAACTAAATGATTACCTTCAACACTGATGTTAACCGCCGCACCTTTGGAGGATAATTCACGGTCACCATTAATTTTACTTTGCAACTCTGATGCCAGGTTTTCCAGCGAATGATAAATCTGGCTATTAAGCGTGATAACCGATGACTTGATGTTGTCCACTCTGAGCGTCAATGTGTTCGCATCATGGGGAATAACAATATTACTCGGTGCAACATCAAGCCCGGTATAACGGCCCTGTGTTGGCAAAGTATCAATCACCACAGGGTAATTCCCAACCCTGGTTTCATCCGTCGCCTTTATGTAGCGTACAAACGGATCATTGGCTGAGCCGGTACGTGAAAATAATTGTGAGACTTCGGTAATATTGTTATCAATTGCGGCCTGAACTTTATTGGTATCAATCTTTTGCTCACCACTACGCTCCGTATCCAGCCCTAGAGCAGACAATGAAACATATTGTGAGTTAACCGCCGAGAAATCTGTGCCTAATGCTCGCCTTAATTGCGACAGGGCACTGCGTACTGATGAGTCATTGGCTAGCGGCCCGGCCTCCTGTGTTTCAGGATCATAACTGGTCAACTCGTTACTGCGCTGAATAAACGAATTATACTGGTTAACAAATTCCTGTATTGATGATGACACCTGTGCTTTGTCATGGAAAATCTTAAGCCCGACTGTTTGCCCAACGGACTCGGCACTTAAATCAAGTGTGACGCCACTGATCACATCATCGATTGAATTTTCGGGTGACTCAATTTCAACACCGTCAATTTTAATAATGGCATTTAAACCTTCCGATGTTTGTCTTAAATTCTGTCCCTGATTAGGTAATGTTCCCGGTTCATACGACAGGGTGGATAAACCCAATAGATCCGTGTCCACATTATCATTGTCATTTACTTTTAAACGCATACTGTTAGTTGCGCCAGGCTGCTCACTGGATAATATTAACCTGAAACCTTTGCCTACTCTTAAAACAGACGCCTTTACACCTGCATCGGCATCATTAATCGCACCCTGTATACCTCGCAGTGAATTATTATCACTGGTAATAAATATATTCTTAACAGGTCGTTCGGGGTTCACAATAAATCCCCCCTTTCCTTTATCGAATTCACCAAACTGGATACTGATTGAGCCGCTTCCAATGGCCTCTAAATCGGAGGCAAAGGTACCGGAAACTAACCGGTGCTGTTGGGCTAAACGTTCCACTTCAATGTCATAGCTTACGGGATCGGGATCACCTGAAATGGAAGCATTAAGCACATCATCATCCGACAATGTTAAACTCATTTTGGTAAAGGATTGAGCATCTTTAAGTGATGCAAGTGATAATTGAAACTCTGTTAAAGCCCCCTGAAAAACGCCTAACGCGGTCAAACTGTTTTGTATGGTTGCTTCTTTCCGATCGAGTTTTTTTGTAACAGGATCGCCTTCCGCTGCTACCAGTTTTTCAACCAGTCCCTGCACATCGATACCTGAACCAACGCCTACGGAAGTTATGGTTGGCATATTTGACCTCATTGTTTATCTACTCGAAGTAACAATTCCTTACAGAATCGATACTTACTCGATCTATTGTAAATAAAGCAAATACGGTGCCAAACGAGCCGGCGGATAGAAATTTTAAGCTTTAAGCTCAATGAAAAAACCCTTAGCCTCATTATTTGCAATTGAGTCGGCTAAATGGCGGGCAATGGCGAGCATTTCTTCTGAGGGGATCTGCCTGACGACTTCCTGGCTATGAGAATCAATGACCTGGACAATAACGCGCCCGGTAGCATCGTCTATCTCGAACTTCATATCACGCTGGATACTTTGTACATAGTCTTGAAGTTGGCTCACGATGCTCTCCAGTTCATCGCGCGATATTTCTACCTGTTCGGCATGAATCTCGGCGATGGCAATGGTTTGCCGCTCCTGATTCACCGCATTAGCAGTAGATACAGCACTACGGTTAACAGCAGGTTTAGCACCCGTTGTTTGTACCTGTAGAACCATATCAACTATTGATTGCGTTGCCATAACGTTACCTCATTTATTAGTGAGGAAGGATTATACTTGTTTAAGTATAACCCTTCCTGCCAGTATTGATTACTGTAATAAAGTCAGAACGTTTTGCGGTGCAACATTAGCCTGCGCTAACATGGCTGTACCCGCTTGTTGCAGAATTTGCGCTCTAGTTAACTCGGCAGTTTCCTGTGCAAAGTCAGCATCACGTACACGAGACCGCGCAGCACTTAGATTCTCAGAGTTAGTCTGTAAGTTGGAAATGGTCGAACCAAATCGGCTTTGAATCGCACCAAATTTTGCCCGTTGTCCATTCACTGTTGCTAATGCAGCATCCACAATCGCCAGTGCTTCATTAGCACTTTCGACCTGGCTCACATCCAGTTGTGAAACACCCATTAAATCAGACGCTTCCTGCGCATTGGTAACGGTGGCACCTGCAGTACCAATAATACCAAAGGACTTATCCGAGTCGAAAACCACCTGACCGGTTACAACAGCAACATCAACCGCTGTATTAGCTGCGATGACCGTACCGCCAACCTGCGCGCCATCCGCGCCGACCGTACCGCCCACCATCACATTACCGGCATTAGAATTAACCGTATCGGCTAAATTAATGTTATTACCAGTTGCGTTTAATAGTACAACACTCTGGCCATCATCACTGATACGCGCAGTTACACCGGTTTTATGTGACAAGTCATTGAATGCCGTTACTGCACCAGAAAGACCATCATTGCCTTCGGTGCCTTGCAAGCTAAATGAAATAGCCTGGGCATCTGCATTATCCGATGCAACATTTAAGGTATAAGAACCCGCGGCATCAAAACTGACGTTTACTTCAGTTTGAGCGAAGGCTTTTACACCTGTTACATTGGATTTCGATGTGACGAGTTCAGCTGTTGCTTTTGCACTGTCACCCGCACTAATATCCAAAGTGACACTGCCTAATGAACCGTTAATAATCAGGTTATCACCTTGTGCATTTCGTGCCTCAGCACCCGCCGCAGT
>CAZEZI010000107.1:0-7805 GCA_964516315.1 uncultured Thioalkalispiraceae bacterium
ATCGGAGCGAACTATCGTGCGGCGGTCGAGTTTTTGCAACAAGTTCAACCCGAACGTATAGTGACAAACAATAGTGGGGTCGCTTATGCTGCGTATGAGCAGGGAATAGCCTGGACAGCCGGCCCGTATATGAATTTAGTGAATTCCTATAGCTTATTATGCTTAAAAGAAGAGTTTAATTGTGTAGGCGCTTTTATCTCTAATGAGATAAGCAAAAGCCAGATAAAGAAAATACATAAACCAGACAATTTCGACCTTACCTACAGTATATCTCATCCTATTGTGTTGATGACAACGATCGCGTGTATGTTCCATCAAGTATCAGGCTGTAAGAAAAATATCGTGGATGATAAATGTATTCAATGCTGTGAAAAATCTTCATCGATTACTAATTTAAAAGAGGTTTCTTACTTTATCGATAAAGAGAAAGGCGGGTATCATACCGTTTATAATGAAGCTAATTTTTTAAATACCGAGATTGTGTCTGATATTAAAAATACATTCTCTAGTTTCTTTGTCGATTTAAGAGATATAAAAACAAATACCAATATCGATATGGATAAGTTAGCATTAATGAAAAACTTTGATCGTTATATAAGTGGTAATGCTGACTCTATTAATGCACTTCAAAAAAGTATTTATCCTTCAACTAACACCCAGTATAGCCGAGGTATATGATTGCTTTTTTATAGGCGTTTTATTCCGCTTAGATAAAGTGCTTCAACTTTAGCTCTTGCCCAAGGTGTTTTTCTTAAAAATTTTAGGCTGGAGTTAATACCAGGATCATTGGTGAAGCATTTAATACGAATGTGTTTACCAAGCTCTTCCCAACCGTATTTTTCTTCTAATTGGGTGACAATGTCTTTAAGTGTGATGCCATGTAAGGGATCTTGTTTCCGAGGTTTCTTACTTCCTTCTTTTTTATTTTCTTCAGGCATTATTTTGATTCAGTTTTTTTAACGCGAAGCTTATTGCCAGCAACCTCTTTGCCGTTAATATTTTTCATTGCGGCTTTTGCGTCTCCTTGATTAGGTATTTCAACAAAACCGAAACCTTTGGATTGACCAGTCTCTTTGTCAAGTACTAAGTCGCATGATTGAACGGTGCCAAAGGCTTCGAACAAAGATAGAAGTTCTTCTTCTGTTGTTGTTCTTGCTATATTTCGTATGAGCAATTTCATTGCTTAAATCCTTGGTTAGACGGTTGATTGGACGAGGTTTTATAGGGAATTTTAGTATTGCATATTTTGTGAGCGGCAAGTGCATATAGTCTTAGTGATAGATTTATGAGCCTTACTGGATACCATTTTGGAACACTTATTTAGCGTAATAGATCCGGCTCGCCACAATGATTCAGGATATATTGGCGCGCTTTGTCCCGTAATGCTAACGTCAAACGCCACGTGTCATTCTGTACTGCTTCCTGTAGCTCTTCCGGCCGGATGGCTTCACCTATGCTTATTGTGATTCTGCCACGCCGTGGGAACCAGGATTTTGCACGCAACATGGAGCGGGTGCCTCGAATTGCAATGGGTACCACGGGAATGTTTGCCTGTGCGGCGCTAACAAATGCGCCCATATAAAATTTCTGCAGTCCCGGCGCGCGGGTAAAGGTGCCTTCTGGAAAAAAGAACAGCGATTGCTGACGTTGTGCTGCCCTGGCAATGCGCTGTGAATCGATGAGTCCTTTTTCCTTATCAAACCGTTCAACATATTCCGCCTGTAGACGGTCCAGAAACAGTCGCACGAATAACTTGTTGCGTAATTCCACTTTTGCGACAAAACTGAATCCCCGGGAAATCGCCGCAAGCAGCACATAACTGTCAAGGTAACTGGCATGATTTGAGACATAGACGCAGGGTTGGGTCGCGGGTGGCAAATTCTCTACGCCATTAAGATCAATCCTTGTGCCGGAAGCAAGCGAAAGAAAGTGGGCAAACAGATGAATAATGCGCCAGCGCCAGCTCAGGCGCGGTGCCAGCATGACCAACAGCCAGGTGGCAGCGCCAAGGGTAGCAAATAACGTCCAGACATAAGCGGCATAAACTGTATTGCCAAGTTTTTGCCGCAGACGTCGCCATTGTGGTAACAGGGAATGAACTGCCATACGTGTGATCTGCAACCAAACCGCTTTCGATGCCCGACCAAGTTCGCCCTTCTCATACAGTTCTTTGCAGGCAGAGCGTCGAATCTTGCCACTGGAGGTTTTAAGCACTGTATGCGGCGGGGCAAGGATTACCACATCCGGTGGCAAGCCCAGCAAGTCACTGGCGATGGCGGTGATTTTTTTCTGCAGCGTGGCGGTCTTTTTGCTGTCGGTTTCCCGCGTTTCCGCCAGTATCACCAGTTGCTCGGATCCCGTATGTGGGTCGGTGGTACCAAATGCCGCCACACAACCCTTACGCACGCCCGCAATATTTCCGACGGCTTCTTCGACTTCGTGTGGGTAAATATTACGACCGGCACGAATAATCAGATCCTTGCTGCGGCCCGTGATAAATACCTCAGCTTCTGCCATGTAGGCCAGGTCACCTGAATTCAGCCAATCATCCTTGAACAGTTTTTTGGTTGCCTCCGGATTACGATAATAGCCGCTGGTAACCGAAGGACCACGAAATTGTAAATAGCCTTCGTGGCGTTCCGGCAGTTCTCTTCCATCAAGATCAACAATACGGATTTCATGTCCCGCCAGCGGGTGACCACTTGTGACAAAACACAGGGCATTTTCGTCAGTCGTTTCAACCGGCCGGGCTTCAGTCGTTGCGCTGAACGTCTCACGTTGCACGCAATCAACCCGCGGCTTGCGATTAAGGGGTGGAAACACCAGTCCCACTGATGACTCGGCCAGACCGTAAACCGGCATCATTGTTTCAGCGCGAAACCCAAATGGCGCAAACTGTGTGGTGAATCTTGCAATGGTATTGGGGCTCACCGGCTCGGCACCGTTAAAGGCCAGACGCCAGGAACTCAAGTCCAGGCCCTCAATATCCGTATCGGTGATGCGCTTCAGGCACAGTTCGTAACCAAAGTTTGGCGAAGCGGATAAGGTGGCACGGTATTGATGAATGGCCCATAACCAGCGTTGCGGGCGCATCAAAAAAGACAAGGGCGACATCACCACCAGCACCATCGCAAAGTACAGGCTGCCGAACCATGCACCAATCAGGCCCATGTCATGATACAGCGGCAACCAACTGATAAAGATGTCATTTGAATCCGCCTTTACCGCTTCGCCCATGGCGCGAATATTGGCGAGCAAGTTGGCATGTGTCAACACGACACCTTTTGGATTACCCGTACTGCCTGATGTGTATTGCAGGAAAGCAATATCCGAAGCACTGATGGCAGGAGGTAAAAATTGCGCCGTTTGTGAAGCAAGTTCTTTAACCGTGATGACATCACGCAAACTGCCAACCTGTGATTTAAGCAATTGGGCTATCACCTTTGCCTCTGGCATGCTGATCAACATGCAGGCTACGCAGTTGTTCAGAATGCCGCTATGCCGCGTTAAATGATCCTCGAGTTGATTGCGGCGCACCGGCGGATAAATCGGTACCGGAATGGCTCCCGCCAGCAAGATAGCATAGAAACTGAAAAAATAATCCTGTCCGGACGGCAACATGATGGCGACCGTTTCCCCAGACCGAACACCCTGTTGCTGAAGGCCTGCGGCAATTTTTTGTGCGCCTTGCCAGAGTTCTGCGTAAGTAAGGCTATCTTCCTCACCTTCGTTGCCCAGAATTCGTATATGCAACCGCTTCGGATGCTGTTGCACATGCCATTCCAGCACATCAATAAGCGTCGTGGCACTGACAGGTACTTGTTCAATCTTTTCTACTTCAAACTCGGTTATCCCTGCGGGCGCTTGTACTTCCATATGATGTTGGGCAATAGTAAGTGCGCGCAACAAATCGCGCACAGATTCGGTTTCAGCGAACACATGTTCAGGCAAAACAATTTTGAAATGTTTTTCCAGGCGAGCGA
Organism: uncultured Thioalkalispiraceae bacterium; assembly: GCA_964516315.1. GTDB lineage: Bacteria > Pseudomonadota > Gammaproteobacteria > UBA6429 > Thiohalophilaceae > SZUA-37. The sequence goes on from CAZEZI010000107.1 coordinate 3,984, forward strand.
TAAGTTCAACGCGACCCAGACTGTCCAGGCTCAGATCCTTATCAAGCGTACTGTCGAGATCCAGCAGCAGTGTTTTTGCCTTGCCCGGATGTACTTCCACAACCAGTTGCTGGATCGTTTTTAATAAATCCGTAACAGTTTTATCCAGATCCTGTGGTGCGGTGGAATTCATCTCACATGCCCTACCCCAAGTCGCGTAGTCCTACTATAAACTTAGCACACCAGCGAGTATTGTATTGAAAAGGGGACGGAAGGATTTAAATTTAACCAATTCTGATTAATGCATTATAAAAGCTAAAGTCGAGATACAACAAGGTGATGCAAAGGAGCTGCTATGCCACGATGTGCAAGGATGTATATCCCTAATTTACCCTATCATATTGTTCAGAGAGGAAATAATCGGGAAGTATGTTTTATTGAAGCCGAGAACTATTTATTTTATCTTGGGCTATGGAAAACATTTTTTTGCCCTTTTTGGTCAGAACAAGCCGAAATACCGAAAATGAGCACTGTAAAGGCTCAGAAAACTTGGCATGTGTGTGAATTTATGGCAAATTTTACCAACAAGATATGCGTTCAAAGCAAAATTATAAAAACAGGAGAACAACGCTGTGAAAAACCGAATTACCCCCCTATGGTTCCTCATGATTGCCGTATTGTTCGGTCCCAGTAAAGAGGTTCTTGCAGCGAACAATGATCCGGAAAAAGCCATCGCCGAAGTGGTGCAAGTCATGAAATCTGTGCAGCAGGAGCAATACGATGTGCTGGCGTTTGAAGAGTTCGAAAAGGGTCGTGTTTTCCTTGCAGATGCCAGGCTGGGTATAAAAGAGGAGTATATGGCTGAGACGATTCTGGAGAATGCCGCCATGGCAAAGGCCGCTTTTCTGGATGCGGTAGAAAAAGCAAAAACCAGGGAATCAAAGGCCGGTCGCATACTCAAGGACAGAAAGGCTGCGCTTTTGGCCGGTGTCAGAAAAAGCAATGCGCTTGTTAAGCAGATGATGGAGATTGATGAGGAGCTGATAAGTGAAACAGACGAGTTTAGCGAATCGCTTGATCCCGACGACTTCTCTGAGATACAGAAAAAATATTACCGTTTAGAGACCAGGGCAATTCAATTCAGCGCACTCAATAACGCTAAACAGGCAATTGACCAGGCCACTGAAGATGATGCCGATGATGTGGCACCCAAATCATTGCGTACTGCGTTACTGGATTACAAAACTGCGATGAACAAAATTGATCTAAGTCCACGTAATCCGAATGTCTATAAGAAGAGTGTTGATGACGCGCTGGTTAGTGCGGCACATTTGAACGATGTGATGAACGTGATCAAGGGGGCTGAAGGCACCCCTGAACAAATTGCAGTACAAATTGTTAAACAAAAACGGGCACTGGGCGAGTTGAGCTCCAGTGTCGGAAAACTACAAGCCAATCTTAAATCAACAAAACAGACGCTACAGGAAAAAGAGGGGGCACTGGAACAGGTAGACACTGTGCTGAAACAAAAAGACACGGCACTGAAACAAACAGAAACTGCACTAAAACAAAAAGACAGCGAGTTAAAACAGAAAGAAGGGGTGCTCAAGACACAGGAAGAACAGTTGGCCAGGGCCTCGACTCAGGTCAGATTCCAGAAGGCTATGGATGAAGCACGTCAGATGATCCCCGAAACTGATGCATTAGTCTACCAGCAAGGTAATAAACTGGTCTTTAGGCTTAAGCGTGTTAACTTCCGATCGGGTACCGCCGTCATTCCCGAGTTTTCAAAGTCATTAATTTCCAAGGTCGACTCAATTATTAAAAAACTGGATGCAAATAAAGTCATTGTGCAAGGTCATACTGATTCAGTTGGTTCCGCTGCGGTTAATAAAAAGCTCTCAACAGCAAGAGCCACAGCGGTAGCGAAATATCTCTATTATCTAAGAGGGGGTTATAAAATTACCTATGCAGGATATGGTGAGTCTCATCCTATTGCGCCTAATGAAACAGTCGCTGGGCGCGCTACAAACCGACGTGTTGATCTAGTAGTCACAGTAAAGCAGTAAAACGGATAAAGGGGACGGAGGGATTAAAATTTAGCCAATTCAAACTGATTTGAAAGAGAATGATAGATTGGTAAATTAATAATCTCTCCGTTCCCTTGTGACTTGCTATATCTCTTTTTAACGCACACTCATAATCAGAAAAGCCACAAACAACACCACAAAGCCTAACGGGAAAAGATAACCCAGCCAGTCTTTCATTGTGCCTTTAGGGCTATGCTTTAATGCATGGCGCATTCTGGGAAAAATAAACACTAGCATTGCAATGCCAAATAAAGCGCTACCAATTGCTACCCAATTCATTTAATAAACCTCAAGTAAATTTAATATATAATAAAGAAACGGCCACTAACGAAAGCATTGTTAAGTGTTTGTAAGCAGCACTTTGTGTTGCATAAGTGACAGGAAAAAAAAGAAACTGTCACTAATTTAAAATAAACGGCTACTACGAATAAAGCCCCAGAGAGCTGGGGCTTTTAGTTGTAGCAAGCGAAAAAAGGTTTAATCGTTGTTACTAAATGCACCCAGTAAATGTAATAAAGCCTGGAACATATTTAATAATGACAAGAATAAACCCGCAGCGGCCATGATGTAATTTGTTTCGCCACCATTAATAATGGAAGACGTTTGAAACAAAATAAAACCAGCCATAATCATAATAACAGCTGCGCTCACTGCTAATTGCAGCGCTGGCATAGCAAAGAAAATATTGGCAATTGAAGCGGCAATAACAACAAACAGGCCTACCATTAAAAAGCCAGCCATAAAGCTGAAGTCTTTCTTGGTAGTTAATGCGTAGCCAGACAGACCCAGGAAGATAACGCCTGTGCCACCTAATGCTGTCATTACAATGCTTGGGCCGTTAGCCATTGCCAGGTAATAAGAAAGCATAGGGCCTAAGCCGTAACCTAACAGACCGGTAATAACGAACAATACTGGAATGCCTGCAGCCGAATTAGCTGTGCGTGGAAGAACGAACCAAAGCATCACGATAGCAGCAATGGTTGAGACCAGTGCACCACCTTGAGAGGCACCGCTAATAATACCGAAATAAGCCGTAATAGAGCTGAAAATCAGCGTCATCGACAATAACAGGTAAGTATTTTTAAGTACTTTGTTGGTTGCTAAAACTGAACTTGATGAACGAGTTACAGCAGGTTGTTGTGCAAACATAGTGATTCTTCCTCAAAAGATTAATATCGTAATTAATTAGTGTACAGAATACCGAAATAGTTTCTAATATCAAGCTTTTAAGTTGTAAATTTTTAAGCTTTACCACTAGCAAAAAGCATGATCTTAGGGTATTCTGCCGCACCTTGAACATATGTCGGGGCACTCTAGGCAAAATTCAAGTTCAAATTCGGAGAGGTGACTGAGCTGGCCGAAAGTACCGGTCTTGAAAACCGGCGATTGGAAACGATCCGTGGGTTCGAATCCCACCCTCTCCGCCATTTCAATCTGTAAGTTGTTGAATTAAATAAAAAATATATTCTGCGGCTACGACCACATACCCAATCTACCTATTTAAGCTATCCTGACGGGAATATAACGGCCGGTTTGGCCATATTTACCTGTTTCTAATAGTGATATTCTTTCAATTTCGCTAAAATCAACGATTTATTGCAAGCGTATGGCTATTATTTTAGGAGTAATGAAGGATGGCTTCGGACAAGAATAAACTGGATTCTGTTGTGGCTGAGGCACGCCGCGCCAGCGAAAAGCGTGAGCAGGGCTACCGTGAAAAAGCCTTAAAAATGTACCCGCACATTTGTGGCCG
>CAZEZI010000108.1:0-7738 GCA_964516315.1 uncultured Thioalkalispiraceae bacterium
CCCACCGAAATTCTGGCGGAACAGCATTTTCATAATATCGAAGGCTGGATGGCGGCACTGGATATTCGAGTGACCTGGCTGTCGGGCAAACTTAAGGCGGCCCAGCGTCGTGAAGCTATTGATGAGATTGCCGCCGGTGTTACCCAGATTGCCGTGGGTACTCATGCCCTGTTCCAGAATGATGTGTGCTTTGCGCGCCTGGGACTGGTGGTGGTGGATGAACAGCATCGCTTTGGCGTACATCAGCGACTGGCGTTGCGGGAAAAGGGGCGTGCCGGAAACCGCTATCCTCATCAGTTGATTATGACGGCAACACCGATTCCTCGCACTCTGAGCATGGCGGCTTATGCGGATCTGGATGTGTCCGTGATCGATGAATTACCACCGGGGCGCAAGCCGGTCGAAACCGTGGTGATCCCTGAATCGCGGCGTGATGAGATTGTGCAGCGCGTGCACCGCGCCTGCCGTGATGGCAAACAGGTGTATTGGGTCTGTACCCTGATTGAAGAATCTGAGGCCCTGCAGTGTCAGGCGGCAGAAGACACGGCGCAGCAATTACAGCAGGCATTGAGTGATGTGAAAACCGCACTGGTGCACGGGCGCATGAAGTCCGTGGAAAAGGAAGCCGTGATGCAGGCTTTCAAGCAGGGCGAGATCGATCTGCTGGTGGCGACGACGGTGATCGAAGTGGGTGTCGATGTGCCCAACGCCAGTTTGATGATTATCGAGAATGCGGAACGACTGGGGCTGGCGCAGTTGCACCAGTTACGCGGGCGAGTGGGACGGGGCGATCAAGCAAGTGTCTGCGTGCTGATGTATAAAAAACTGTCGCAACAGGCGCGCGAACGTCTGGGGGTGATGCGTGAAACCAGCGATGGCTTTGAGATTGCGCGCCGGGATCTGGCCCTGCGTGGCCCCGGTGAAATTCTGGGAACCAGACAGACCGGCCTGTTACAGCTAAAGATTGCCGACCTGCAGCGGGATCAGTTGCTGGTAGAAGAAGTAGCCGTGGTTGCAGACAGGTTGCTGGAACACGACCGGGCCTGTGCTGAGGCGCTGATTGAGCGCTGGACAGGCGCGGCTTCCCGCTTTGCAGATGTGTAATGAAGCGAGCATGAGCAGCAGCATATATTCGGATTAATCGTTGCCGGTCGAAACAATTGCACCCAACATTGGGTTATAACGTGTTGATGCACTGTACATTTCATATTTTCACAGCAAAAAAGAAAACAATGGACCAAGTATAAATTTCACGGGTTTTTCAGAGGACGACTAAAAATGAGTTAACCGGCAGGGTGAGGGTAGGCCAGAACTATATTCGCACCAATATACCCCATGCTATGAGGGTTTATATTTATACAATGTGGTGACGAATGAATATAGTATGATATGCGCCTATAAAAGATTTTTTGTTTTGCCATAATCCTTGCGGAGTGGGTCGTTTTTAAGTGATTGTTGGTGTTGCAGTTCTGCGGGGCTTTCAGGTTAGTACAAAAGCATAGTACATAAGGTATCCGGATACAGGCCAGAGTTAATCCGGGCAGTTTACATGGAGCTTTAACGCACAATTGGGGCGAAGATGCTTGAACTGGAACTTAAAGACAATGTTTTAAGAAAACTCATGGAGATCATGCATGACTGCTTATATGTCAGATCTCAAAAGGATGTTTTGAAAATCATTGATTTATTAAATGACGTGATTCCGTTTAATGCAGCTATCCTTTGCCGGAAGGATAAAGAAACTAAAGTTGCAAGCATTGATGAAAGTATAAATCACAGCTTTCCCTCGGGTTGGGTGAAAAGCTACAGTGAGAATAACTTCGGTCTACTGGATCCTGTTGTCACAATGAGTGCGGGTACAACCAAACCGTTCACATGGGGGAAGGCGTATCGTGAGACTGAACTAACACGTGAGGCAGATGAATTTATCGGTTTAGCCGAAGATTACGGAATGAAAGCGGGTATAGCCTGCATGTGTAACACTCATCTGGAAGATGAAGGCGAAACCCTCATGTCAATTGAGACAAGTGGTTACAAAGTAAGGGAGGAGTACCTTACGATTATTGCATATATATTGCCGCACATACACGAGGCGATCTGCAGGATAGATGACATCACCCGGATACCGAAAGATACCCCGGACTTTACTCTTAGGGAAAGAGAAACCCTCAAGTGGGCCTATGAAGGTAAGACTGCATGGGAGATTGGCGTTATTCTTTCCATATCCGAGAGAACGGTAAAGTTTCATCTAAATAATATTTATAAAAAACTTGATGTGACAAACCGCCTGCAGGCTATAGCCAAAGCCATTCGTTATGGCCTTGTGTAGATTCTCTCACCAGCATAATTGACGGGCAAATAAAGCGGACATCCTCACTTATAAGGCGCTAAGATAATGAAGGCTAAATAAGCCATCCGTGTCTGTCCAGGTGTTCTCATTTTTGAACCCCGCTTTCCCGGCCAAAGCGTGGAACTCGGAAATAGAATACTTGTATGAATTTTCTGTATGTATAGACTCTCCCTGTTCAATATTGAATAGATTGTTACCGATGCAGACGGTTTGAGCGTTTTTACAGAACAGATGCATTTCAATTCTACCCAGGGTCTCATTATAAAAAGCCTTGTGCTCGAAACAGTCGAAATCAAAGTTCGCATTCAACTCGCGGTTTATATGCGCCAGCATATTTAGATTAAATTGTGCGGTTATTCCCTGCTTGTCATTATAGGCATTATTAATAACGTCAGCTTCTTTCTTCAAATCAACGCCTATTAACAGGCCTCCGCCCGGCTGAACCAAATCACAGAGATTCCTCAAAAACAATACCGCTTCTTCAGGTTCAAAGTTGCCAATGCTTGATCCGGGGAAAAATGCCACACGCCGTTTATGTGCCGGGTAGTCAGGTAGTTTTATAGGCACGGTAAAATCGACACATGCGGCTATAACTCGGAGTTTTGGATAATCAGATACCAGGTTTCGGGCAACGGAGTAGAGGTAGTCGCTTGAAATATCCAGTGGTATATACGTATGAGGTTCGAGTGTGTCTAACAGAAGACGTACTTTTTTACTGGCTCCGCTACCCGGCTCAATTAACACGCATTGCTTTCCAAGGCAGGCGCAGATTTCCTTCAGGTTATTTTTGATGATTGATATTTCGGTACGGGTCGGGTAGTACTCGGGCGTTTCACATAGGGCATCAAATAAACGGGAACCGTGCTTGTCGTAAAAATACTTTGGCGGGATGCTTCGCGGTTTTCTGCTTAATCCGCTTATGATGTCTTCGTAGAAACAGGAGTGTTCGGGCTCCAGATCATGAAACAGCAGTCTTTCGGTAAGCGGTTGTGTCACTGCGTATTCTCCATCAGGTTAAATCCACTCAACTTAATGAAGTTATTATGGATAAATAGATATTTATATTGCACGCCTGCAATCAGGCACAGGAGTTCCATGTTACTCTTTTGTTCTCAATTTATTTTGCAATAAAACCGGTTCCTATGTGTGAGCCATCACAGTAAGGTTTATCTTTTGATGCCCCACAGCGACACAAAGCAGTTTCCATGATGCGATTAATTCTATGTCCTGTTCCTGAACAAACTTCCATATTTCCTTTGCACAGGAGCGGACCATTTTCTAAAGGAGTCACGGTAACACGTCCATCCTGTTGAGAGAGGGGGTCGGATATTTTAGTATCCGGCTCGCCGGTCGCTGAGAACCTCATTTTTTCGTGAGAGCCATCGCAAAAAGGTTTTTTGTCAGATGCACCACAACGGCACAAGGTGGTTCGGATAACAGGCTCGTTGCTTTCTATTTCGACATCCGCAATAACCGCCAACGGACCATTTTCGAGAATCTTAACAAGATTGGTGAAAGGGGGTTGCTCCTGCTTATCTTTGCCATGTCGTTTATACGTTATTGCACCTGATGGGCAATTGTGCGCCAAGGCTGCGATATCCTCTGCGTCAGCAGAATCCGGTACAATCCATGGCCCATCCGCATCTACTCTGAAAACGTTAGGTAATGTCAGCACGCAGACTCGGGCATGAATACATTTGTCTGTTTCAAAATATACCGTTATATCGGTGCCCAGATACTCCTGTTTTTTGTTCATCATTTATTTCTCCGATCTGGCTCTGAAAATTAATGACCGATTAGGTCTTTTATGCGTATACGGGTAACTAAGGCAGATCAAATAATAGTATATCTGCTTCATCCCCGCTTATAAGTATAATTTCACGCTCATCACTGATAGCAACGCCATCACCTTCCTGTAGGGCAAGCTCATTTATTCGCATACTTCCTTTGGCGACATGCAACCATCCCTGGCGACCGGGATTAAAAACATACTGGACAACATCACCATTTTGAATTTTACAAGCGTAGACATCTGCTCGTTGGTGAATTTTTGCGGCCCCGTTTTCAGGATTGTCTGATGCAATCAAACACAGCTTTCCTCTGATGGATTCGGGTGTGATTTCAGGTTGCTGATAAGAGGGGGTTAGCCCTGATTTATCAGGAATAATCCATATTTGCAGAAAACGCATTGCCTCAGTATTTGATGGGTTGTACTCACTGTGTGTCACTCCGGTGCCTGCGCTCATAACTTGAAATTCGCCGGCATTTATTACTGAACCGTTTCCCATGCTGTCTTTGTGCTCGAGCGCCCCTTCCAGCACATAACTGATTATTTCCATATCACTATGGCTGTGAGTGGGAAACCCGCCCCCTGGGGCAACTCGGTCATCATTGATTACCCTCAGCGCTGAGAACCCCATATGATCGGAGTCATAATAGTTTGCGAATGAAAATGTATGGCGAGTATCTAACCAACCGTGATTGGCCTGTCCTCGATCCTCACTTTTACGCAGCATTAACATAATTGATTCTCGATTAAGCTTTTGAACTAAAGAGGATTTTCCCCCTCGGGCATCAACAACTGGTCACTTCTGTAAATTGTCTCGAAAAAACAGTCTAAAGGAACCTGTACGAAAGGACAGTTTCATGCCGTCGAGATTATTTTATAAGGTTTCCGGACAGATAGCATGGGTTGAGATGAGGGACTCTGTGAAACGTATAGGACTCAATACAGACAAGGAAAGGCATGCCGCCTGGTTAGAGTTATTCTTTGATCTTGTTTATGTAGTTGCGCTAACACGGTTAACTCATATCGTTGTTGCGGGACACGGTGGACATATAGAAGCCAGTGACTATTTGGCGTTCTTCACGCTTTTTGTCCCGGTGTGGTGGTCATGGGTTGGTCATACCATGTACCAAAATAGATTTGGCACCTATGACATTACGGATAGCCTGCTCACATTGTTACAGATGTTTTTTGCCATTATGCTTGCATTTGGGGTTGGCAATGCATTTGCAGAAACCCGTGTGGTATTCGCTTTAGCATACGCAGCTACCCGCTGGGTTTTAATTATTATGTATATGCGAGTATACCTTGGTAATCCGGATGTTCGATCTATCGCCGGTGGTTTGTCTTTTGGTTTTTCTATCGGCTCATCGTTATGGGTAATTTCAGTATTTTTTTCGCCGCCAATAATGTATGCATTATGGATTACAGGGCTTGCAATTGAGCTTGTGACGCCTCTTTTACTACGAAAGAAACTCGTTTTGGTTCCCGTGCATAATACACATTTACCCGAACGCGCGGGGCTTTTTGCCCTGTTGGTGATGGGAGAATCCTTTCTTGGGCTTGTGTCGGGTGCAGACAGTTATGCGTTTTCCGAAATTCCAGTGCTAAATCTATTTTTCGGGTTTTCTATAATTTGCGCAATTTGGTGGCTGTATTTTGGAACGCTTGAAAAAGCGCTCAATGGAAATTTGCGGGGGGCCGCCCACCTGTTTCTTTACGGACATTTACCAATATATATGGGGATAGGGTTGCTCGCCGCCGGAGTGCAAAGGCTGGTTAGCGTCAGCCATTCTACAAATGATTTAAGTTTTATATTTTCTTTCAGCCTGTTGTTAATACTTGTGCCGCTGCAATTTATCCACCACCAATACATCAGCAACAAGGAGAACAAGTTGTTTTTTATGCGTGGCGCATTGGTCGTTACATCAAGCCTCATCTTTGTTTGTCTGTCAGGATTTATGAGTACTCAGGTCCTTGCGTTTCTAATAATTTTTATGTTGATAATATATATTCGTCTGGAATCTGTGTTTTTCACAAAAAATCTTAAAGAAACATCTTAACCGGCAGTGGCGCTCATATTATGAATGTAAAAATCATTTGCGCAACGGGAATATCTCAACACGGAGTCTGTTATGGAAAATAAAGTAAAACACCACACTTACCCACCGCTACCATTAGATGCGTGGGAGGAAACAAAAAAAACACTGCATCTTTATATACAGATTATTGGGAAAATAAGGTTGAAGATTTTTCCAAAAACAAATCACTGGTGGCATGTTCCGTTATATGTGTCCACTCGCGGTCTTACGACGCGACCCATACCCTATCACGGGATGATGTTTGAGATTGAGTTCGACTTCATCCACCATGTGCTTTCGATAAGAACCAGCAATGGAGAGCTGGAGTTGATTAATATAAATGGAGTGTCTGTCTCTCAATTCTATCATGATGTTATCGGCACTCTTTTAAAGCTTGGGGTCGATGTCGAAATCAACACTTTGCCCTACGACAATATCAGCAAAGAGCCTTTCGAGAGCAATCATGCTGATGCCCGATATGATGAGGAGTATGTAGAACGATTCTGGCGGGTGCTGGTTCTTGTCAGTGCTGTCTTTGAAAAATACAGAGCTATGTATACCGGAAAAAGCACCCCGGTACATCTTTTCTGGCACCATCTTGATCTTGTTGTTACCCGATTTTCCGGTAACCGCGCACCGGAAAGAGACTGGCCGACCAGGGTTGAACGGGAAGCATACTCACATGAGGTTATGAGTTTTGGATTTTGGGCGGGCGATGAGGTGGTAAGAGAAGCCGCTTTTTACGCTTATATATATCCAGAGCCGGAAGCGCTGGTGGAACAACGTCTGGAGCCGGGCGCGGCAGTCTGGAATACGGATCCGGGGTATGCAATGGCCTTTTTGTCCTACGAGTCAGTACGACAATCTCAGAATCCCGGTCAGACCATCATGCGCTTTCTGCAAAGCGCTTACCGAGCGGGTTGCGCCTGCAGTGAATGGGATTATAAATCTTTTGAGTTGTAATCATTTACATCCAGGCGGAGAAAGAAAAATGAAATTGAAAAAAACGATTTTTTTATTAATCACATTGTTATGTATTAATTATTCTGTTCGTGCGGCAAAGTCAGTTCCCCCGGTGACATACTTTGACGTTTCGCAAACGGTATCCAAATTACCGCTTGCTGATGAGGTTAGTGCTGATGATGCAATTGTCGCGCTCAAATCAAAAGCGATTGAGTTAAATATGAAATTTGTCGCCCATCAACCGTTATCAAAGGAATTGAAGGCCAGGGGTATTAAATCTGGCCGACTGGAAATATTTCAGTTCTGTAATCCCGCCGATGCGCACAAAATGGTGAAATTTAATCCGATTTTTGCGGCATACATGCCTTGCCGGATAGCCCTGGTTGAAGATGCTAACGGCAAAATCTGGTTGATGATGATTAATCTGGATATGCTGATTAATAACACAGATCTGCCAGCGGAATTAAAAACAATTGCAACGCGCATCAATAAAACGCTTATTCAAATAATGGAGGCCGGTGCAAGTGGTGATTTTTAGTCTGTCTGTGTCGGCTAAAC
>CAZEZI010000109.1:0-7563 GCA_964516315.1 uncultured Thioalkalispiraceae bacterium
GCATCCACCCCTTTGGAAACCCCAACAGTTTTGTGCCCGCCGCAAACAGACGGAGAATTTAGATTTAATGACACACAATAAGAAAGGTTTAAAATTTAATAAGCGGCGTTGAATAATCAAAATGCAGCATTTGTTGCTCATTTAACGCTTCATAAACAATCTGCAAAAAAGGCAGATTATGATCAACCGCACGTGCAAACTGGTAAATCACTTCGACTGCAATATCTTTAATCTGCTCAGCTGTCATTCCAGGTAAAATTCGGCTGTAAATAATAAATCGAATAATGGCAACACGCACCAGTAGCATCTGGATATAAATAAACGCACTCGGCATAGTAATAAACCATTCACGATAAAAACAATTTAACAAATATTTAGTTAAATAATCTTCAACCTGATGATGAACACTATTGGAAAACATCTGGTAACGTTTTTGAAACACATTGGCATAATCGGCTGCATTTTCAATTTCCTTATAACTGGAAAAACCCAACTGCTGAGCATAATCATTAAACACCTCATCTACCATTTTTGATAATTTTTCTTCCGGTGCCTGTTGTTGTTTTAATAACAACACCGAGTAAATAACAATACAGGCAAGAGGCTGATCATTTTCATACTGATTCATAAAATGAGAAACGGACTGTTTATAGTCTGAGCTGAAAACATGCACACGATAATTTTCGAGTGCGTCTGAATCCAGCGACACGCAGTTATCAAAATAGATAGTTGAAATTGAGTGCGAATAACTCGCCAGAATATACAGCCGGGTAAAATAATCACAATCAACCATGCGGGTAATATCGATAAATGTTTGCTGCACCTTTTCAAAATAAATTTCATAGACTGGACTGTTATCATCTGTAATTAATGTACGATGAACAGGAATATCCTCCCTTGGTGGCAGGATAGAATTATCAGAACTTAGCATGACATGGCTGTTAATATCGGCCGACAGGCACAAACGAACCACTTCAGGGCAGGATAAAGCGCCACTCAGTTCCAGTACCGAATTTTTTTCGGCAATAATTCTTGGGTAAAAGGCACAAATATCAGAAAGAATTTCAGTGCCTTTTTTTATATGCAGGGTACATTGTTGTTGGGTATTCAAATAGGGACAGTATCCGTTTTCATCCATTTGAATGTAAGCATAACTTTTATCTGATGCTACATTTGATTTGTTTAATAACACGGCTTTAGAGAAAACATTTTTCTGTGACGGGCTTTCTTCTACCCAGTCAAGCATGTGTTGATAATGTACTTTATCAATCCTGACCTGCCAGTGCTGACAACAAGTATCTTCACACTTGTCTGCTATACATTTAAACTGTTGCATGTAAGATAAAGAGAGCAGTTCGGACATCATTTAAGCCTGTTTGTTATTTTTCTGACTTTATATCTATCAGGTCGTTTGTTTTAGCTTGTTAAAACGCACTAAAATCATACCACAGTATTTCTTACCCTGATAAATCTCCACCCGAAATATTTTTGATTGCTTATCAACAGAATAACGGCTGCGTATATTTTTTAACTTTATAGTCTGGTTACTTTCATCCCTCACCCCTTTACGGGTAAACCCGATAACATTAACACGATAACCGGCTATAGAGTGAACATTAAAATCCTGTTGTACATCAACCATACTACCCAAACTTATACTTTTGATATTCCCATCAACAGATATTTTAATATCTTCCAGAGAATCATCATAGTCAAAGTAGGACGGCTTAAGCGAAGTCAGGTTTCGATTGCCGTAACGCACATTAAAACGATTATTCTTACTGACAACAGCAAGCAATGGATTACCGGCAATATACGCAATATCGGCATTCTTTTTTAATGGTACATAATTTAATCTTTTGCGTGCATTGGCAACATCCAGAAATATTTTTTTGTCATAAAATGCAAGCTGCAATTTATCGTACATCGCCTTTTTAATATCTGCTTCGGCTAAATTAAATTTGCGCTCAAATTTAATCCCTGTCTTGTTCATAAAGGCTTCCAGCACCAGCAAATGGAAATAGGCTCGCTTATGTGTTAAAAAAATTTTACTTGCCTCAATACCAAAGGCTGGTTTTGCATGGTTAATAGCAAAGTAGGTAAGTGTTTTTTCCATCTCTTTGTCCCCCAATGCGGTATGCGTATTTTTCAAACGATACTGATGAAGGGTTTGAGGGATAGAAGCATTAACCAGAGCAATAACATCCCTGCCTAATTTTTCCAGATGAGTGAACTGTGCTGACTCCGTTTCTGCCTTATTACTACCAGGTGTTTCAATGTCAGACATTTCAATTTTGGCCTGGTCAATGATAAGGCTTTGCCCCCAGCGTCGCGGATTATGCAATGCATCAATATATTTTTCATTATAAAAACCACTGCCATCATGCAAATTTAATATAATGTCGACATCCGGAGAAGTGATAATTTGTTTTATTTTCTGGACAGTTTCAAACTCAGGATCGGTTTGTTTTAATTTTGAAAATTTCCGGTTCATGTCTCCATAGACACCACGGGATCTTTTTATAATACTTTCAAAATTCAGATTAGGAACAACCCATACCTGCCCTGCTGTGATTTTGTAATGTGTAACCAGTAATGATGCAGCGGTAAAGCCACCCGGTTCATCGCCCTGGATACCACCAATCACAAGTAGTGTTGGACCACTGCTAGCATCTTCAATATTTGACGGACTATTCTTATGTAAACTGAATTCAAGACTAGGCAGCGTAGCATTCGCCATATTTCCCATCACGACTGTGATAAAAAGCAAAAAGATGAATAAAGATCTTTTCATGTAGATACCCATATTGATAACGCTGTAGCCTCGTTTCTAAATAATAGATGATTTGACAATTGATAGATATGTACCAATATATAAGAACTCACACAAAAAAACACTTTAATCTTGCACATATTATAAGGAATTTATGGCCAGACTACTTTCAGCGTCACGAGCCGCATCCATTGTAGGTGTGCCACGAGGTATTATCCAGAAACATATTCAAAACGGTGAACTCACCAGCTTTGAAGGCAAGATAAAACTCTCACAACTTGTAACACTTTACCCTGATTCCGAGATTGAAAAAGACGAAATATCCGAAAAAATTGAAGGATTTATTGCTAATGCACTTAAACGTGCCCGCTATGCAAAGTTTCAAAAACTTATTACACCCGATACAGCAACACTTGCGTCACGCCTTGCTAACTTAAGCAAAGAATTAGCTGAAACAAAAATAGCGTTATACCACAGCGAACAATTGCTTGATAAATTACATAATTACATTGCAACAGAGTCCAGAAAAAACAATGATTCAGCAGCTGTTTATAAATCACTGGAGAAATGGTTAAGCAAAACCAATAAGAATATAACAACCAACACACCCAAAATTGAACCATTAATACACAGAGATGATTTCTTACGCATTATGGCCGCACAGGTGCATATTATCCCAAGTGGGCTTGAATATTTTGTAGAAGGAAAAAATTCTATCCTTGAAGCCGGGTTAACAACCGGCAGCGCACTCAATTATGGCTGCAGCAATGGTAATTGTGGAAAGTGCAAAGCAAAACTTGTCTCGGGTAAAATAGAAAAAATAAAACAGCATGAATATGCCTTCACACAAGCAGAAAAAAACCAGAACTACTTTTTAATGTGTTCGAATACGGCTGTTACCGATGTTGAAATTGAAGCCGAAATTGCAGGCAGTGAAAAAGATATTCCTCAGCAATCATTGTCAACAAAAGTAAAGAAAATAGAACCGATAAACAAATATATCTCTGTGCTAACTTTAAAAACTCAACGAACAAAACGACTGCGTTTTTTAGCTGGCCAGGAAGTTGAACTTACATTAAAAAATAAAATTACAAAAACATTGCCTATCGCAAGCTGCCCTTGTGATGAATCTTTTATCCAGTTCCATATCGAAAACAATAGCTCACCCTTTAACCATTGCGTTAACAATGAATTAAAAACAAACGATACAATAAAAGTGGATGGTCCGAATGGCCACTTTGTACTAAACAAAGACTCAACCAAACCTGTTATTTTTATTGCCGTAGATACCAGCTTTGCGCCGGTTAAAAGTTTAATCGAGAATGCACTTAGCCTGGAGGCAGCCGAATACATTCATTTTTACTGGATTAACACTCAGGCCGAAAAACCCTACCTGCATAACATTTGCCGCGCATGGAATGATGCTCTGGACAACTTTAAATACACCGCGATCAATGTTGCCCATCTTTGTCACAACGAAGTACCGAGTCAGGAGGTATTTTCAGCCTGTCTTTCAAATTTAATAAAAGATCATATCGACCTGGCCAATGTGGATATTTATTCAGCTATCCCTGAATCATTAACTGAATTTGCGAATACTTTCTTTATGGCGCAAGGCCTTGATGCAGAACAGGTACATTTTACACATAGCTAAAAGCACTCAATATATCAGCCTTTATTTTCCAGATTTACTTTTTGGCCTTATCTTCAGGCTCTTCCGCCAACCAGGTATTTAATGCATTCACAACTTTAGTGGCCTGATCTCGGCTCGAAATATTAAATTTTGATTTATATTGATACTCACCGTTGCGCTTCTGATAACGACGAATACTGAATTTATCAGGACCAAACTCATCCGTTTTACGATCCAGATCCTGATAACGGAAAATAATGGTCGACCAGGCTCCTTTAGTCAGAACAACCTTATCTAATTCTCTTGAAACAATTCGACCATCTTCTTCATAGTTTACAGTTAGCTCATCAACAGTTGTTGCCATCACAAATCCCCTGAAATAATAGATTAACAAATAAAGTAATTATACCGTGAAATACAGCTGAATAACTATATTCATGGCACTTTCCTGGTTACCGCTACCTGATTTGACTATCTGGAAAAATCCTCGGCATACTGCGCGATCCATTCTCTTGCGGCTTCATCAGCATTTAATTTTCGTCCTTCAGTTGCCAGAACCTGCTTTTGATAATGCATAATGTGACAGACCTGTTCTACCATACGCACTTTAAATTCACTATCTTTATCCGTAAATTCAAGCCCCACTAAATAATATTTGCCGGACTTGCGACACCAGCTTACCGTCGCATGTGCTTCAAACTCGGGGTTCACACTGCTTATTTTCACCCGCATTGCTTTATTTTGTGTGTAAGGAACAGCCGACTGAAACATTAACCCACCAAAACTGACATTTTCCATTTTTTCAATTTTCATCTTATCGCCAACACCATCAGACAAGGCCAACATATTGTTATCAGGGAACACTTCAATAGGAATATCAACCGGATGCCTGATGTAATGCCGCATAATTTTCTCATTCTGTTGAGGGCTATGCCCGTTTATCCATTGCATGCTATATTCCATTGCTTAACTAACCATTGCTCAGTTTAAGTAACAGCAAAATCTACGCCAATTAAA
This sequence comes from uncultured Thioalkalispiraceae bacterium, assembly GCA_964516315.1. Classification (GTDB taxonomy): domain Bacteria; phylum Pseudomonadota; class Gammaproteobacteria; order UBA6429; family Thiohalophilaceae; genus SZUA-37. The sequence goes on from CAZEZI010000109.1 coordinate 5,424, forward strand.
GCCACAGAAATAATAATGCTCTCCACCTTCCACCGCTTGCTGATACAAAATAAACGCAACTTATCCATTGTGCTGGTTTTAGTCTGTGTCCTGTATATTGCAATGATCCTGTTCGCCGAACCAGCCAAAGTGTTTGCCGCCTTTTCCAAAATGAGCCTGTTAAGTTGGCTGCTGATTCTAGGCTGCTCGTTTAGCAATTATTTGCTTCGTTTTGCCCGCTGGCACTATTATTTACGCTACCTGTCCCATCAAATCCCTGTAACACTGCACTTTTTATATTATATGGCTGGCTTTGCGCTTACCCTGACCCCAGCAAAGGTGGGTGAAACTATTCGTTCGACTTATCTTGCGCAACATGCTGTTCCCTATACACAATCACTTGCGGTATTTTTTACTGAACGGTTTCTGGATGTGGTCGTCATTGCCTTACTTAGCCTGTTTGTACTTCAGTTTGAAAAGACCACACACAACTATCATTATTTTGTTATTGTCAGCACCGTTGTTGTCGTCAGTTTTATACCACTGTTGCGACAAACTTTTGTCACTCAGGCTTTAAGTGCAGTTGCAGCCAGCATGACATGGCACCCCATCCGTGCATTACTGCAACATTTAGCGCAGCTGCTAACCACCGCCAGAGCACTGTTTGCTTACAAACCCATCTACAGCGGGTTATTGCTTGGCAGTATTGCATGGATTATTCAGGGACTGGCCTTTTACTTTATCCTTACAACTCTCAATATCGACGTCAGTTTGCAACAAAGCATTGGCATCTACGCCATTAGCTTACTGGCAGGCGCGTTAAGTTTTATTCCCGGCGGTGTTGGTACAACCGAGGCAGTAATGACACTGTTACTCACCCTGCTGGGTGCCGATACTGCAACAGCCATTGCCGCTGCATTAATCAGCCGTTTGTCCACACTCTGGTTTGCAGTGGGTTTAGGATTTAATGCCGCGCTTGTATTAAGTTTTAAAAAACAGTTAAGATTAAAATAAGCTATTAACTAAAAGGCTATCAATGATGCGACTCCTTCATACCATGCTCCGCGTGGGCAACCTTGAAAAATCTATTCAGTTTTACACCAAAATACTTGGCATGACCTTACTCCGCCAAAAAGACTACCCTGATGGAAAATTCACCCTGGCCTTTGTCGGCTATGGCGACGAAAAAAATAACAGTGTGATTGAACTCACCCATAACTGGGACACCGAGAGTTATGAAATGGGTAACGGCTTTGGCCACCTGGCGATTGAAGTCGATGATGTTTACGCCGCCTGTGACAAAATAAAACAACAAGGTGGCAATATTATTCGTGAAGCCGGGCCAATGAATGCCGGTACAACGATTATTGCTTTTGTAAAAGATCCTGATGGCTATGAGATTGAATTATTAAATAAAAAAGGCTAAAAGTAATATAAGTGCATACATTTTATTTGAAAAACATTATAAAAAATACTCTTTACTCATACTCAGTGTACTTCGCTGCGCTTCCCTGGCATTTATCTACTGGGTATTTCGCCGCATTACGCTTTATTTTTTCTGCCACTACGGCATCAAGATCGACACCGAGCCTGTCCGCCAGGCGAACCAGGTAAATAAATACATCGGCCACTTCGTATTGCACTTCATCAAACGCTTTTGCATCGAGATTTTCGCTTTGCTCTTCGGTTAACCATTGAAAATGCTCCATCAGTTCAGCAACTTCAACATTCATCGCCATCACTAGATTTTTGGGTGCATGAAAACCTTGCCAGTCTCGCTCTTCGGCAAAATTTCGGAGTTGTTTTTTTAATGCGTTCAAATCCATATCATTATCCTCCTTCACTTCCTGGAACCCATTAACTTTTGTTCGTATAAAATAATAAAAGCCCGAAACGGGCTTTTATTGTGTTACGCGATGATGGAAACTTAACGTAAAACGATACTACGACTAACATCACTAATGCGTTTGTTAAGATCAAGTGTTAACCAATCGTTAAACGCTAACATCTGTGTCGTTCCATCGAGATATTCAATGACAATGCGCTCAACTTTTTCTTCGAAATATGAAAGCATTTTCACTTTAATGAGTTTGCCTGTACTTTTTACATACCATTCGCCAACAACTGGTGTGTACGAAGTAAACATAAAAATTCTCCCCTG
>CAZEZI010000110.1:0-7506 GCA_964516315.1 uncultured Thioalkalispiraceae bacterium
TACTTTCTAACAAATCAATTTCATATTTTAGACCTTCTAAAGCTAATGGCCAAAAGTTTGAATCATGAGCTGTTTCGTAAATAACATCCATAAAGTCCCATGTTTCTTCACGAGATGGTGTTATTCCTTCTTTATTGCCTATAGGCATGTCCATTGCAGCTACCTTTGTTTTTGAGTTTTATTTTTTAAAGGTAACCCTATGTTAGCAAATAACACTAAATCAATGAAGGAAAATATAATTTGATTATCGTGTTATAGCTGGAATGCTTTAAATAAGATTAATTAACATGCAATATTAGTTAGCACTTACTTGCATCAAGAGATTTAACATTTAATTATTAAATACCCCCCATATGAGGGATGTAGTTAGTAGGTGGAATGCGTAGTCTTTTTTTAAAATATTCAATCATTCACATCAAGTATTTAGATACTGTTTTTTTGCTTAGGTATGTGAATTAAATTACAGATTGTAAAATAACAATTTCGATTGCAACTAAATTATAAAGGGATTCAGCATGAGAAGATCAAACAATTCGTTAATTAAATTCAGGATGTTAAGACTATCCTCTTTTATCAAAAAAATAACAAAAAGAACTGTATATCTGTCAGCTTTATTAGCAACTGCACCACAACTGGGTGTTGCAGCAACCCATTTTGCAGGTACCACGGTAGGTGATTTCCAGGTTGGTCAAAATGGCGACGCGTCATATGCTATTCCAATAACTGTGCCACCGGGTATAAAAGGTATGCAACCTAATTTGGCGTTAACGTACTCATCACAAAGTGGTAATGGTTTATTAGGCATGGGTTGGAATCTTAGTGGATTATCGGCAGTTACTCGATGCCCCCAAACATTAGCTCAAGACAATAATATTCATGGTGTTGATTTTACAGCCGAGGATAGATTTTGTTTGGATGGGCAACGCTTGGTTCCTGTTGTTGCTGGAAGCAATGAGTATCGAACTGAAATGGAAAGTTATTCAAATATAACAGCTATTGGTGGCACAGCAGCTAATCCTGCTTGGTTTGAAGTGCGCACTAAAGATGGAAAAATAAAAGAATATGGTAATACGTCAGATTCATTTGTAAATGCAATTGACGCTACCGATGGGGCTGTTCTGACAGATGCTCGGATGTGGACAATAAATAAAATAAGTGATCGTTCAACAAATTATGTTGATTTTGTTTATATCGAAGATTTAATTAATGGTGATCATTACATTAGCCAAATTAATTATACTGGTAATGTTAATGCCGCAAGGACACCATTTTCATCAGTTCAATTTCTATATGAGTTGCGATCTGATAAAAATATTAATTATATGGCTGGTACAAAATCAAGTATGTTGAATAGGTTAATCAATATTCAAACGCTAACTGTTGGAGCTACAGTAAATGATTATAAGATTACTTATAAACCGTATGTAGAGAAAAACCATTCACAATTAAGTTCTTTAACTCAATGTGATGCTAACAATCAATGTTTAGAATCTGTTAGTTTTGGGTGGGTAACCGATAATGATTCAGTTAATGTTGAATATAATTTGGCAACCAGTATACCTGTTTCAACGGGATATTATCTTGGTCATAGCAATCGAACTCAACGGTTACATGTAGCCGATTTTAACGGTGATGGGATCGCAGACTTATTAAATGTTACCGATACTCCAGGAAGTACAGGGAATACCGTTTACCTTTCAAATGGACAAGGTTATGACCCAATAATAAACGTACCAGTCGCGGCTGGGTATTATCTTGGGCACAGTAATAATACTCAACGTTTGATGGTAGCTGATTTTAATGGTGATGGGATGGCTGATTTATTAAACGTGACTGATGGAAGTGGAAGCACGAATAATTCCCTGTACTTATCAAATGGTAGTGGTTTTGAGCTGGCTATTAATGGAAGTGTACCTGTTCCTGCTGGATATTACTTAGGTCACAGCAATCGGACACAGCGATTACAAGTTGCCGATTTTAATGGAGACGGGATGTTTGACTTATTAAATACAAGTGATGTTTCTGGAAGTACAAACAACCAGTTGTATTTATCGAATGGACAAGGGTTTGATTCTATCATCCTTGAAAGTGCACCAGTTGTGTATGGGTATTATCTTGGACATAGTAATAACACTCAACGTTTGACGGTTGCTGATTTTAATGGCGATGGGATGGCAGATTTATTAAATACAACTGATGGAGATGGAAGTTTGAATAATCAATTGTATTTGTCAAATGGTCAAGGTTTTGAACCTGCTACTATTGGAAGTGTCCCCGTTCCTGCAGGATATTATTTGGGTCACAGTAATCGGACGCAACGGTTACAAGTTGCCGACTTTAATGGTGATGGCATGTCTGACTTATTAAATACAAGTGATGTTTCGGGAAGCACAAATAACCAGCTATATTTATCCAATGGAGCAGGGTTTAATTCTGCCATACTTGAGAGTGCGCCAGTTGTATACGGGTATTATCTCGGACATAGTAATAACACTCAACGTCTGACGGTTGCTGATTTTAATGGTGATGGAATGGCAGATTTATTAAATACAACTGATGGTTATGACAGTAATAATAATGCGCTGTACTTATCTAATGGACAAGGGTTTGAGTCAGCTGTTATAGGTAGTGTGCCAGTAGCTTATGGTAATTATTTAGGCCACAGTAATTATACTCAACGATTGCAATTAGGTGATTTTGATGGCGATGGGTTAGTTGATTTATTGAATACAACAGATGCTAATGGTAGTACAAGTAATACCTTATATATAAACAAAAGTTTAAGTTCGCAACAAATTAGCAATATTAAAAATGGATTTGGCGAGTTAGTTAATATCACATATAAACCATTAACCGACTCATTTGTCTATACACCGGATATGGCTAGTACTGAATGTGTGTCTGGTGAGGTTATTTGTACTCAGTTTCCTATGTATGTGGTATCAAGTTACAACAAAAGCAATGGTAAAGGTGGTTTATATTCTCATTCCTACAAATATTCAGGAGTAAAAAGAAATATCCTCGGTCGTGGTTCTCTTGGATTTGCATCAGTTACTATGACTGATGATCAAACGAATGTTGCTTCACAAAAAATTTATCGTCAAGACTTTCCTTTTGTTGGTGTAACCGCATCAAGTGTAACACAGCAGCAAAATGGAACCCCGATTAGTAAAACGGTAAATTCATGGTTTGATTTATATGGTTCTGATCCAACTCGTACTCGCTTTAATGTAAAAATGAACTCAAGTGACTCGTATAGCTATGAACTTAATGGTTCACAAATTACACACGTTACCACTACGAATACCTATGGTGGTGAATTAGGTGAAGTGACAACTTTATTAGTTAATTCTAATGATGGTTATACCAAAACATCAACCAATGCTTATTATCCTGCTGATACCGTTAATTGGAGAATAAGCCAGCTTAATACCATATCAGTTATTAGCCTTACACCAACAAATGCAGGTACGCGAAAATCTGAATTTAAGTATAATGTTAGTAATGGGTTAGTGCAGTCAGAAACTATTGAGCCTGGCAATATTGAATTAGAAGTGACTAAAACCTATATCTATGACATATATGGAAATAAAATATCAACTACAGTTAGTGGAAATGCTGGAGCTGAAAATAAATTTACTGCACGAACGAGTACTGTTAACTATGATTATAACCAATTGGTTAATGCATCCTTCCCACAAGTTAGCATTACCTCTAGCAATGCACTTGCCCATTCAAGCACAAAAGTCATTGATGCTCGTTACGGTAAAGTTATTAAAACCATTGGTTCAAATGGCATAGTTACTAATTGGCAATATGATTCTCTTGGAAGACAAATAAAAGAACTTCGTGCTGATGGTAGTAATACTGCAATTGATTATCAAATTTGTGAAGTTGGAACGGTTTGTGCTGATGCAATACAAGATTACCTGCAATCACCGTTAGCCGTTAAAACAACGGTGACTGATGGTATTTCATCAAATGCTACAACAGTTTATTTTGATGTGTTAGGACGTGAAGTACTAAAAACCAATGAAGGTTTCAACGGTAAAACTATTCGTAAGAAAACGGAGTATGATCTATTTGGACGAGTTTCAAAAATATCGTTACCATATTTTAGCGAGTTATCAACACATAACGCGCTAACAGATCCCTATGTTTATTGGACAAGTTACCAATATGATGTATTGGGTCGAATGAAGGTTGAATCGAAAGCGGATAACAGTGTTACTACGGTTGTTTATAATGGTTTAAGTACAACTACCACAAATAACTTTTGGCAATCAATTACCAAAGTAAAAAATAGCCAAGGACAGCTAGTGACGTCGATTGATCCGTTTAATAATAGTAATACATATACATATGATGCATTTGGAAAAATGCTGAGTGTTACCGATGCTTTAGGTCATGTAAGTCGTATGTCTTATGATATTCGTGGTCATAAAGTATCTATGCAAGATGTCGACATGGGTAATTGGACATATGTTTATAATGCCTTGGGTGAATTAGTTTCTCAAACTGATGCTAAACTTCAAATCACCTCTATAACTTATGATGTCTTAGGGCGTATAAGTGGTCGTAGCCAAGCTGAGGGCATTTCAACCTGGCTCTATGATCTATCTGCAAATGGTAAAGGAAAATTGTCCAGTGTTACCGGACCCAATGGTTATACACGTACTCACAGTTATGACACATTAGGTCGGCCAGTTACCACAACAGTAAATTATGATAATACTAATTATGCAACGAGCAATACGTATTTTGCGAATACCAGTCGTCTTAGTACAGTTACATTTCCTGTAGGCCAAGTACTAAAATATAGTTTTGATGCGTTTGGTTATATGAATCAAATAGTAGATGGTACGAGTAATAAAATATATTGGAAACCCGAGTTTACCAACGCATTTGGAAAGGTTACCCAAGAGGTGATTGGTGAAAAAATTATCACAACAAAAACCTATAAAGCGACCACAGGACGATTAGAAAGCATTAAAAGTGGCTTAACAGCGAGTTCCTCAACGATTCAAAATTTAACTTATGTATTTGATACTTTGGGTAACCTAACATCTCGTTATGACAGTAATAATGTGTTAACTGAAATATTTACATATGATGATCTAAATCGTTTAATTACAACACAAATGAATTCATTACCGCAGAAAACTTTTAGCTATGATGCAAACGGTAATATTACGAACAAATCTGATATCGGCGCTTATATCTATGATAATGGTGCTGGTGTTTATACAACGTTAACAGGCGGGCCTCATGCAGTACATAAAGTAGGTTCAAATACTTACAGTTATGATCTAAACGGTAATCAAATAAGTGGAGCTGGCCGTACTTTAACTTATACTTCGTTTAATAAACCGGTAACAATAGTTAATGCATCAACGTCTAACTCAATTTATTACGATGTTGATTATAAGCGAATTGAAAAAATATCAACTACAGCAACGGATACCATAACAACGTTTTATCTTGGTAATATTTATCAACAAGTTAAAAATAGCAGTGGCTTAATCGAAGATAAGTATTTCATTAGCGCTGGCGGTGCTACAGTATTAATCACTAAGCGTTCAACAAATAACAATGATATTCGTTACTTGTTAAAAGATCATATTGGTTCTAGTGATATTATTACTGATGAATTGGGTGTTTTAGTACAGGGTGAAAATTTAAGTTTTGATGCTTGGGGAAAACGTCGACAAGCAAATTGGGCTGATGCTACTTCACCAATATTAAGTTTAAGTACTATCGGTTTCACCGGACATGAAATGGATGACGGCATTAATCTAATCAATATGAATGCTAGAATGTATGATGCTGAAATAGGTCGATTTTTATCACCGGATACTTATGTACAGTTCCCTGCTAGTACTCAAGGTATGAATCGTTATACTTATGTGAATAATAATCCGTTAAGTTATACAGACCCAACAGGAAATTTTTTAGATAAAGAGTTTAAAGAGATTGGTAAATTTTTTGATAAGCAGAAGGAAAGTATTGCGCGTGCATTTACCATGGGCTGGTTAGCCCCTTTTGCCTATGCTAAACCTGTTAAAGATTTGTTTATTAGGGAAGAGTGGGCGAGGCAAGCTGGGTCAATAATAGCAACTGCCTATGGTGGAGAAATAGGATCGGCAGGGTTTTCAGCGTATATTACAGATATTTCGGGTGGTTCTGTTGAAGATATAGCAAAAAATGCTGCGCTAGCATATGTTACAACATTAATAATTAACGATGGAGTTAGCAATGAATTAAAAAATTATGAGTATGATAATTATTGGGATTTAACTAAAAAAGTTGTTTCTAAATTAACTAAAGACGCTGCTAAATCAGAAGTGAATAAATATGTCGAAGAAGAATATGGAATCTCGGGAATAATTAATATTTATGATGCGGCTAAAGGAAATGGAGGTGAAATGCTATACCAAATTGCAAAATCAAAAGTAAACGAACGTTTGTCAGAGATAACTGGCTTACCTAATTTTGAGGATTTGTATAATGCCGTAAGAGATATGGAAAGTGGGAGTTATGATAAATTCGGTTCTTATGTAACAACAAATGGCAAAAATGCTTTAATCGTTTCTATTAATGAAAAATTAATTTCAGAGGGGGTTAATTCTGATTTGTCTGGTTATATAACAAGCAATGGTAAAAAGGCGAAAGATAAGTATTTATCGAACTATCTTAATCGTGAAGTGGGTAGTAAATTAAAAAGTAATCTTGGTAATTATTTTAGTGATGGATTAATTTGGCCCTCAGATACCTTATAAGAATTGTCTTATAATTTAAATTAATTACTATTGTTGAGTTTTTAGGGGTGTTTCATGATACCCCTTTTGCATAGTAGGTTTTAAGTGTATAAAATTTGTAGCGTATTGATTTTATTTTTTTTTATATTAATTGGGTGTACACTTAGCCCTAAATATAAAATATCTTCTGAATGGGATCAAAGTAAATTAGGAACAGTTAATCTATATAATGCAGATTCCAGATTTTTTTCTTTAAGTATTGAGAGGCCTTTCATTTATATTGATGGAGTTTTTGCTGGTTATCTTGGAGGAAGTCAAAAATTATCTATTGAAGCCATGTCAGGTAAGCATGTTTTTACAGTGAAAGAGTCAGTTTTTTTACACCAGCTTATGAATCAGGAATAATTGAAATTGATGTTATTCAAAAAGAAAAATATTATATTAGATATTTTAAATATTATTCGATTATTGACTGGTTGCGTGATTATTCATATCAAGAAAAAGGAGTGAATAATTTCCAACTAGTTAATAAAAGTGATTTTCAAAATAAAAAATAGTTTATTATTATTTTATACGCTTGAAACAAATAATATTTGGTTGTTTTAATTTAAAAAGCCTTGTTATTGTGACAAGGCTTTTTATTTCGTAACCGCAAAATAAACCCCACTCTATCAAGAACTCCCCCCTGATTTAGGTAAGCGCAAAACGATCAGCGTACTTGAAGTTTATATAAACTCATCCAGAGCAA
>CAZEZI010000111.1:0-7464 GCA_964516315.1 uncultured Thioalkalispiraceae bacterium
TTATTTCAAAAATTATTTCTCGTATACTTGAAAAATAAAAATAAAAATAAAAATATAAATATAAATATAAATATTTGTACTCTGTAATACGTATCCCCGCGTTTACACTAAAAACAATAATAAATTTAAATTCGGAGATCCTTTATGATTAAGCTTTTAGTTTTAATATCTATCCTGTTTTCAGGCATCGTATCTTGTGGTGGTGGCGGCGGAAGTGGCAACACTGGGGGAAGCAGCAGTACTAGTGTGTCAATATCAACCAACCAGCTTACTTTTACAGCCGATGTTACTGATGCAACGCCCGCCCAGCAAAATATATCTGGAACGATTGCCGGTGCCAATTCTAATATTCGTATTGACGTTATCATTACGGGTACTGCAATCGCCAGTGCTACCTTTGCGCTAACCGGTGGCGATAATGGTCAGTTAACCGTAACGCCAGAATCACCCTCGGTATTGGGAGCGGGTACTTATACGGCAACCATTACCATCTATGTCTGTACTGACCTTGCTAATAGTTGTGTTGGCAATAGCTCGCAAATACCGGGTAGCCCTAAAGTTGTTAATGTTACTTATACGGTTACAGCGAGCATTGTTGTTAGTAGTTGTTCCCCTGCAACGGGAGACAGCACCCAAGATGCAGATGGCTCCACCATCTATACCAAGTCTCACTTACTTGGTTCGCCGACACCAATATATAGACTCTTTACGCCACGACAACTTGCAGATAATAGTGCAGTCACTCTGGATTATATGGTGCATGAACCGGCGGCTACACCAAAAGGTGTGATGGTATTAATTTCAGGCGGTGGGCTTCGAGCCAGAATACAAGGAACGGATGGCTCGCAACCAACAAATTCAAGTGGTAACTTTTTGGTACGTAGCGCAAACCGTTATCAAGCCGCTGGCTATCGCGTTATCACCATAGATCGCCCATCAGATTCCGTTAACACTAACAATGCTGATAGTACTATTACATTTGGCGCATATGGTGACTCCAGAGCAGGTGTCAATATCGACCGATATCGCCACTCTATGCAACACGCTGTTGATATTGCATCAATACTTAAGCGTGAAAATACCGAAGGCTACAACGTCATTATATCTGGTACCAGCCGTGGTTCAATTTCTGCTGCTGCGATGAATACGCTGGTCGCTGGTATTGCGATGTCAAGCCCACTAACATCTGCACCAACAAGTGTTCCTTTTGCCGGTTATCCCGTTGGCTCAACGGCTTTACCCTTAAGCCGAATCAAACGTTCTAGTCATATAATGTTGCATACAAATGATACTTGCTCTGTCACCCTACCCGCCAACTCGCGCAACTTGTTTAATGATTTAAACACAGCAGGAATAAGTGTTGCTGGAAATGAAGTTAGTGGCGGCTTTCAGGATACTATTAGAAATGATGTATGCGGAGCTTTTGACTTTCATGGGTTCAATGGTATTGAAACCTGCGCAGTGGCAAAAGAAACTGCGTGGGCAAATAACTTAATATCTGGCCTGGCTACAAACAACGCACCTATAGCAAACAGCCAGATAGTAAGTTTGGGCAATCCTGTTACACTCACTGCAAGCGATGCTGATGGCGACTCATTGAATTTTGCGGTACCTTATGCCACAACATCGCTGGGTGGAACAGTCACTACAGATAACAATGGTACGGTTACCTACACAGCACCCGTTGGTGTAGATGGCACAATAGATACTTTTGCATTTATCGTAACAGATGGAAAAGGCGGTGTAAGTACAGCTGTTGTTTCAATAACACTTCCCGCTCTATCCTAAAAATCGTTATTAAACTAAAAATCCCTGCTAACAAAAATTATCACTGGGGATTTTTGGTTTTTTGAACCTTTATCAAAAATGCGCAGCTAAATAGAAAAATTAACGCTTAAAAAAAGCCATTAAAAATAAAAAGCCTTGTTAACTAACAAGGCTTAGTGGGGAGTTTTTTCTTTTTAATAAATAGCTTTAATTAAATAGATCTGTCACCTTTATTGTTATTCTAGGTTTACATATCGTGGCATGACAAGCAAAGACGAGTTTGGTTTGGACCGGTTGTCAGTGTTTTAGTAGAAGTGCAAGTATTTGTCATTACATTTAGATTATTCACCAATGCAACGTCCACGTTACGTGAATTGGCTTGTTTGACTTCGTGACATGAAATACAAGTCACCTGGCCATTTTCCAGCTTGATTCTGGAGTCTAGTTTGGCAGGATCAACATAAGAAGCTGGACTTCGGCGTGCATAACTATCATAGGACATCCCTATGGGGTGATTACTACTACCATGACTCGTAAACCTCATAGCGGTATCTGCATGTTTGATTTTGACATCTTTAGCATTGCTCCCGTCATGGCATTGCAAGCAGGATGCTAATTTACTGTTACCGGGAATTTTAACAAATTGTTGAGCTGTGGTGGGTGACCCTTCATCCAAAATGAAATCACGGAAACTGCCCGCATTAACTGAAGTTGAGGCAATCAACAGACCTGGTACACAGATTGCAAGGTACTGAAAGTAGGTATAATGATACTTCATTAAGTTTCTCCGGTAGTCCCTCTGCCATAGCCCGTATAGGGCGATAGGTAGGTAACTTTGCGTCCCGGCCTTTCGGCTGGTTTGCTATTGTCACGAAACAGATGCTATTAAGGATGTTATCGGCTTACAGCTGAGGATCTTGAGGTATTTGAGGAGAAAATTACAGAAAACCGGGGCCAAAAGGAGTATTTTTGAATATTAGGAAATAATTATTCCCTGCCCCGGTTCTTCTAAAAACTGTAAAATAAACGTGCTGGTGGCAAATATTTATTATTTATCGCCAACCCGTTTGCTATTTAGTTTGGTACGTACAGACCACACTTGGCAATATACTCATAGTACGCTGCATGGTTTTGGAAGTTAGTGTTTGCACCAAACGGATAAGGATCGCTGCAAGATAGATGGGATTCTCCTTTATCCGATGTTTGAGTTTTATGGTGTGAAATTTCATGTACAAGCACCGATGCTCGATGGATAGCTGTATCGATTCCAAAATAGTAGTCACATACTTTCACTTTTTTTCCGCCAGGTAATGTGTGTGCGGTAGCTTTTGCGCACAAGTTCTTGTTAGCCTTACATACATAGGTTCTTGGTCTGTCCATTGCAGTCTGAATTTTTTCCAGCTTCTTTCTAACTTTTTCCATCTTGTTGCGTAGTTTCCTGCTCATACTCTGGTTGGTTTGCAGCTCATTTTCCAGTTCGGCTAAAACTGTATCAACCCGACTCTCTGCTAACACGTAGTCACTTATAAGGGTTTCGGTTTCTTGTGGTGAGCATTTCTTGAACTTAAAGCGATCTTTGTTCCCCTGGCAAAACATGGTTTTTTTAGCTTTCCATACATTCTTCTTCTTTTTACATTTGACAAGTGTTTCACCAGGATTGTTTTTACAGGCTTTTATCAGGTTTTTGCCTTCTACTTGCTCGTTACTGCCACAACTACCTTTAAAAATAGCTGTTTTTTTATCACCTTCCTGGGCTGATTCACACTGCATTCGGGATTTTTCTTCACCCTTTTTACATTTTACAAGCAGCCTGCCAAAGTAATCTTCAGACTGACAGGCTTTTTTAAGGTTTGTATATCCAGTAGATGAGCCGGCACAATTACCAATATAAACACCCTTTTTCTCTCCATCTGAATTACAAATTCTGCGATCTTTTACTTTCCCATTGTTATTGCATGTAACGATAGTCTGGCCGGGGTAATTGCCGGATTTACATGCTTTTTTTGCCGTGTTAAAGGGTAGCTCCGTGCCGTTACAGCTATTTGTATAGGCTGTTTTGGCAAAAGCTGAGCCTTGGGTAAATATAGCTAGCAGCACCACAAGCGCAATTGCTGCCGAATGTAATGTTTTCATGGTTTTTCTCCTGTCCAGTATTTTTATTTTTTGATTTATGGTTGCCTGGTTAAGGGCTGCACCCTTAAGGCAAAAAGATAATAACAATGATGGATTATTTTTAAGTGGTATTATTGATAACTATTTTTGTAAATATTTAACAAAAATATTTATTTTAGTTAAATAAAAGGGGGGGAGTAGTACGATTAATTGTCCGTTTCTGCGCGAACAGCACGCTCCATAAGATTTTTCGCAGCCACGCTCGGATCGAGACCTTCGTATAAAACATTGTAAACCTGTTCAGTAATCGGCATTTCGATTTGATGTTGCTGTGCAAGCTGATAAACCGCTTTTGCAGTTAAGCGGCCTTCGACAACCTGTTTAATTTCATCGAGCGCCTGTTGCTGTGTTTTACCTTCGCCAAGAGCTAAACCAAAGCGACGGTTACGCGACTGGTTATCGCTACAGGTTAAAACTAAATCACCTAAACCGGTTAAGCCCATAAAGGTATCGTGCTGTGCACCAAGTTTTAAACCCAGGCGCTGCATTTCTGCAACGCCACGTGCAATTAAGGCGGCACGTGAGTTGGAACCAAAACCAAGGCCATCGGCAATGCCGGCTGCAATCGCCATTACATTTTTTACTGCACCGCCTAATTCAACACCGATAACATCGGGGCTGGTGTAGGCGCGAAATGTTTGTGAATGACAATCTTTTGCCAGCTCCAGTGCAAAGTCTTTTTTGGTGGACGCAATGGTGACTGCACCAGGCAGACCGTTGGCGACTTCTTTGGCAAAGGTAGGGCCGGATAAAACGGCGAGTGGTACTGTTGGGCTAAATTCTTCTTTTGCTATCTGGTGAAGTAATTTTGAGCTGCCAATTTCCAGCCCCTTTGAGGCCCAGGCAATTTTATGTTGCGGTTTTAACAGGGGAACCAGTGTTTTGCAGGTTTCACGAAAAGCATGGCTAGGTACGACAATTAAAATGCGCGTAGCCTGGTTTACTGTTGCCGCAAGATCAGCACTGATCTTAAGCAGGTCGGGGAAGGCAATGTTACCTAAATATTTTTTATTGGCTCGATCATGCTGTAGTGTTTCTGCATGTTCCTGAGTGTGGGCCCAAAGTGTGGTGGGGTGATTATTTTTTGCAAGTAACATAGCCAGCGCGGTGCCCCAGGATCCGGCACCAAGGACAGCGTAATGGTTTGTGCTCACTCGTTGTGCCTGAGTAAATTAATGTGTTTGGGGTGCGTCTGCATCAGTAGATTTATTTTGTTGCTGATGTTCGTGGTACAGGGCTTCGAAGTTAACGGGTGCTAAAATAACCGGTGGGTAGCCACCGTCGGTAACCAAACTTGAAATAACTTCGCGTGCATAAGGGAATAAAGTGCCAGGGCAATAGCTGCCAAGAATAAAATCACGTTGCTCTTCTTCAAAGCCGGTTAAGTGGAATACACCTGCTTGATGGGCTTCGGCAAGAAAGACGGTTTTGTCCTTATTGGTTGCGGTAACGGTTACTTTTAAAACCACTTCGTAGTGGTCGTTTTCCAGCGTTTGGCCATCGGTGTTCAGGTCCACACTGATTTCAGGCTTCCAGTCGTCCTGAAAACCGAATGGACTGTTCGGTGATTCAAAAGAAACATCCTTTGTGTAAATTTTCTGGATAGAAAGATTTTGAGTTGCTTCCTGTTGTGTATTTTCTGATTTAGTTTCTTCAGCCATGTTAGAAAAACCTGTTTAAAAGTGAATAAGGAATAGAGCCTTTATATTAGCAGTTTTTAGCTTGCTAGTCCTGCCAGAATAGCAAGCCGGGAATAGTTTTATTGGCGTGCCCAGTTAATTAAATTATTCAAATCCATTGCACCGGGCTGGCGCTTAAGTTCTTTGCCGTGTTTGAATAGTGCAAGGGTTGGAATGCTGCGTATCTGAAATTGCTGGGCAAGCTGTTGTTGTGTTTCGGTATCAACTTTTGCCAGCCGAAAGTGTGGTTCAAGTTGAGCTGCGGCCTGTTGAAAAACAGGAGCCATCATTTTGCAGGGGCCACACCAGGGTGCCCAGAAATCGACAAGCACCGGGATGTCTGACTTGCTGATATGGTGGCTAAAATTACCGGCGGTGAGCTCAACGGGTTGTGCAACAAATAAAGCCTGATGGCATTTACCACATTGAGGCGCTGCATTTAGCTTGTCACTGGGAAAGCGGTTAGTACTGTCACAGTGTGGGCAAACAATGTGAATGTTAGACATAGCTCAGGTTACCAGACCAAGTTTTTCGTCAAGCATGCCCTGTGATTCGAGCGCATATAAGTCATCGCAGCCACCAATGTGTTCATTGTTGATAAATATTTGTGGCACGCTGGTCATACCCGAACTGCGCTCAACCATTTCCATTCGTTTTTCAGGCTGGTTATCAAGTGAGATTTCGTTGTAGGCGACACTTTTATTATCCAGTAACATTTTTGCTCGATGGCAGTAACCACAGAATTGGCTACAGTAAATTTCTACATTAACAGTCATTGAATCTTCTTGCTTTAAATTTTAGTTTAACTTTTGGTGAGTGGAAAATTGGCATTTTGCCAGGCCACAACACCACCCGCCAGATTATAGATATGGTCAAACCCCTGTTTTTTCAATTGCCCGCAAACCTGCCCTGAGCGTTGCCCGGTTCGACAGCTTACGATGATGGGTTTATGTTTATATTTTTCAATTTCAGAAAGTCGATCTTTGATACTGGACTGGGGAATATGAATAGAATTAATAATATGCCCTTCCTTAAATTCCTTGTCAGTGCGCACATCAAGAACAATAGCATCGTTGCGGTTGATTAATGTAGTGGCATCGGCAGGCGAGGCAACAGTGTAACCACGGAAGCGGCTGCCAAACAGGTTAAAGATAAGCAGGGTTAAAATGGCAAAAAAACTACCAACCAGCAAAGGATGGTTATTTGTAAATTCGATATATTCGTTCATGGGTTTTACTTAAAGCCTGATATAAAAATTAAAGGTGACGATTTAGAGCGCAGAGTGATTTTTCCACTAATTATTTTAAAAATAAACCATACACGAGAATTATAAAGGATACTTGTGTCGAAGACGAACAGAAAAGTGTAACGGTGAAATTTTTTATTCAGCAGCGGTACAAAATACTTCGCGCATTAAACCAATCAAGCGCAGTGTGCGGGTGTCATCCACACGGTAATAAACACGGTTTGCATCTTTACGTGAATCTAAAATACCTTTATCGCGTAAAATAGCAAGGTGCTGGGAAATATTGCTTTGCGAGGTGCCAACATGCTCAACAATATCCTGCACGCTGATTTCTTTATCGCCTAAAGTGCAAAGAATTTTCAGGCGCAATGGGTGTGACATGGCTTTTAAGGAACGCGATGCGCGGTCGATGTCTTCATCACGTGTAAGTAAAGTATCTAATTCGATTTCGCTCATTCCGGACCGCCCAAATATTGTATTTTGAAAAGAAGAATTTTATTGTTTGACCCACCTGCAATTTGAGTAAAAATAGTTCAAATTGGCGGCTGCCCTTTATTACTAAAACATTATACAATTATGTACCGTTTGAGAAGGCTTTAT
>CAZEZI010000112.1:0-7368 GCA_964516315.1 uncultured Thioalkalispiraceae bacterium
TATTTGTTTATTCATCTTTGCGTTTATGCTCTGCTTCTACAAGGGACATCTTTAATCTTCTTTGTTAAGGCATCCAATACCCGCGAATCCGCAAATCGGTTAATAACAAACCAGCTTTTGCAAAGTTTAGCGTAAACTCTGGGTCTGCTGTTTTATCCGTTAAGTACGCAGCGGCAATAAAAGACACTGCTGCAAACTCTTCCCCGGCAACTAAACCTGCTGGCTCAATTGCGTTAGATGTCATTTGGTCACCGCCACCCCCAATATTCCCCGGTATTACCCAAGTAGTAAAATATATAATACTACTTGTGTTTGCAACACCTATTGCCCTATGCGACGAAGTGCCACCGATGTCAACAGAAATTGCTTCTCCGGGGATAGTCCCTATTGCGTTTGTAGTGCTAATTTGCTGGTCGCCAGTTACAGATACAATATCAGGCAATGCCCAATCACCAACGCATCTGTAATACCGAGTCCCTAAGAAGAAAGCGTCATTTGCTAAAGGAGTAGCCATTATGTTTTATCCAAAAAGTCATCGTTATCCGAAGGTAGATAGATACGTTGCATTTCAAAGTCACTAAATCCAACCAGTTTACCTTTCAGCTGTTTTGTCAACCTGACTGTTATTTGTCTCAATGTGTAATCTGCGCTAGAAGCAGGCCCACTTGCTCCATCTCCATAAGAACTAGAGCCTGTAATGGGACAGAACAAAGTATGCCTAGCTGACAATCCAGGGCGCACAAACCCCGCTGCATCTTTAGTCCCAATGCCGCGCATCACCATCTTATCAGCTAGCAATGTGGCTTCCTTATCCCAAAAAGATTCCATGAGTGCAAAACATTTTTCCCCAGAGGCTTCCGCCGCAAGGTCTGTACTGAACATCATATCTACAGCAAGGGTTCTTTCTGGTAAGCGGTTAACGCCATTTGGGTCGCTATGCCACAAATTCCATTGGCTTAAGTGTGTATAGTCATCGTATGGGGGAACCATAAATTGGAAAACTTCCCAAAATCCCGCAATGCCATAAGCACTTTGTGCCCCAATCACGCGAACCTTCGTCGGGTCAAGACTTGCGTTGTACTGTCTTTGCGTTAACGCGCTGCCTTGCATATTAAAGACTCGCTAATCTGGGGTCAAACCGCTTCTCACCTGAGAAAATGGAATTGTGAGTTGCAGTTAGATACTCTTCTAATTCTGCATCACTAGGCATAGTTGCAGGTTGAATCAACCCAGCGAAATGCCAGCTCTGTGCAAACGTGTTCACGGTAAGAAGGTTCGGCGTAGTTCCGGGAGTTGTTGCGTAATGGCCAGCAGCACTCACTTCATACTGCTTAGTGACAACACTCCCTTTGTAGCCGAAGAAAGAGCTTAGGGTTTTATTTGCAAAATCAAAAACTGCTATGATAGATATGATATCGTTCGCTGCGACTCCTTCTCCAATACCAGCACTTATAACAGCGGCGTTATCAGAGGCCAAACGTGCCCCATTATTAGCGGTAACAGCAAGTGTCATCCCTGCGGGTGCTGTACTTGCACCTCCAACATTCAAAGCAAAAAGCGCAGTATTAGCTTCAACACGCCCTGAAAGCATCAAAATGGCATTTTTTGCACTAACGTCTGGGACTGTACCAACAGCCATTGCTCCTTCTGCAATATTCAGATTTGAAACCGCCCCTTCTACAGCCCCACTGGTTGCATTTAAATCTTCCAACTCAAGACCATTTTCGTAATCGAGAAACCGCTTGCGTTCCCAGTTTGCGAACGGAAATTGAAAAGCGACATTACTACCAGACCCTTTTTTCCATTCAGCTACTTGCTGCTGTTGTGTCATAACGCTCATTTACTTACCCTCCATATAGAGTTTGTAATCTGTGGCATTAGTGCTGGCTTCAAAACCAAGCCGACTCAGTGAGGGTAAGCTAGCGTCATAATTAATTGCCTTCCAATCAGTCCAGCCTTGGTCATAGACAGATTCAGCATCAGGGTTGCTAGTATATAAACGCTGATGTGGTACATTGGTGCTGGCCGAAGATGTTGGGTCGTCTAGCTGCAAAGCTTCTTGCGTTCCATTAACAGCGTCTTCTGTGTATTTGAAGTAATCACCAACAGCTCCGCCAGTTAACTTCAAGCGATAAAAGCGAATATTCTCAAACTGAAAGAAGGTAATACACTGTGTATCATCTCCCGGGTGTGCGTTCAGCGCTGCCCCCGGAGCAAAATAACGATTAGACCGAGCGTTGGGAAGTCCAACATCTGCGACATACGCCGCGCCGCCTGAGCCAATCTGTATCCAGTAACCATTAGCCCATTCATACTTATTTTTATTATTATCTATTGAGAGTTGTCCAGCATAGGTACCAGCAACGAATGAAGCATAAGGAATAAAAACATTAACAAACAGAGCACGGCCAATTAGTTCATTCACTAGTATAGATTGT
Organism: uncultured Thioalkalispiraceae bacterium; assembly: GCA_964516315.1. Lineage (GTDB taxonomy): Bacteria > Pseudomonadota > Gammaproteobacteria > UBA6429 > Thiohalophilaceae > SZUA-37. The sequence goes on from CAZEZI010000112.1 coordinate 2,439, forward strand.
TCTGCTTCATTAATAGGACTATTACCACTAGCCTCTTTAACAATTGTCATCTTATTTCTCCGGTGTTATATCAATTGGTGGAAGTTGTTGTGTCTTATCTGTTTTAATGATTTCGATAGCAAGACCACCTTCAATACGGTGTCTATGTTCAACAACATCAACAGGCCTATGTCCATCACGATCAAGTATATCTTTCGACGCAGCAAAGGCCATTGAATCACTCTTATGATTAACAAAACTAACCATCTTACGTGCAGCAACCCTTGCTCCTTGACGAAACATAGAACGAATATCATCTTCGTCCTGTGTCATAATATTTTCTACAATATCATTAGTAAGTCTTCGGTAGGCATCTTGAGATTTAATAACCTCAACTTGCTCTAGTGAAAATCCTGTAGCAATTGCTATCTCTTTATCAGGTAGACCAAACAGTGAATACATCAACACAACACTAATAGTATTCATCTTCTGTGGTATATCTGGTAGGTCACTAACCTTACGTCTTACTGCTGTTATCTCCCGTACTGCATCAAGCTGATTAGGAATTTCAATAAGTTCATCTGGTTCATCTACAACAGGCATTCCTGTCAACGCATCAAGAACAGTACCATCACCTAGTATAAGGGGTGTTCCCGGTTCAGGTAATTGATCTTGTGTTTCCATTAACGAATAATCCGTAGCAGCCGAATAAATTTACGGTAATTAGCGTTGTTTGCTGCGTTCTGTTTCATAAAATTAACACCCAAGTCATTTGGTGTGTCCGTAACACCTACTGGAACTGGATAAAGATTACCGGCTTCATCAGCAACGAATTTAGTGTTACCAGAAGTGTAGATAGTCTTTCCAGTAGCAGCATCAGTAGCTTTTTCAAACACTTTACCACTCTTAGACTTGGTTGTTGTTCCATCGTCACTTGTGATTGTATCAGTAGGTTTTATTTCATCTGCATTAGCCATAATATCACCCGTTTCAATTGGTGCTGATTCAGGAGCCGCTAGTTGTTTAACTGGTTGCTTACCTGTTTGTTGGAACTCTTGAGCAACCGCCTGTTCAGCTTCCAGACTTTGTGCAAGTTGGGCTTGTTGTTGGTTAGGTAATTGATTTGGAGAAGAATTGAGTTGTGGTCTGTTAACTTGTCCTTCATATACATTACTTTGTGCTTGTTGTCCCGGTAGTTGTGCTTGCTTGTCTAACAGGTCGCCTTCAATCGGTGAGGATGAGGGATCAACTATAACAGGTTGAGCTTGTCCATTACCCGGTACAATATTACGTCCACCCGTGCTTTTTGCAAGTTGATAACCACCAGCAGCAGCCGCAGCCGGTACAGCAGCCAATAAGGGATTGAAACCTTCATCACCACTACTGGGCACGTTGTCTTGTATAGGCAATTGTTGTTGAGGCACAACTTGGGCATCGTCTTGTCCCTGTACTACATTATTAACAGGTTGGTTATCAATAGGAATGTTTATAGCATTCGGTTGGCCTTGTCCTTGTTGTGCTATGTTTACATCTTGTCCTTGGCCTTCTTTACCAAAGACATAATCCAAAAGCTTTTTGCCTGTTGGAGTATTCTTTGCTATTTCAGGATTCTGGCTGATACCCATAACAGCATCTTCAACATTTTGTGGAGTAGCTGGGACACCTTTACCTTCTACATACTCACGTCCGATCTGGTAAATGTATTTATTAACTACATCACCGAATACAGATGAGCCGCTTTGATTAACAGTTACGTCACCTTGTTGAGCATTTACTTGGGGATCAGCCATTATCTTTATCCTTGCGAAGTTGTAGCATGGCCAGCCAAGTCAGCAACATAAACAGGCTTGTTGTCGGCATTAAGGATGTCATCAATTTCTGTTTTGTGTGCAGCAGTAGTATTACCCGTTGCATCAGTTACAGTTTCGATAGTACGAACACCGCCGCCACTAATTTCACCCGGTAAAGCTTCCGCCTGTACCTTTACGTGTGTTGCACTCATTGCACTACCAGCAGTAGCACCGTTAAGCGTTAGCATTTTTTCTTTCAGTTCACGAGCACCGTTGCGACGAAAGACACGAGACAAACGCGTTTTAAGAGTATTACGACTAGCGATCAATGAATGACCGCCAATTTGAACATCATCAAACAAACCAGACCATGCACCCATGAGTTTACTCCTTATATATAGTAGTTAGTTTTTTACGGCTGTCGCATATATTATAGAATAGATATTAGTAAGTACACAATAAAGAAATACCTTGACGGTTTCTGGAATCCATGATATAATTTCTCTTGACTTCCCCGCAGGGCAAAACAAAAAATCAAAACCAGTCAAAACATTCTTGTCCGTGTTGTTTGTGTGTGTTCCGTTGTGAATTGTATTTGTCTCGTGTGTGTTATATATATACTAAGTGTGGTTGTGTTTGTTATTCGTGAGTGTGACTATGACTTGTGTGTGTGTTGTGTGTCTGCTATTATGTAATTAGTCAGTGTATTGTATTCCTCCCTCTAGGCCTGCGTTCGTTATTGTTCGTGGGCTTCTTTTTGTGTCGGTGTATTAACTATCACATATTCACAGCCATCTATAGTAGTAGTACCTTCATCACATGTATAACGCGTACCACCACCACAACTTACTTGCATTAGTATACTGATAAGAACCGCGAACAGTAGTTTATACATAGAACACCTTAACAGATTCTTCACGCGGGATTCATGCCGCGTGAGAATCAGCACCACTCCTCATCATATCCCTATTGTCCCCCATAGCCATCTTCGCATCACCCCAACCATACAGGAAACTTATCTGCCAGACGTAGTAAGCATTAGATGTTTCATAAGGACAGTCATTAATAGTAAGTATACAACTACCACGTACAGCACACGTATGTCCTGCATTGTAAGCATCTTCTGCGATTTGTGTTGGTGTTTCAAAAGTTTCTAGTTCGTATACAGACATGATGACATCCTTATGTGTTCCTTTGTGGTGAGTATAGTCTTACGTAACGTTATATACAAGTGAGTTATCGGTAAGAGTGCAGCACGTCTAGATATGAATGAATTGTGGGGGGAGTGACCTCAATACTACCACACACGCATAATCTAAAGCCCCCCTTTTGGTTTGCCGGGGGGAATGGGGGGTGGGTTGTGTTCCAATGGGGTAGCGTTGTTCTATATATAAGGAATAAAATACTACGCACTAGAAAGGTGCAAACCATTTCCATGGAAACAGTTTGCACTAGAAAGGTGCATTGTTTATTACATATTCACTTGATGTATATCAGTTACGCTGCTTATGTCCCACAATTGTGTACATGTGCGCCTTGCAATAAGCTTAAACAGGCGTATAATAGTATTCAGTGGTAGCAATAACGCACCACACCCACCCAATAACCGGATAATTATCACGGTAACGGAGCGTATACGATGACTAAGCAAACAAGTACAACAATGAACACAACAGTTACAACAATGAACACAGTCCATACACTAGCAAAAGAAGCTGTCTTTGCCTTACGTGCTAGTGATAAACAAGCAGGCAGTGCTCAGCAGAAAGTTTTTGTAGCATTATGTAAGGCACACGAAGCTGGCTTTAAATCTATTGAGCAGTATTGTATTCGTGAACATGAACAATCAGCGGCAATTACACTACTCAATTCTATTTTCTCTGATGTATTCGAGATTATGGAGCAAGGTGAGGGTGGTAAATTTGTTCCTGTAAATGGTTACGAAAAGAAAGACATTCGCAACATGAAAGCCACGCTGAACAAAGTGCGATGGGCTGTCGGTCGTATGATTAAAACCGGACATTACATGGAAGGCGAAGGCTATAAAGAGACTATGACAGGTGGCAAGAATCCAAAACCAAAGGGAGAATATAAAGTACTGGGTGAATTATTCCATAGCCCGAAAGAGTTGGAAGCCGATGCTGATTTAGCTAGTGAATATGTATCGTTAACAGGTTCAATGGCTAAGTTTAACGGTGTATGCCGGGAGCGTTTAGGTATTAAGACAGCAACAAAAGCACCTAATCACGGTGAAGCATCTCCAACTAATACACCCATCGGCGCGGCTAAATTTCTATCTAGTCTATTAGCTAAGGTTCGTGTTGATCAGACTCAATTCAGCGATGAAATAGAAGATGAGTTGATCGGCCTACTGTCGGCCTTGATGTATCATTTCGATGCAGTTAACTCAGTCGGCAAGATTGATGCAGGCAAGCTGGAGATACTGGAAAAAAAGGCGGTGAATGGCTAAGAATGTATGATGGGAAAAAGCTTCCCATTTTCTTAGTCCCTCAAATGGAATGAGGAAAGGCAGGCATCGAAAGGTGTCTGCCTTTTTTATTGCCCGGTAAATTTTCAACACACACACACACATACTTACACTCTTACACACAATCGTAGTCTTAGTTATCCACAGGTGTTACACAGTTACACTATTTAATTAAATGTAGCAAACTGTAAGCATACCAAACACATACTCACCTTATATTACTGTACAACTCAGTGCTCACTCCCTGTATCTATGTGGTACATTGGTATAACCCCTTGACTTAAAGGGTAATACATGAGATAATAGTTACTCAATGGGAGACATTCACCCGTAACTTATACATGAGGTAGTATCTTATGGCAGTAACAAAGAAAGATCTGATAACAATAGCTAACTCAATGGCTGATGTTCAGCTTATAGTTAATCCTGATGAGTATGCAAAGATAATAGCGTATTTAGCCTACTCTTTACAACAAACTAACCCAAGTTTTAAGCTTTCTATCTTTATGAAGGCTTGCAATGTCCCACTTGATAGACAACCAACTACTATAGCTATCTATCGTTTAATTGGTGGTGTGTAGTGGAGTGGGAACACGCACAATTACTACAACAACCTAATCTCAGGAGAAAATATCATAAGTAATATTCCTTTACACAAAACACGTGGCCTTGA
>CAZEZI010000113.1:0-7320 GCA_964516315.1 uncultured Thioalkalispiraceae bacterium
TTATCGTTATCGATGGCTTCTTCGATGGCACTTAATTGTTCGGGAAGGCTTTGTAAACACAACGCAATCACTTCATTTAATGTGTCGCCCATCAGTTCTTTCATCTCGGAGAATGCGGAAGCATCCATAGCTGTTTGTGACATATTTAATCCTTCTTGTTTAATCTTTATGTACGCGGGAATGCGTATCGCCGACCAGTACTGCTTCAGGTACATTCATTCTCAGGGTAGAAACGATGTCACCATAAACGCCGGGTACAGCCTTGAAAGAAACCCACAACGTGTTGAGTTTCATGTCGACATTGGCGAACAGAATTTCATTGCTGAATTGTTTGAGCGCAAACTCAATATTCGCCAGGGTGTCTTTAATGTATTGTTCGGGTTTGGTTTTAAGTTTAGGAATAATCATTAACAGATCGCTGACCGGGCCACCTTCTTTATCGCGAGTCGGTGCCAGCTTCCACAATGGTTCGGCGGGAGCTAACCCGATGCTGAGTTTTAATTCTGTTTTATCCATATTTAAAACCACCTTGGTGATTAATCCTGAAGATCCTTTCCAGTCATCAGACGATAACTTTCCGGACACTGTTTAAGATAATAGCCAAACTGTTAGCGAAAGGCGAATACTTTTGAATGTATCTATTTGTAAACTTTTGTAAACAAAGTTAAGAAAACGTTCAGAGTATCTCGGTAAGCCATTGACGTATATGTTGAATTTCTTCGATACATACAGAATGCTCCATATCATATTCATGCCAGTGAACTTCGATATCAAAGGCTTCCAGTTGCTCCATGCTTTGTTTTCCATACTCATAAGCCACTACATTGTCCTGCCGGCCGTGCGCCATAAAAATCGGTGTTTCGCTGGCGGAGTCACTGATTTCATCAGCCAGTGTATCGGGCAGGGGCAGATATGCGGACAGCGCCATGATACCGGCCAGTGGTTTAGGATAGCGGCAGCCACAGTGCAGGGCGATGGCACCACCCTGTGAAAAGCCGGCGAGAATGATTCGCCGGGAATCAATGCCGTCGGCTTCCTGTTCTTCGCAAAGTGCTTTCAAGATAGCTGAAGATTCCCGAATACCTGCTTCGTCCGCCTGTTCAACAATGGAGGGGCTGCTGATGTCATACCAGCCCGGCATCTGATAGCCCTGGTTGATGGTGATCGGTCGCAGCGGTGCGTGTGGAAAAATAAAGCGGATAGCGTAATGTGACGGCAGTTGTAACTGTTCGATGATCGGCACAAAATCATTGCCATCGGCGCCCAGCCCGTGTAACCAGATAACGGTGGCATCGGGTTGCTCCCGGGTTTCGATAATGATGGAATCAAGTTCAGACATGGTTGTTTTTTAAGCTGTTTGTTAATTAAAGGGTTTCGTTGTGAATCGAATATTGTAATAATAATCGTTTAATTATAATCAAAGTAAATTATTTAAAAGCGGTGAAAATTTTAGTCTTATTGTCCCTGTTTATATTGTCGTCTTGCGGTATGCAGGGTGATTTATACTTGCCGGATGAACAACCTGAAAACACGTCGCAAAATGCAGAGAAATAACAGCGGGCAATAAAAGATAGTATGGATTTTTTTAATTACAAAGATGGTCAACTATGGGTGGAAGATGTTGATATAACTGCGAATATTGAAAACTGGGGCAGCCCCTGTTATGTCTATTCACGAGCCACTATCGAGCGCCACTGGAAAGCTTTCGATTCTGCACTGGGCGAGCAGCCGCACCTGGTTTGCTATGCCGTGAAAGCCAACTCCAATCTTGCGGTCTTAAATGTGCTGGCAAAACTGGGCTCGGGTTTTGATATTGTTTCCATGGGTGAGCTGGAGCGCGTACTGAAAGCCGGTGGTCGTGCCGATAAAATTGTTTTCTCTGGTGTCGGTAAAACCGCAGATGAAATGCGTCGTGCACTGGAAGTCGGCATTCGCTGTTTTAATGTGGAATCACAGGCCGAGCTGTCACTGCTGGAACAGGTGGCCGCTGAAAAAGACGTGCAGGCACCGGTATCCTTGCGGGTGAACCCCGATGTTGATGCCAAAACACATCCTTATATTTCAACGGGCCTGAAAGATAATAAATTCGGCATTGCCATTGAAGATGCGCTTGCGGTATACCAGACCATCGCAGATTCAAAGCACTTAAAAGTTGAAGGTGTAGATTGTCATATTGGCTCACAGCTGACCGAAGTAAAACCTTTCGTTGATGCATTGGATCGCGTGCTGGCGCTGGTTGATCGTCTTGCAGAAAAAGATATTCATTTACATCATCTGGATTTAGGTGGTGGCCTGGGCATTCGTTATCAGGATGAAACGCCACCGCTACCGGAAGAGCAGATGGCCGCTATTTTGCAGCGTCTTCAGGGCAGAGAATTTGCCGATAAGATTGAGATACTTATTGAGCCTGGCCGTGCTATCGTCGGTAACGCCGGCATCCTGCTAACCCGGGTGCAATACATCAAAAATAATGGAGCTAAAAATTTTGCTGTGGTCGATGCCGCAATGAACGACCTGATGCGCCCGGCTCTATATCAGGCGTGGCAGGCCATTGTGCCGGTGGTTGAAGATTCATCGCAACCGGTAAAAACCTATGACGTGGTCGGCCCCATTTGTGAAACCGGTGATTTTCTCGGCAAACAACGTGAGCTGGCGATAAAACAGGGTGACCTGCTGGCGATACTTTCGGCCGGTGCTTACGGTTTTACCATGAGTTCAAACTACAACTCGCGGCCGCGTGTTGCCGAAATCATGGTGGATGGTAATCATTATCAGGTCGTGCGTCAGCGTGAAACCATTGAGCAACTTTTTGCCAACGAATCGTTGCTGGCAGATTGATGAAGCAAAAAATGAGTGCACCGTCTCGCTACGACAATAAGTACGATCTTGAGCAACAGGCGACCCTGCTCTTTGAAGAAGATGAAATTCCATTAAATCCGCAGGAGTGGCAACAGCTTGGCGAGTTGCTGGAAAAAAGTGAGTATGATCATATTATCGGTGGCGATGCCAATGAAAGCCACTCGGTCTGGGTAAGCCGGTATTTTAATGATGTCGATTCGCCGGAAGCTTTGAATGTGTTGTCCAGTGACATCGAAGCTATCATCATGAGCCCGAAAATGCGCGGCTTTTACCAGCGATTCACCGGCACAAAAAAATTGTGTTTACGACGCTGCCAGGCCAATCGGCTGCAAAAAGGTGATTTTATCGGTGAGCATAAAGACCAGGACAGCAGTCCGGATTATTTTGCTACTATCGTGTTTCATTTTAGTGAAAATTACAGCGGCGGTTATTTTCAGACCGGCGATTCTGTTGGGGCTGGTAGCTGTCAATTGCAGCGCTACAAGCCGCGTGCGCGCATGGCGCTGGTGAATAACTGCAGCGTTCCTCACCAGGTCACAACCATCGAACAGGGCGAGCGTTTGACGCTGGCCTGTTTTCTTTCAACATCTTTCTCGAACAATAAAACCATGCCGGCGGCATTTAAAATCAACCGCCATCATGACGAAACCTGACGTTTTTGTCATGCCCCGTTGCCCCGTTTATCATAAGTCTTTGTTATTTTTGTAAAAGCTGACATTCTGTCCTATTAATTTAAGTTTTCTCTGGTATTCTGAAGAAGTTAACTAGTTAGATTTTTAGGAGTAGTAAATGAGTCTGTTCAGTAAATTAGCTCTTTTTTTGTTATTAGTGGGCTTTTATAGTCCTTCTTTTGCAGCTATAAATGGCGTCGATCAGGTTTCCTGTGGCGTATTTAGTAATGCAGAAGAAGACGATAAAAAAGAACAGGAAGAAGAGCCTGATTGTGAATAAGCCATGGTAGACCTCTGTAGAGGTGTTATTGGTGAGTTCGATCAGTTGTTAACTTAAGCATTTCACATAAGTATAACCATAATAAACCAACCAAAGAATATTTGAGGAATCTATGATGAAAACAAAAATGTTAGTCGCTGTATTTGCAGCAAGTTTAGTAATATCGACCAGCGCAAGCGCAAATAAACCCGTTGCTATCGTAAAAGGTATGATGGATGTAACCGTTAAGCATGATGGCAAAAATGTAAAAATCGCACGTAACCAAAACAATAAAAACACCATTAATCCTGCGTTTGCCAAAACCTCACGCCCTTGTCCACCATTTTGTATCCAGCCTGCAAAATTGGCACCGGGTGTTGAAACCATTGCCGAACTTGAGATGATTGATTACATTCGCAAGATGTCAGGTGGTGATAGCTCGATTCTGGTTATCGATTCTCGTACACCGGACTGGGTGAAAAAAGGCACTATTCCAGGTGCGGTAAATCTTCCCTGGACTAAATTAAATCCTGCAAAAGGCGCTGATCCGGTTTCTATTTTAGAAATTCTGGAAGACAAGTTTGATGTTACTGAAAGTGAAGGTCTGCTGAACTTCTCAAAAGCGAAAACACTGGTGATGTTCTGTAACGGTATGTGGTGTGGTCAGTCACCAAATAACATTAAGAATCTGCTGAAACTCGGTTACCCTGCGCACAAAATCAAATGGTATCGCGGTGGTATGCAAAACTGGGAAACGCTGGGTTTGACAACTGTACCGGGCAAATAATTCCGGCTGTTTAGTCCCTGAAAAAAGCTATTTGACGATAAGGTCGCTTCTTATGAAGCGGCCTTTTTTATTGGTGAGCCGTGTCAGTTAAAGCTTTTTAAGCTGTTCAATAATAATGTCAGGCTCCAGGCGTTGGGTGTAATCCATATTTACATGAGCGTAACAAACTTTGCCATTGGCATCGATGATATAAGTCGCCGGAATGGGTAGCTCAAAGCTGTCATCACCATTGTGTCCGGGAATGTCTATCTGCCAGGCCTGATAAATCGGGCGTAGAGATTCGGGCAGGGTGAAAACCAGGCCGCATTTTTTCGCCAGTTTATTCTCGAGGTCACTCAATACTTCAAAGGTGAGTTGGGAAGAGGCGATCTGCTCCACCGATTTATCCGGCACCTGCGGTGAGATAGCAACCAGTTGCGCGCCAGCAGCGGTGATCTCTGGCAGGCGGTTTTGCAGGGCTTTGATTTCAAGGTTGCAGTAGGGGCACCAGGCTCCGCGGTAAAAACTGATGACCAGTGAACCCTGCGATAAAAAGGCATTCAGTGAGAGCATTTCATTGTTTGCATTGGGCAGAGCAAACGCCGGGAAAGTGTGACCTTGTTGAACCGCTTTTTCGGCGATGCCGGCATCAATCAAAACCTGTAACTCAGCCATGAGTACATCGAGGGTGTCGGCAGGAATGGTCGGAATAAATTCATCTTGAAACGCCTGAATATTTTGCGCGAGTGACATCTTTCTCTCCTTAATTAGTTAGACGAATGACTTAGAATAACATAATTGTTAAAGTTAGCAACATTTACGATTGCTTTCGGGTTGAATCACAGGGTATGCTCGAATTATTAGAAAGGTAGAAGCCGGCGAGCAGCCACACGACGGTACTACATGGCGTTGTCGTAAAGTTTCAGAAACGGTTTTAAAATTTAATGAGAATGAAGTTCACAAAAATGCATGGCCTGGGTAATGATTTTATCGTCATTGATGCTATCTCCCAGGCCATAAATTTAACCACTGAGCAGATAACCAAACTGGCCGACCGGCATTTTGGTATCGGCTGCGATCAACTGCTGCTGGTGGAAAAGCCAACCGTCGCCGAGGCCGAATTTCGTTACCGCATATTCAACGCTGACGGCGGTGAAGTTGAGCAATGCGGCAACGGCGCGCGCTGTTTTGCAATCTTCGTGCGCCAGCAAGGGTTGACCACAAACGCGCAAATCGCAGTAGAAACCGCTGGCGGCCTTATCGAGCTAAACGTGCTTGATGACCAGGTCACGGTAAACATGGGTGTACCCGATTTTCAGCCACAAAGTCTGCCATTTTTAGCGGAAAAGCCGGCAGAAAGTTACGATCTCATGGTGAACGGGGCTGAGTATGCTATAGGTGCTGTATCCATGGGAAATCCGCACGCCGTGATGCTGGTTGATGACCTTGAGGCGGTTGATATTGACACTCTGGGCAGGGCCATAGAAAGCCATGTTATGTTTCCAAACCGGGTAAACGCCGGTTTTATGCAGGTGATCAATCGACAGGAAATCCGCTTGCGTGTGTTTGAGCGAGGCGCGGGGGAAACCCAGGCCTGTGGAACCGGAGCCTGTGCCGCAGTTGCCGTTGGTCGTAAGCTGGGTCTGCTGGATGAGACAGTTACCGTGCATCTTCGTGGTGGCGACCTGACAATACAATGGCCGGGAGAGGGGCAGGCATTATTGATGACCGGACCGGCAACAACCGTTTTTGATGGCAGCATAAACATAGACAATTAATAAAGGGCGAGTAAGTGAGCGAAATAAAAACAACAATAAAACAGGACTTATCCGGCGAAGAAGTTTCCAGCGAGCAAGAACAGCAACTGGCAACAGACCTGGAACTGATCAGTCTGCTGCGTGAAAACCCGGACATTTTGAACCGTTACCCGGAACTGATCGCCGAGCTTGAAGTAACGCACCAGAGCGGCGGTGCGGTTTCCCTGATTGAGCGGCAGGTCAATGTTCTGCGTCAGCAAAGCCAGAATCAGGAAAACCGTTTGCGCGAACTGATGGACGTAGCGCGAGATAATGAACGCCTGGCAAAAACCTGTCATCGTCTGGCGGTCGATCTGCTGGCAACACACGATGTCGATGATGTCATCAGCATCGTGCTCGATACTTTCAAAACCGAATTATCAGCCGATTTTGCTGTGGTAAAACTGTTTAGTGATGATGCCGATTTGATCGAGCGTTCCACCGGCCTGTTTGTTGATGGTAACAGTGAAGACCTGAACGCATTTAAAACCATGCTGCAACACAAAAATACCGTGTGCGGCAAATCGACCAGCGAACAAAAATACTACCTGTTTGACGACAAGGCAGAAAAAGTAAAATCGGTGGCGATTATCCCGCTGATCGCGGGCGCGAATCTTGGCCTCATCGGTTTGGGTGCAGACAATGCGCAGCGTTTTAAATCAAACATGGGCACCGATTTTCTGTCGCAAGTTGGTGAATTGATCAGCGCATCGCTGGCCGGTCATCTTCAAAGTCACGCTGAAATCTAGACCAGCATGGAGCCTGCCGCAATAAAACATGACGGCACTTTACAGGATGATCTGCAACGGTTTTATAACTATCTGCAATCCGAGCGTCGTTATTCTAGTCACACCGTCGACGCTTATCGCCGCGACATAAAACATTTCATAAAGAACTGTGACCTTCAAGAGTCGCAGCTCATGCAATGGGATGAAATAAAACAGGCGGATATCCGGCGTTGTGTCGCCG
>CAZEZI010000114.1:0-7276 GCA_964516315.1 uncultured Thioalkalispiraceae bacterium
TAAACGAACCACGAACACTGGTATCAATAAATTCGACTATCCACTCGCAAAAATTAACCACACCCGATGGCACACCAGTCGTTGCTTTTTTTGCAGCACGATGAAAAAAGAATAAAAAGAGAAGGCCAAGAGAAATGGACCAGAACATGGTATCAACATGGATCGCATTGAAACCCATTTTTGCCGCTTCTTCAGCCGTATGTGCAAAACCCCAGCTTCCATCAGGGTGCTGGCCATAGGTCCAGTTGGTTAAATGATGCTTAATATAATCTGCGGAGGATATTGTTTCGCTCGCCATTTGTTTCTTAACCTAAATTTTTAAAATTCATTTGTTTTCATATACCTGGCAATTACTTACGTCGAGTTACGCCATAGCTGGTCTTACTAAACCAAAAGCCAAGCTGGGCGGCAATAAACCCTGTCAGGATACCACTGGGGGACAGTTTGAGCCAACCCATACCCAGTGCAAGCAAAGCGACAACCAGCAAAAAACGCAAAATAATGCCCTTAAATAACTCGGCCGTATTAACCGCGTGGGGTTTATCGGCAGATTGGGTCGCTATCATTAGCTTCCAGCCAAAAAAAAGGGTGCTGGTTACTACAATGGCTCCGCCATACAGCGTCGACCATAAAAATTCGTTGCCTTTAAGTAGCGCTGCGATAGCGGTGGTAATTAAAACCAGGCCAATCTGGGTCAGCGCTACCTTGCGTACAGTGTGGGAAAGCGCATTATTTGCTGACATTGCTACCTCAAATATCGAGCGAGAAATAGGGGCAAAACAGCCTAAAAATCACACTCAAGCTCTAAGCGCGCGCAGTATAATCGCTGCCCCTTTCTGGGTCAATAACCAAGGCTAATATCCATATAAATTAACCATTTAACCCCGCGCGAAAACAAGATGAAAAGACCTTGTTTGAGTGATTTTGCTGCCATTAGTGTTGAATATGCTCCAGAATTCCATCCAGCTCGTCCAAACTATTATACTGAATAACCAGCTTACCTTTTCCTTTCGCACTGTGCTGACAAGTTACTTTTGCACCCAGAGCCTCTGACAGACGGTTTTGCAAATCACTGATATGCAAATCTTCAACGACGTTTTCTTTTTTGTTTTTAGGCGGTGGATTTAATATTTTCCGAACATGTGCTTCGGTTTCTCGTACCGATAAACCTTTACTAATCACGATATTCGCAACGCCTGGCTGCAATGTAATTTCCAACGAGAGCAGTGCGCGTGCATGACCCATTTCAATATCACCATGTGCAAGCATTTCTTTTACACCAACATCAAGACTTAATAGCCGTAAAAGATTGGAAACCGCTGCCCGTGAACGGCCAACGGCATCGGCTGCTTCCTGATGGGTTAGGCCAAACTCCTGGATTAACCGGTCTAGCGAACTGGCTTCTTCGATAGGATTTAAATCTTCACGCTGAATATTTTCGATTAGAGAAACTGCAATGGCTTCTTCATCAGTGTATTTTTTTATAACCACTGGCACTTCATGCAGGCCAGCCAGTTGTGCAGCACGCCAGCGACGTTCACCGGCAATAATTTCATACTTTGGTTTTGCTGAGTCAACGCTGATTGAGCGTACAATAATAGGCTGAATAATGCCTTGCTTGCCAATCGAGTCGGCCAGCTCCTGAAGTTGTTCTTCATGAAACTCGGTACGTGGTTGATAGCGGCCACGCACCATATGCTCAACCGGTAACTTTTTTAAACCTTCGGTTGTTTGACTAGCCTGAACTTGATCGCTCGAAACGGCTGTTTGTTTTTTGGCGCTTGATCCTAAAAGGGCACTAAGATCCCGACCTAATCCACGTTTTTTCATTTGTTTACTTTAAAGGTAGTTTAAATTCAAGCCGGGAACATTGACTTTAGCCCGGGCTTCTAAATTAATGTGCAGCAACCATCGCCGCTTCGTCTTTACGAATAATTTCTCCTGCCAGCGCTAAGTAGGCGAGGGCACCACGCGATGATTTGTCGTAATTAATAATCGGTACCCCATGGCTTGGTGCCTCAGCCAACCGCACATTGCGTGGAATAATAGTACGATAAACCTGTTCTGGGAAATGCACCAGTAACTGCCCGGACACATCATTGGCCAGATTATTGCGTGGATCAAACATGGTACGTAACATACCTTCAATTTGTAAATTCGGGTTAACCGTTTCACGTATTCCTTCCACCGTTTCAAGCAATGCCGATAAACCTTCCAGCGCATAATATTCACACTGCATCGGAATCATTACCGAGTCGGCAGCAACCAGGGCATTCAGGGTTAACATATTAAGTGATGGCGGACAGTCGATAAGAATATAATCGTATGAGGATTTTAAATTGGCTAAAGCCATGCGTAATGAAAGCTCGGCATTCGCTTTGCCTTTTAGATTAACTTCGGCAACAGTTAAATCACCATTGGCAGGCATTACATCATAGCCTGCGTCTTCACGCATATCGATAACCAGATCTTCAGGGCGAATACCACCGGTTAACATGTCGCCAGTGGTAGCCTGAACGTCATGCTTGTCAACGCCGCTGCCCATGGTGGCATTACCTTGCGGATCCATATCAACAAGCAAAACATTACGTTTGGTTGCTGCTAATGATGCCGCCAGATTAATGCAAGTGGTGGTTTTACCCACGCCGCCTTTTTGATTGGTAATGGCAATAATACGCGCCATGATCCGTCCCCTTAACAGTTAGTCAATTAAATGCTTCGTTAATGAATTTTAATTTTTTCGAACCCGCACCACATGCCGCTCAGCATCAAGCCCCGGAACATCGACACTCTCTGTTGTTTCAATGCTTATATTTGTCGTCAAATCCTGATATTTGGATGACTGGCAAACCTCGTCGATTTCCTGTTTAGGATAACTCCCTTTAAGAGCAAGGAACAGTCCTTTATTCACACAAAGATCATAAGTTTTGCTCAAAAAATCGGCCAGCGAAAACGTAGCCCGGCACATAACTGTATTAAATGGCTGATTTATATCTACTTTTTCAGCACGCCCCGTCATAACCGTTACATTCTTTAAATCCAGCTCAATCACGGCCTGAGTCACAAAGCGGGTTTTTTTGGCATTACTATCTAGTAGTGTAAATTGCCAGTCGGGGCGTGCAATGGCCATTGGTAAACCAGGAAAACCGGCACCCGTACCCACGTCCAGAACCCTGTTGCCCTCAACAAAGGACAGTGGAGCAAGGCTGTCCATAAGATGCAAGACGACCATTTCGTTGCTATCACGTACCGCTGTTAAATTATAGGCTTTGTTCCACTTTGTAAGCAGCGTTAATAACTGGCTGAGCTGCTGCTCGGCTGAACACGGGAAATCGAAATTTAGCCGCGCCAGATATTGCTTGATTAACTCCGGGTTCATCTACTAGCCATACGAAAAATAAAAGACGGTGTCCGTCAGGTTAAATTATTTTTATTTATTGCCCGTGGCAATATTCGTTAACTTATTCAAAGCCGCCGCCATCTTCGCCTGAATCTTTGAGCGGTTTTTAATATGGTGACGCTTAACAATATAAGCCGGATCATTATAGGTTAACCAGACCTGGCCTTTTTCATCTTTCCACGCCAGCGCTTTTAAAGGTAAATCAATACCCGCTGTTTGATTAGCAGTAAACATATGACTGCCTAATTTTGGGTTGCCAAACATTAACACCTCGGTTGGTCGTAATGGAATGCCCACACCTTTTGCTTTTTCATCGTGGCTCCAGCGTAAAACAATACCAATACCTTTTTTCTTTAGCACGGCTTCCAGTTTATCCAGGGTTTCTTTAACGCTGTAATGGCTCTTTTTTGAAATCAAGCCACTTTCATCAGCTCCGGCTTCTGCTGCGAATACAGAATGAACAGCAAAAAAGGGCAGAGCAAAAACGGCCATTAAAACCAGAACTTTTTTTATATTATTTTTCATCGTTACTTTCTCCATTTTATTTTAATACACTCCAACTGATAACATACCTCACCGACCATAAAGGTATGTGCTTAAAATCACAATTCCTGATTTAAACGATCAAATTAAGCTGACTGCTGGTTCTGTTTTTGACTAATTTGGTAAGACTGTTTTTTTAAATAAACCAGAATAATAGATATTGCTGCCGGTGTAACACCTGATATCCGCGCAGCCTGACCCACTGTTTGCGGCTTAATTCGATTGAGCTTTTCACAGACTTCAACCGACAAGCCTTTAACCTGAGAATAATCGAGCTGCTCTGGAATACCGGTTAATTCATGGCGCTTTTGTTTTTCGATTTCGTCTTGCTGTCGATCGATATAGCCCGCATATTTAGCCTGCACTTCAATTTGTTCAATAACGCTGGCCGATAAGTTAAGCGGTTTATTTTTGCTTGCTTCCTCCAGTGCCATTAAGCCATTATAAGAAACTTCCGGGCGACGCAATAAATCGAGCAGAGTGGCTTCTTTTGTAATCTGTTGACCCAACACTTTTTCTGCGCTGGCTTTATCCAGCTTACCTGGATGCACCCAGGTAGACTTAAGCCGTTGTTGCTCAGTTTCAATCGCTTCACGTTTAGCTTCAAAAAATTGCCAACGTTCATCATCAACTAAACCCAGCTCATGGCCTTTTGCAGTTAAGCGTAAATCGGCATTGTCTTCGCGCAATAACAAACGGTATTCCGCGCGCGAAGTAAACATGCGATACGGTTCGATGGTTCCCTGGGTAATCAGGTCATCGATTAACACGCCTATATAAGCTTCATCACGCCGAGGTGTCCAGGCGTCTTTACCCTGTACTTGCAAGCTGGCATTCATGCCAGCAATTAACCCTTGTGCAGCGGCTTCTTCATAACCGGTGGTCCCATTGATTTGCCCGGCAAAAAACAGACCGTGCATATGTTTTGTTTCCAGCGAGGCTTTTAAGTCACGTGGATCAAAGTAGTCGTACTCAATCGCATAACCGGGGCGGGTAATGTGCGCATTTTCAAAGCCTTTTATTGAACGCACAAAATCAAACTGCACGTCAAAGGGCAGGCTGGTTGAAATGCCATTGGGATAAATTTCATTAACGGTCAAGCCTTCAGGCTCAACAAATATCTGATGTGCATCACGATCGGCAAAGCGCATCACTTTATCTTCTATCGACGGGCAATAACGCGGCCCAACACCTTCAATCACGCCGCTATACATTGGCGAACGATCCAGGCCACTGCGGATCACGCCATGCGTTTGGCTATTAGTATAGGTAATATAGCAAGGCACCTGTTGTGGATGATCGCTGACATTGCCCATATAGGAAAAGACCGGCACAGGTTCATCGCCCGGCTGCTCTTGCATTACCGAATAATCGAGTGTTTTACCGTCGATACGTGGCGGGGTGCCAGTTTTTAATCTATCCACTTTAAACGGCAGGGCACGTAAACGTTGTGATAGAATATTCGACGGTGGATCACCGGCGCGGCCACCCTGGTAGTTTTCCATCCCGATATGTATCAAGCCGCCAAGAAAAGTGCCCACGGTCAGTACAACTGATTTGGCTTTAAACTTTAAGCCCATTTGTGTCGCCACACCGACCACCCGTTCATCCTCAACAATCAGGTCATCCACAGCTTGCTGAAATAAACTTAAGTTCGGGGTGTTTTCTAAAACGTGGCGCACCGCATTCTTATATAAGACTCTGTCTGCCTGTGCGCGGGTCGCACGTACTGCCGGCCCTTTGCTGGCATTGAGAATTCGAAACTGGATACCGGCCAAATCTGCCGCTTTTGCCATCAAGCCACCGAGTGCATCCACCTCTTTAACAAGATGGCCTTTTCCTATACCACCAATGGCCGGGTTACAGCTCATTTGCCCTAGCGTTTCAATATTATGCGACAACAATAAGGTTTTGCTGCCCATACGCGCAGCCGCCAGCGCGGCTTCAGTGCCGGCATGGCCACCGCCGACGACAATGACATCGAAACTATCTTGATAAAACATAAATGGTATTAGCCACTAATTAAAGTAGGGTGGAGTATAAAGATTAGCTACTATTTTACCTATTGTAGAGAAAATCTACCAACACGGCTTATGTAAACAGAGAAAATAACTTTTTTGCGTTTAACCGCAAGCAAATTAAGCCCACTACTTTAAATTAAATCGCCAAAATAGACAATATGCGCAGAAATCAATTATATATCATCAGCGGGGTATGCACCACGCTGATGACCAAAGGGGAGAAGCGAAGCTCTCCCCTTTGGAAACCCCAACAGCTTTGTGCCTGCCACAAGTTGTTAGTATTAAAAATCAATAACTTAAATTAGCCTGCCCCGCCACAACAATACAGCCAAAAAGACCTATTAAAGTATTTATAGGGATAGACGATATATTAAAAGCGCACAGGAACTTGCTATCTGGCGCTCATAGAAAAAACCATTTCAAAGGGAACAAGCGAATGAAGATCAAAAATAAAATGATTCTAATGGCCTGCAGTCTGGCCATTGTACCTGTCACCATTGCTCTTTTGATGCTGGAAAATGTTTCCACCCGTATCGCCGGTGACGCCCTGGAAATATCCGCAAAAAATCAGCTTATTTTAATCCGTGATACCAAAAAAACCCAAATTGAAGATTATTTTGCAACAATTCGAAGCCAGGTTCTCACACTGTCCAATAGCCGTATGACGATTACCGCCATGACAGAATTTAAGCGCTCTTATGATTTTGTGGATGAAAATGCCGATATTAATAAAATGCGTAATGAAATTGCCAAATATTATAAAAATGAATTTGGCAAAGAATACAACAACTTAAACAGAGGCAAAATGGTTGACGTTATGGGTTTGCTAAACCAGCTGGATGATCAGTCCATTGCTTTGCAATACCACTATATTCAAAATAACCCAAACCCTCTGGGCAATAAACACAAACTGGTTGATGCAAAAGATGGCTCCCGGTATAGCCGGATCCATAACCAGTATCATCCTGCTTTTCGGCAATTTCTTGAAGAATTTGAGTATTACGATATTTTTCTGGCTGACGCGGAAAACGGCGACATTATGTACTCGGTTTATAAAGAACTAGACTACACTACATCATTAATTGATGGTCCTTATGCCAAAACTGGTATTGGCGAAGCCTTCCGTGCTGCTAACAAACTAGGTGCAAATGAGATTGTTATAGTTGATTTTCAACCCTACACACCCTCCTATGAAGGGGCAGCCTCCTTTATTGCTTCACCCATATTTGAAGGCAGCGAACGGATTGGCGTGTTGATTTTTCAAATGCCGATTGGCCGCATCAACGAGATTATGACTAGCGCTAAAAAATGG
>CAZEZI010000115.1:0-7233 GCA_964516315.1 uncultured Thioalkalispiraceae bacterium
CGATGAAAATATATCAGCGGGTTTGACGAGCGGCCTTGCCGCGAAGAACATCGTTGGAACAACGATGGCCCCGAAGGGGTGAGGCCATTGGCCGAATAAGCCTTCCTTTTAGCTATACCGGGTATTTTTTATCCTGTAGTTAGTATTTTTTCCATAACTTTCTTTATTTTACTGCGGTTAAAATCTTTTTCAATCGCGGCATCAAATCCATGTTCCTGATAATTTGTCATTTCGGGGCTGGATGAATTACCACTTGAAACAATAATTTTTGCATGAGAATCGATTTCTCGTATCTTTTGTGCTATTTCTTTTCCGTTTTTACTACCCGGAATAGACAGATCCATTATAACTGCATCAAATGGAGAGTCTTTTTCAAGTGATTGCTGGTATAGCGTTATTGCTTCATCACCATCACAGGCAGGCACAGTCAGATAACCCAGTTTTTCCAGATTAAGTTTAAATAATTCACGTATATCCTCTTCATCATCCACGAGTAAAATAGTTTTTTTGCCATGTACTGCATCTATTTCCTGTTCATCCTGTTCGTGCAGCAGGCTTTGAACGCATGCAAGTAATGTATTGGAGGTATAGGGCTTATAAATAATATTTTTTTCTAGTTCCTGATCGGTTTCTATATTATGTCGGTTATCTGCAAAACCACTCACCATTTGAATTTTAATTTTTGGGTAATGTTGTCGTATATATGCAG
This sequence comes from uncultured Thioalkalispiraceae bacterium, assembly GCA_964516315.1. Lineage (GTDB taxonomy): Bacteria > Pseudomonadota > Gammaproteobacteria > UBA6429 > Thiohalophilaceae > SZUA-37. The sequence continues at coordinate 710 of CAZEZI010000115.1, forward strand.
CCAGTTGGTAGCCATCCATATTGGGCATAATAACGTCAGTTATAACCAGGTTGACAGATTGTTCGTTTAAAATTTTGATTGCATGCTGCCCATCATTGGCCGTTAATACCTTGAAGCCATATGAGTTCAGTATGGTGTAAGCCAGATTTCGTATTGTTTCTTCATCATCTACAACTAATAATGTTGCGTCAGTTGAGGCTTCTTTGTATTTTGTATTACTGTTTTGTATTTCTGTTTTGCTTGCAGCCTGGGATGTTCTGGGAAAATATAGTACAAAACGACTGCCATGCCCCAACTCGGAATAAACATGGATGGCGCCATTGCTGCGTTGCATAAACCCGTATACCTGGCTTAACCCAAGGCCTGTACCGCGGTGGCCTTTGGTTGTATAAAACGGGTCAAATATTTTTTGCCTTGTTTCATTGCTCATGCCACTGCCGGTGTCTGCAAAACTTAATGAGATATAATCACCGGGGTTTAGTTTTAATAATTGTGCATCGACGGGTTTAATTTTTTCGTTAAGTGTTTTTATTGTAAGTTGACCACTACCTTCAATTGCATGCATGGCATTAATGCAAATATTAAGAATGGTGTCTTCCAGCTCATCCTCATCAATTGAGATTGGCCACAAATTATCTGCAAGTTCATATTTAAGTTTGATACGTGCGGTAAGACTTTTCTTGAGTATATTTATTTCATCTTCTAATAAAGTATTAATATTAATACTTTTAGTGTCAGCAGGTTTCTGTCGAGCAAAGGAGAGTAATTTTTTTGTGAGTTTGCTGCCACGTTCACCCGCCCGATGGATCTCGTTCGCATATTTTGCAAGTTTTGGTTGATCACTTAAGGTGTCTTCCAATAAAGCTGCATAGCCGAGAATAACTCCCAGCATATTATTGTAATCATGTGCGATACCGCCAGTGAGTTTTCCCAGTGCATCCATTTTTTGGCTGCGGCGTAGCGTTTCTTCCATTTGAACTTGTTGGGTAATGTCCTGAATGGTTCCGGTGGAACGTACCGGGCCACCTTCATTATTATAAAATGTCCGGCCACGTTCTTCGACATATTTGATACGGCCATCCGGCATGCGCAAACGGTGGGTTATTGTATAAGGTGTTTTGTTGTTAACAGATTCGTTGTAAGTTGCATTGACTTTTTTACGGTCATCAGGATGTATTACATTAATAAAAGCTTCGTAGGATGCTGGAAATTTTTTTGGGTCAATTTCGAAGATACGATAGATTTCATCTGACCATTTTAAAATATTATTTGTCAGATCCAGTTCCCAGTTACCAATGTGTGTCATGCGCTGTGCTTCGGCGAGCTGTTGCTCGCTTACAAGCACAGCTGCTTCTGCTTCTTTGCGTTCTGTTATATCAGTAATGGTGCCAACATAACCAATAACTTTACCTTTATCATCTGTATTTGCCTGAGCATGACCGAGAACCCAGCGAATGGCATTACCATGCTGAAAGCGATACTCACATTTAAACGGGATATTTTCGACTGTTAACTTTGTCCATTCTGTGAAAAAATTCCCCTTGTCATTGGGGTGTAATGCAACTTGCCAGCCATCACCTATTGCATCTTTCGCTGTAATGCCGGTAATTTCACTCCATTTTTCGTTAACATATAAATGCTGACCCTGTTGGTCGGTATAATAAATACCGACAGGTACAATAGTTGTAAGCGCCTGATATTTTTGTTCGCTAATGGTGATGGCCTGACGTAACTTGTATTGTTCGGTTACATCGTTAAATACGAGCACCATGCCTAATATATGGTCGCCATCTTTTATCGGTGCTGCTGAATCGGCAATTTGATGTTGTGTACCATCCCTGGAAATTAACGTGGTGTGATTGCTGAGATGAATTGTTTCGCCATTTGCCATTACTTGATCAATGGGGTTTTCAATGGGTTCATGTGTCAGTGCATTCAAAACCGAGAACACTGTTTTTACAGACTGCCCATGAGCTTCATTAATTGACCAGCCTGTGAGTTGTTCCGCGACCGGGTTCATTCGGGTGATATTACCCTTTTCATCGGTTGTGATAACAGCATCACCAATGCTATCCAGCGTTTGGGCAAGATATTGTCTTTGTTGGTTAACTTTTTCGACTTGTTCATGTAACCGGGTATGCATTTCATTAATGGAGTCGACCAATGTGTCAAATTCATCGGGTTTTCTTTTTGATCTGTCCAGAACAAGTGGTTCGTTGTTTAATAGCAGGTTATGCTTTTTTGAAAACTCGGAAATTTTTGTTAAGTGTCGAGTGTTAAGGTGATGAAACAGGAAATAAATAAAAATAGCAACGAGTGATGTTTTAACTGCGTTAGAAACCAGAATAACCCATACTTTATCATAGAGTCGCTGGTAAACACCTTTTAAACTTACAATAACCATTAGTTGGCCAATGTTAATATTTTTGTCTCGGTGTTGGTAATTGATAGAGTAGCTACGCTGGATAGTGTTGTCATTTGTTTTTTTACCGGCCAGTGCCCAGATCTGATCTCCGTCCTTTACTTCAACATATTGCATATCCCGTATTTTGATAATACCGTCAATATTTGTTTTTAAAAGTTTTCTATTTGATGCCCATAATGCAGCCGAGATACTGTTTAAATGAACCTGTTCAATTTGTTCAAGTTCCGAATAAATGAGTTTCAGGTCAGCTTCATAATCACGGTAAAGTTGCAGCGCTGTTATTAATAAGGTGATAAACGTACTGAACAAAACCGTGTAAATAATCAGGCGACGAGCAAGAGGAGATTTTATGGGTTTAAAAGTAAACATAATTTATGGCATGAGTGGTTTTAATAATTCGTTAAAAATCTTTTTTATACTGCCATCCTTCTTCATTTGTCTGATTTCGGCGGCTAATTTTGGGACCAGTTTTTTATGCTTTTTGTGGAGGTAGGTATATAATGGTGTACTAACTAATGGCGGCTCGATCAATTTAATATTTGAAATATTGGCATTTTTAATAAATTTCAGTCCAGACCAGCGTTCATACCCGGCAAAGTCAGCCCTGTTTTTGGTTAGCATTGTGAACATTTGATCAACATTGTCCGTTTTTATTATGTGTACATTCTTGCCTAAATTTATTTCAAAGACTTTCCAGCCCGTAATAATAGAGACTGACTGAGAGGTAATGCTTTTCCAACCCTTCACTTTAAAACCCAGCTGATTTTTGGTAAATAGCATAACATCCATGTCCATTATTTTTTCGGGAACCTGAATAAGATTAGGGTATTTTTTTTGCAGGCCACCAATGCGAAGTAAATCGCCATCATCAATTCCTTTATTGGCGTTAATCAGGGCCCTTTCTGCAGGTAAACGCACCGTTTCAAGTTTATACCCAATATGCTTAAATGCTTCGCCCAATACTTTATCGCCAAAGCCGGTTTGTGTGTCATTGCTAATGGGGTTGCTAAAAGCCGTATTCATAACGATAGTTTGCTGGGCATTAACGGCCAGGCTCAAAAACAAAAGTAGGATAGTAATTGCAAATTTAGAGAAATTTTTTATATAAGCAAAACTGTTTTTAAATAGTTCCATATCAGTTACTCATTTGTTTGTTAATTCTTATCCATTGAATAAGTGCACCAGCAGGCATGGGTTTTGCCATTAGATAGCCCTGAGCAATATCACAGCCCAGCGTTTGCAGTTCATCCCATACTGCACGGGATTCAACGCCTTCTGCAACCAGTTTCATCCCCAGCATTTTGCCCAGCATAATGCATATTTTTACAATAATCATAGCCTCACTGTCTTCAAGCATCTGCATGATAAAACTTTGATCAATTTTAAGTTCAGTAAAGGGCATTTTGTATAAATGAGACAGAGATGAGTAGCCAGTGCCAAAGTCGTCAATGGATAATGCAAAGCCTTTCATTCTTAATCGGTTGAGCACATCCAATGACGAAGTAAGATTGCCCATGACGGCATTTTCTGTAATTTCCAGAGTGATTTTTCTGGGGTCAATCTGGTGTTTATCAGTCAGTTCTTTTAATTGCTCCGGCAAACTTAAACTGGTAATGTTTTCTGCGGACACATTAATTGAAACATTAATATTAATGCTGTCAGCTTGCCAGTGTCGGGATTGTTCCACGGCTAATCGAATAACTTCTTTTGTTAACAGCTCTATTAAACCACTGTTTTCAGCCAGGCCAATAAACTGATTTGGGTAGATAAGTCCATGTTCAGGATGCTGCCAGCGTATCAGAGCTTCCACGCCATGCAAGTCTCCGGTTTTCATATTAATTTGTGGCTGGTAGTAAAGTACCAGATGCTGCTGCTTAATAGCTTGCTCCAGTTCCACGGTGGAGAGCAAATTTTCCGTAAGTGATAATTTTTGTATCTGCTCAGATTGTGGTTTTATACTATTGAGTGTTTCAGCAAATTCCTGAATGGACATGGGCTTGGTTAAACTGGCTAAAACTTTAAAATGATGTGCCTCTGCCAGTTGTTGTGCCGAGTGCAATACGCGTGCATCAAAGCCGCTGACGAGTATAAGTAACAGGTTGATTTTTTTTTCGGCCAGTGCACGGATAACTTCAATACCATCCATTTCCGGCATATTAAGATCCAGGACTAAAACACTGCCCGGCAATATATTGTTTTGCAGAAAGCTAACGGGATTTTGCGCGGCCATAACTTCCCAGCCAATATTGGATGCGACTTCGGCAAGTAATGCTGCATATTGCTCATCGTCATCGAGAATATAAAGTTTTAGTGCCATAACCCATTAAACTCTAATGCCATACCCCATTAAGTTTTAAGCCTAACACGAATATACTGGTTTGGTAGCGGATGCGAAGTATAATTTTTAATGTTAAGGGCTTTGATAATAGTCAGCCTGCTTTTGTTTGTGGTATCCTACGCGCCCTGAAAACTTATGCTGTAGCGGCCTTTGCTTTTCAGGTATTTATCTGTATATAAGTCAGGTATAGCCAGTTTATGGTAGTTTGTATGGGTTCCCTCGCGACGATAAACCGCAAACCCCGCCAGGCCCGGAAGGGAGCAACGGTAGTGGTGGATTCGGGTGCCGAGGTGTAGCTCGTACAGACTGCCACCCAATAACCTTTTAAAACAATAGCTTACAGAATAATGCTGACCTGCTGCCAGGTTCTGGCTGGTTGCATTAATGACTGGGAACGTGGCTCAGAAGTCGCTAGAATGATGGTTTTGAATTTATTGTTTAACTGTCAAATGAGTTTTTGAGTCTATATGAGTTATCTGGCCTTAGCGCGAAAATGGCGCCCGAAAAATTTCAGTGAAATGGTCGGGCAGGAGCATGTTTTACGCGCCTTGATTAATGCACTCGATGCCGACAGGCTGCATCATGCTTTTTTATTTACCGGCACACGCGGTGTGGGTAAAACAACCATTGCGCGTATTTTAGCCAAGTCAATTAATTGTGAGCAGGGCATTAGCTCTACACCGTGCGGTGAGTGCTCAACCTGTAAAGAAGTAGACGAAGGCCGCTTTGTTGACTTAATTGAAGTGGATGCAGCTTCACGTACAAAAGTTGAAGATACTCGAGATTTACTCGATAACGTTCAATATGCTCCCACGCGTGGTCGTTATAAAGTTTATTTAATTGACGAAGTTCATATGCTTTCAGCGAGCAGTTTTAATGCTCTGTTGAAAACACTGGAAGAGCCACCACCACACGTAAAATTCCTGTTTGCAACGACCGACCCGCAAAAATTACCGGTAACCATTTTATCACGTTGCCTGCAATTTAATTTACGCCGTCTTTCAGTCGAGCGTATTTCTGATTACTTACAAAGCCTGCTGGATAAAGAGAACATTCCTTATGAAGAAGGGGCTTGCAAACAACTCGCTATTGCTGCTGATGGTAGTATGCGTGATGGCTTAAGTTTACTTGACCAGTCCATTGCCTATGGTGCTGGTACGATTAAACTTGAAGATGTGGCTGCCATGTTAGGCAGTTTTGATAGTCACCTGGTGATCAGTCTGGTTGAAAAACTGCTTGCACAAGATGCTATGGCCGTGATGACGTTACTGGCAAAAATAAATGAGCAAGTGCCCGATTTAAACGGCGTGCTGGACGCTATTTTAAATTTATTACATGGTATTGCATTATACCAGCAAGTACCGGATGCCTGTGATGCCATGTTGGATGAGCAGGGCCTTGCGTTGGCAACCATTGAATCGCTGGCAACAATGGCAAGTGCAGAAGAAATACAACTTTTTTACCAGATTGGGTTAACCGGGCAGCGCGATTTAAAACTGGCACCGAGCATACGCAGTGGTCTGGAAATGGTGTTGTTGAGAATGTTAGCCTTCAGGCCGGTGCCAGCTTCTGATACAACAACGTTGAAAGTAACAAAAACGGTTGTGCAACAACAGAAGCCCATTGAAACCAAAATCAAAAAAGTTTCTACAGAAGAAAAAGAGCCGCAAGCTATGGCCAGCAGCGAACCGAATACATTAGAAGTAGCGGCGGTTAAAGAAGTTGTCACGCCATCGTATAATGAAGCTGTGCAAAAAAGTA
>CAZEZI010000116.1:0-7117 GCA_964516315.1 uncultured Thioalkalispiraceae bacterium
TGGACCGTCCAACTGCTACACATATCATGCTTAATGTGCATAGCAAGGGGAAAGGCTTATGCGGTGTATTTACTCGCGATATCGCAGAAACAAAAGTGGCTCAGGTCAATGATTACTCCCGGCAGCATGAACACCCATTGTTGTGCACAATGGAAGTCGACGGTTAAGAGGTTTTTGTCATGTTAAGTAGAGAGTTAGAAGATTCGTTAAATGGTGCATTTAAGGATGCACGCAGTCAAAACCATGAATTTATGACAGTGGAGCACTTGCTGCTGGCACTAATGTCGAATGATGGCGTGATTGAAGTCCTCAAAGCCTGTGGTGCCGATATGGAGCTATTACAGAAGGATTTAACCGCCTTTCTGGAAGAAACCACCCCGTTATTACCACCAGATGATGAACGCGATACACAGCCAACATTAGGCTTCCAGCGGGTTCTGCAGCGCGCTGTGTTCCATGTTCAATCATCGGGTAAACAGGAAGTGAATGGCCTGAATGTACTGGTTGCCATTTTTAGTGAACAGGAATCACAAGCTGTTTATTTCCTGAAAAAACAGGATATTTCCCGTCTGGAAATCGTCAATTATATTTCCCATGGTATTTCAAAAATCGAAGGGCCTTCGCCCGAGCATGATGATGCTGTGGCAGAAGAAGAGCCTGCTGAAGAAGCGGCTGCAACGCCATTAGAGCAATTCGCTGCCAATTTAAATGAGCTGGCTATGGCTGGCAAAATCGACCCTTTAATCGGCCGTAAATATGAAGTGGAGCGTACGATACAAATCTTATGCCGGCGGCGTAAAAATAACCCACTGTTTGTAGGGGATGCTGGTGTAGGTAAAACGGCATTAGCAGAAGGCCTGGCTAAGCGTATTGTTGATGGTGATGTGCCCGATGTTCTAAAAGATTACGTTATTTACTCGCTGGATTTAGGCTCCTTGCTTGCCGGAACCAAGTACCGGGGTGATTTTGAAAAACGCCTTAAAGCGGTACTTAAACAGCTTAAAAGCGAAGAAAATGCAGTGCTGTTTATTGATGAAATCCATACCATTATTGGCGCAGGCGCAGCTTCCGGCGGTGCAATGGACGCATCCAACCTGTTAAAGCCGGTGTTGGCTACCAGTGAATTAAAATGCATTGGTTCAACCACCTATCAGGAATACCGTGGTATTTTTGAAAAAGACCGCGCGCTGGCACGCCGCTTCCAGAAAGTGGATGTGTCTGAACCCTCAGTTGATGAGTGTGTACAAATTCTTGCCGGTCTGAAGAGTCGCTTTGAAGAACACCATCATGTACGTTATACCCAGCAGGCGCTTCGCAGCGCAGCCGAATTATCGGAGCGCTATATCAACGACAAACATCTACCTGATAAAGCCATTGATGTGATTGATGAGGCCGGTGCCAGCCAAATCTTGTTGCCAGTATCAAAACGCAAAAAAACCATAGGCGTAAAAGATATTGAAGCGATTGTGGCTAAAATTGCCCGCATTCCTGCCAAGTCCGTTTCGAGTGATGACAAAGAAGTATTACGCAGTTTAGAAAACAATTTAAAACTGGTTATTTATGGCCAGGACGATGCGGTTGGCAGTTTATCCAGTGCGATTAAATTAGCCCGTTCCGGTTTGGGTGAGTCAGAAAAACCGATAGCCTCTTTCTTGTTTGCCGGTCCTACCGGTGTAGGTAAAACAGAAGTCACGCGGCAACTGGCACGTATTTTAGGTATTGAGCTTATTCGTTTCGATATGTCAGAATATATGGAACAGCACACTGTATCGCGTTTAATCGGCGCGCCACCAGGATATGTTGGTTTTGATCAGGGTGGTCTATTAACCGAAGCGGTCAATAAAAATCCGCATGCCGTTTTATTGTTAGATGAAATTGAAAAAGCGCATCCGGATGTGTTTAATATCCTGCTGCAAGTAATGGATCACGGCACTTTAACGGATAACAATGGACGCAAAGCGGATTTCCGTAATGTGATTTTTGTGATGACAACCAATGCCGGTGCCGACAGGTTAAACCGCAGTTCCATTGGCTTCCAGACTCAGGACCACTCAACCGATGCAATGGAAACCATCAAAAAAGTCTTTACGCCTGAATTCAGAAATCGCCTTGACAGCATTATCCAGTTCAACCCGCTGGGTCCAGATATGATTGGCCGAGTGGTGGACAAGTTTATCTTTGAATTTGAAGCGCAACTGGAAGAAAAAGGCGTGAGCCTGACGGTGGACGATGAAGCACGTACCTGGATTGCGATTAAGGGTTACGACCCTAAAATGGGTGCGCGGCCAATGACACGCATTATCCAGCAATACCTGAAAAAGCCAATGGCAGAAGAATTGTTGTTTGGTGATTTAACGCACGGCGGCTCGATTCATATTCATGTCGAGAACGATGAGCTTGCGTTTAAAGTGATGTCCAAAGAAAAAGCTACTGTTTAGTGCCAGTTTCTTCTTCTTTTTACTGGCACTTATGCAGCGCGTAGCGATGCGCCTGTCCACCCGGTAAAAACTTGTTTTCCTGAACCACGAGAAGAGCACCATGCCCTATTATTTTGAAAAAATAAGGGGCAGCACTTATGCAGCGCGTAGCGATGCGTCAGTCCACCCAGAAAACCTGGTTTTCTAATTCTAACTAAGTAAAAGACTATTTATAATTTTTCAGGATTCCCGTCCCCGTCTTCACTGGGGACAGGCTCTGCACGGGAATGACGGGAACAATGATATTGTTTTGACACTGACTGGATGTTGACTTATCGTCCACGGAAAGTAATACGGCCTTTATTTAAATCATACGGTGTAAGCTGAACAGTCACAACGTCACCAGTAAGAATACGGATATAGTTCTTACGCATTTTGCCTGAAATATGCGCCGTTACAATATGTCCATTCTCAAGTTCAACTCGAAACATAGTATTGGGCAGGGTATCAATAACCGTCCCTTCCATTTCAATGTGTTCTTCTTTTGCCATACCAACCTTACTTCAATCTATTCAACAAGCGCGCAATAATGCCCTAAAATCGCCAACTTATCAAAGATGAAAGCCGTTTTTTATGCATAAACTTGCATAAAGTGAGTATTATTTAACGAATACATGCCATTTTAATGGTCATTTTGGTTCATGGTAGTATCAAAGCAATCCCCCCAACTTTTCCTTGACTGTGTCTTACACATAAGTGCTATATATTTAGCATGTTCCATAGTGCTATTTATAAGTTCAAACAGCGTTACAAAGAGGAACAAAGGAGGTGCATTATGAAAGAAGCTCAATGGCAGGACTGGAGTATTGCTCTATTAGGTGTATGGCTTGTTATTTCACCACTTATTGGTATTGGCATTACGGATGATGTGGCCGCAACCAATTCCTATCTGGTTGGCATAGCAGTCGCATTCTTTGCTTTCGCAGCTATTAGTCGACCGCAAATGTGGAAGGAATTTACCAATCTGGTTCTGGGATTCTGGTTGATCGTCGCTCCATTTACCCTTGGCTTTGCAAATTTGCTGGTTCCAACGGTAAATCAGATAGTTGTTGGCAGTCTGGTTGGTGGTATCGCCCTGATGGTTACCCTGGGAAAATCGACACCAACGATAGGACATGGAGGCCACGGGCACGCATAGCAAATTCCTGTTAAGGGAAGAGGGAAGGAGGTAACAAACGGCTCGGATCTAAACGAGAGCAGATGGGAGCCACAGGTGTGGCAATAGATTTATTCCCATTATTGCCTGTCTGGGTTCGAGGCGTTTTCTTGTGCCTGGATATTTAACACCTATTTTGCATAAGAAACCAGATTGCTTCGCTATCACTCGCAATGACCACTGTTTGTCGTTGCGAGTGATAGTGAAGCAATCTTGCTAAATTGTAGTGTAATGACACGTTTAAGATTTTGATACAAACCTGATTATCAGGCAACGATTGTTGTTTTACACAACAACAGCACGTTTCCATTCAATAGAAGACCAGGCTAGATGGGGCTGACAGGACTCCTCAGACAGCACAATCTCCATTCCCAGAAACTGGGTAAGTGCTTCAAGGCCTTTTATTTCGGAAAGGGCACCTTGCAAAGATTTAAAGTGCTGCGGGCTAATATAGAGAACATTGGGACGATAACCGTGTTCACGTTCAAACTCGTTGGCGATTTGAATTAAAAAACTTAACATATCGATTCCTCCAATGTTGGGGGTGATGACACCCTTACTATTTTATGGCGATGCTGCTTTGTTTAATTATCGGCCTCGTTTAATCAATGTTTAATATAAATTCCCCATCCGCTTGCGGTGGGCACAAAACCACTGGGGTTTCCAAAGGGGAGAAGTGGCGCTCTCCCCTTTGGTCGTCAGCGGGGTGTTACCCCGTTGCCGATACATAATGAGCTTAACTTCTTGTGATACAACCACTTAAAAAATAATAAAATCTATAACAAATATTAATACGGCTTATCGGTTTGCCAGCGACCATCCACAAAATATTGCAGGGGCTGGAAGTGTGCTTTATATGACATTTTTTGTGACTCGGGGTTCCAGTATCCCAAATAAAGCCACTTTAGATTGCGCTGGCGAACCAGCGCAATTTGATGCTGAATAGCGAGAATACCCAGACTTAAGTTTGCAAGCTCAGGTTCAAAGAAAGTATAAACAGCAGATAAAGCATCGTTTAATTTATCTATTACTGCAACGGCCACCAGTTGTTGCCCACGTCGAAATTCCATTAATTCAGAGTCGCACCAATGGCTATTTATAATATCGTTATAAGCGGTTTTTGATGTTGGATCCATGCCACCCTCTGAATGCCGCGCGCTCAGGTAACGTGAATATAAATTAAAGTGTTCTTCGTTATACCGGGTGGGGTGAGGAAGGGTGATAATTTCTGTATTTTTATTCCAGCAGCGCCGCTGTTGTTTGCTGGCTTTAAACCGGGCAACATTTAACCTGACAGGAACACATAACTGACACTGTTCACAATGTGGGCGATAAACATGATTACCGCTACGCCGAAAACCCATTGTAGCAAGAAAACTATAATGCTGTTGTTGCAAATCAATTGCAGGGTTTACAAATAAAGTCGTTGCCTGCCGGTTCGGTAAATAGCCACAGTCATGTTTATCGGTTAAACAAAACTCAAGTGCGGTTAGCACATCCGGTTGTTTCATTTGTTGACTTGAATTTAATGACATAAGTTTTTTCGAAATTGATCTGTTACTTTTAAGTTAGACGCTTTTATTACGGTTGTCTATTTTGATATTGTGATAGCTAACACATTAGCGATTAATGACTATATTTCAGGTTTTTATATCAAATTGCCACTGACCAACACGTGAAGATAATTTAAGTGTTTGTTGCAATTCGGCAATAAATTGTCTACGCGGAATATCACTGGCTCCCAGGCTTGCCATATGTTCCGAGCTAACCTGAGTATCAATAAAGTCAAACTGCCATTGTTTTAGTTGCCAGACTAAATGTGCCAGCGCAACTTTCGAAGCATCGGTTTTGCGAGTAAACATAGACTCGCCAAAAAAAGCATGGCCGAGTGACAGGCCGTATAAGCCACCAACCAACTTCTGCTCAAACCAGCATTCAACCGAATGTGCATAACCTTGTTTGTGTAATTGACGATAAGCATCTAGCATGTCGTTTGTTATCCATGTGCCAAAACCATCCTTGCGTGTAGCAGCACAAGCCTGAATAACTTCATCAAAGGCCGTATCAAAAGTAACGTGAAAAATTCTTTTATTTAAGGTTTTTTTTAAACTTCTTGATATTTTAAAATCATCCAGCTTTAAAACCGAGCGTGGATTGGGTGACCACCACAAGATCGGCTGGTCGTCACTAAACCAGGGGAAGATACCGCTTGAATAAGCCGCCAACAAACGTTTAGGTGACAAATCCCCACCCACTGCAAGCAGGCCATTGGGTTCATCTAGTGCCAGTTCTACATCGGGAAACAAGTCAAGCTGATCATCAGAGAGTAAATAAGGTGCGCTCATTAATATAATTTTTATTGTTGCTTAAAGGGTGAATGGCTTTGCATATTCTCAATATAATATTGCATACCTTGTTGCTCGTGCTGAACATGCTTGCGTATGATTGTATTAAATTCCGGGTGTGCGAGCCAATGTGCCGACCATGTTGCGGTTGGTAAAAATCCTCGGTAAATTTTATGTTCACCCTGCGCGCCGGGTTCAAAACGTTTTAAACCATTATTAATACAATATTCTAACCCCTGATAATAACACAGCTCAAAATGCAAGTTGCTAAACTCGGTATTGCAGCCCCAGTGTCGGCCAAATAATGTGTTTGCTCCGCGAATACAAAATGCACTTGCAACATAGCGAGCGTCGTGCCTGGCAAATAAAACAACAATATTATCCGGCATGCTTTTACCAATTGCTTTGAAAAAGTTCGAGCTTAACGTTGCCATGCCCGATTTTTTATCGAACGTGGAAGTATAGAACTTATGGAAGATCTGCCATAGCTTATCACTCATTTCATGCCCGGTTTTTATTTCAATACTGATCGCCTGCTGTTGAACCTGTTTACGTTCCCGTTTTATTTTCTTACGGTTCTTTGAGTTAAAAAACGACAGGTAATGATCAAAATCGATATAGTCTTTGTTTTGCCAGTGAAACTGGCAACCGAGCCGTAATATTAAATTCTGATTTTTTAACTCCTGTGTATCCTGTTTGTTGGTAAACAACCAGTGAACCGATGATACCCGGATCGCTTTGGCATGTTGCAGTCCGGCATAAATAATTAACTGACTTATTTCAGTGTGGCGCTGTTTGTCTTTTATTAAAAAACGTTGTCCGGTCGCCGGTGTATAGGGAATGGATGTAACCAGCTTTGGGTAGTATTCAATGCCGGAACGATGATAAGCATCGGCCCATGCCCAGTCAAAAACAAATTCGCCATAGGAATTGTTTTTTAAGTACATCGGGCTTGCGCCAATCAAGGTGTTGTTTTCCCTTACAACAATATGTTGTGGCAGCCAGCCATAAGTTTGCCCAACGCAATCGTGTTGTTCCAGTGCATTTAAAAATTCATAACGCGCGAAGGGGTTGTCATCATCAACCAGCGCATTCCATTCACCAGTGGTTACTTCAGCCATTGCACCGATGATTGAAAC
>CAZEZI010000117.1:0-7088 GCA_964516315.1 uncultured Thioalkalispiraceae bacterium
AGCCCTTAGTACGCGCATCGTATTATTTGCCCGAGCTTTTGAACGTTTCCCATAGTCTCGGTGTCGCTTTTCTACCATATCTTTTGTGATATCGAGTAGGGCTTTATTTTGCCAGTCTTCTAATGGGCCGTTAATGATGCGCTTGTAGTCATGGATGGTGGCTTCTTTAAGATCCTTACGCGCTAATAAGTAATCATCAAAGGCTTGTTGCAGGGTTACAGATTTAGCTTGTTGAGCCTTCTTTTCAGCAATGGGATCTATTCCCGTTGCTACTTCTCCGGTAATGCGCTTTGCCTCTATACGAGCCTGTTCAACGGTAAGGTTGCCATAGCGGCCAAGTGTCATTCGTTTTACTTTGCCATTAATGCGCTTTTCAACAATAAACGACTTTACAGCTCCGCTAGTCACTCTAAGAGCAAATCCCGGTATTTGGTCATCACGATAAAACTTTTGTGTTTTACCGCCGCTCGTGCTGAGTTCAGGTATCGTTACGGTGTCGACAAATTTCTTAGTAATTCGCATGGATCTAAAGTCCCTCATTCCTCGGTGTAGACCTAGTGTAGACACTTGGCATCAAATTTAGGCTAAAAACAGCAAAAAGCTTCAAACAGTAAAGTGAGGATAATACAGGAAACTGCTTATTTTTCAAAGGCTTTAGAAGTTATTCAAAGAAGTGCAAAAAATGGAGAAAAAGACTCATAATCCCTTGGTCCTTGGTTCGAGTCCAAGTAGGCCCACCAATCTTTGGTGGGGTCAGAGTAAAATCTGTTAGACAGAAAATTAAAAGTTTTTACCTGACTCCAAATTCCAGCTCACAGCTTAATATCATGTTATTGGGCAATAATGGTATTAGCCATTTTCTCTGATAGTTGTGTGGTCAGGTTGCTAAAGGCTGCCGCCATATCATTGTAACTTTTTCCTTTTGCTGTTGTTTTAAACAAAAAGCTTTCCCGTAGTAACTCCTTGTGTCCGTTAGTATCAAATAAACTCCATACCCCGTTCATAATCATTTCACCGCCTAACTCACCATCAAGCCGGTTGATTTGCACTCTTATTTGGTAATCATGTTTTATGTAAGATAACCAGGGTGATACAACAACACGATTGGTTTTTAAGTGATGATTGAGTTCGCTACTGATTAAGCGGGTGATATTATCAGCAAGTCCATCGGCCCATTTGTGAAAGTCGGCTACTTCGATACCGTATTGCCCATTACGCGTTATCATTTCCGCCCGATCGAGCAGGGAAGGTAGTGTTACCTGCCAAACGCCAATACTCAGACCATTATTTTTTTTATCCTGAATAATTTCTTTAGAGGTATCTTTTGCATTAAGTGTATAAAAGTAGGTTTTAGGTGAGCTGCCGCAGGCTGTTAAAGATAATAACAACAGTATAATGATTGAAATATGAAACATTTAACAGCTCCTCGCTATTTTTATGTTACCCATAATATTATTGTGCACTTTTACCTTTTAAAAGTGATTCCGGGTGTCGTTCCAGATAGTCTGCCATAGAACGGATGGAGCGCGCGGCCTTAGTCAGCTCCAGTATAGCTTCATTAATCTGTATGCCGAGCATACCGCCTTCGCTGGCATTCAGTGAGTTAGCCAGACTGTTAATACTTGCCAGGCTTTGATCCAGATTTTTGCTGATATCCTCAAGAGGCATGGCGGCTATTCGAGCGGTTATTCTATCTACTTGTTGTAAAATGCCAGAGAGAGATTCCGGCATAGAAGGAATAACAGGTACATCGTTAACATATTTTATGCTGGCTTTTTTCTGGTTCGGGAAAAAGTCCAGAGCAACCAGCGATTGGCCTGTTAGTAAATTGCGTGTTTTAAGCTGCGCACGTAAGCCATTATGTACCATTTTTTCAATAAATAAATAAATACCCTTTCTACGCAACTCATCATTAGGATATTGTTTGTGTTGTACGATAGGTAGACGGTCAGGTTCAATATTGATTATTGCAAAGGTTAAAAGATCAGATCGACTTGCATTGGCCTCTACACCAATATTTAAGACGGTACCAAGTCGTAAGCCTTTGAACTCGACAGGCGCACCAATTTTTAGCCCGCTAACACCTTCATCAAAATAAACCTTTAGTGGTGCTGCGAAGCTCAGCGCTTCTTCAATTTCAGGTTTTTCGGTGTTGTAGAGTGTAAAGACGGTTTTCTCAGCCGCTTGAGGCGTAGCGATGTTATCGGTGTTTTTTGTTGTAAAAGCAATGCCGCCGGATAACAATGATTCGATTGAGGCCATACCCATTTTTATGCCATCGGTGCCCACCTCAACATCAAGCCCGGAAATATTCCAGAAGCGAGTATTCTTTTTTATGTACTTGTCATGGGGGGCGCGTACAAATATTTCGATGTCAACACGGCTATGATCGTCTGCAAGTTTATAGCGTGTTACTGTACCAACGTTGATACCTCTATATTGCACCGGTGAGCCTCTGGACAAGGTTCCCAGCTTACTTGAGTTTAGCAGGTATTTAGTACCAGGATTACCTAGCTGGTGTATATCAGGTGCTTCCAGACCTGTGAATTGCTGGGTAGGTTTACCACGTCCATCGCCGGGATCAACTTCAATATAGACACCGCTTAACAAAGTCTCGAGTCCACTGACACCGCCAATGCTGACACGAGGTTTGACAATCCAGAAGCGTGTGTCATCGGTTAAGCGCTGTTGTTTTAAGCCCTTAAATTCTATCGTTGCTACGACGTTTGAAAGATCATCTGAAAACCTTATTTCTTTTACGGTTCCAATTTTTATATCACGATACTTAACCGCCGTTTTACCCGCTTCTATCCCCGATGCATTTTTAAATGTAACGTCGATAATGGCTTTCTCTGTTATCGCATTTTTAAAAACCAGCCAGCCACCAATGGCCGCTGCAATAATCGGAATAACCCATACTGCAGAGATACGGCCTTTTTTTTGTTCTAATCGGGCATCCGGGATTTTGTGTGTATTTTCAGATTCAGTTGTTGTCATTTTTGTTGCTCTGTCTGGTCCCAAATAAGTTTAGGGTCAAACGCCATTGCTGCAAACATAGTTAAAATAACCGTAGCAGCAAATGCGATACCGGCTGGCCCGGGCTCAATGGTCGCTAATGCATTTAACTGTACAAGCGCAGCCATTAAAGCTACTACAAAAATATCCACCATCGACCATTTTCCCATAAGTTCAGCAAGCATGTACAAGCGTGTGTTCTCCATTTTTCGATGTGATGCACCGCGTTGTACCATGACAAGCAGGTAGGCAATTGCAATCATTTTTGTTAAGGGTATTAAAACACTGGCAGAAAATATAACGAGTGCAATGGGCCAGTCACCATGGATTAAAAAATAGATAACCCCACTGATGATGGTATCTGAGCTTTGTTGCCCCAGTGATGTGGTGTACATAATCGGCTCAGTATTGGCCGGAATATACATTACAAAAGCACTAATCAATAATGCCCAAACACGCGCAATACTATTGTGTTTCCTGTAATGAATATTGCAATGGCAACGGGGGCAGGTGGCATGATTTTTTTTAGATAAGCGAATGACTTGACCACAGGTGTGGCAACCTGCAAGGCCAACTTCTTTGCCTCGAATAATATTCTTATTCATGACAAGCCTCTGGCTGTTTGCCTGTATTTTTATCCAGATGTTTCCAGAGCAGGCAGGGTTCAAGTGATGCACTTGCTGCAGCATAGGTAAAGATAAGAGCAAGGAAAGCATAAAACCCCGAGCCTAGCAGTATGTCTGCCAGTGCGACCAGTTTTACCAGTGATACCAGCATACCAAGAAAAAAAACATCCATCATCCCCCAGGGTAGAAAACGACTTACCCAGACCAATGTGGGTTTTGTATAAGGCAAATGCATATTGAAATGAATAGAAATTAATATATAGAATAAGCCGAAAATAATAAAGCCAGGAATAAAGACACTGGATAACCAGACTATTGCTGCCAATCCCGGGTTACCGCGTTCAATAAATATCAGTGCAGCGTCGGTTAATGTGGCTGCTTTTTCAATGCCTGCAATATTGAGAGTCATTACAGGGTAGATATTGGCAACGATGAATAATATTAGTGATGCAATAATAAGTGCTAACGGTTTATCAATGTCATTGTCAGGATTTTTAAATAAAATATTATTGCAACATCTGCAGGTAGCAATATTGCCGGGTTTAACTTTTGATATATTTTGCAGCGAATCACAGTTGTGACAAATAAAAAGATCAGCGGGTTGTTCGGTGATTTGCATGCTGCTCCATATATTCCTAATTATACTGATACAGACTAAGGGCAGAGATTTTGCTTAATATTTATTATATTATCTTCTTTATAGAAATGAATTAATAATAGTTTATGCGTAGATAAAATTAAAATCTTCACTGATTTTATTTTTATTTCCCTGGCAATTATTTATAGCGGGTGAGGATAGTTCCTGCGCTCTGTTTCTAATTGTGTATTTAGTTGCGTTTTACCAGCCAAAAATAACACCTTCAAGCAGTAGATTATGCCCTTTATATTCTTCATTGCCTGCTTTTATAAATGCACGTGCCTTGCCGCCAAAGCGTTTTAGTAGCCCCTTACTTGCATCAACACCTTTGCCCAGTGTTAATGAGTGGACAATGGCCTTTTTGTCGGCAGGGGAGATACGGTTGCTGGCGGTGATAACCTGATTAGGCAGAGGGTTGCTTTTGTAAATGATTTCCAGGTTTTGCTTAACTTCCGGTTTAAGCTTTTTCATATAAAATTTGTCACGAAAGACATAGGCCTGGCATTTGTTTTTAGCAAGTGCTTTTGCGACACCTTTCATACCACCTTTTACGCCGACAATAACCGGTTGGCGTACCGGATTAGGGTAGGCTGCCAGAATTGAAAGGGTTGACAGGTTGGGCATTGAAATACCACAGATCCGTTTACCAATTAAGTCGTTCAAGTTATTGATTGCTGTCTCGGATTTGGGCTTGGCGAGCATAAAGCCCAGTTTACCTGGAAGCTTAACCAGCATGTCGTGACCAAGGTGGGCCATTCGCCAGGAGGCAAAGTGAGGGCCATCAAAAACAATATCGTATTTACCATCACGCATATCGCGCTGGTAAGTTAGCCAGTTACTGGGGTGCTGGTAAACAACTTTCTTGTTAATAAGCTTGCTAAGATGCTTTGCGATGGGTTCGTATATTTTTACGCCGGCCGCATGTTTTTCACGAGGCGGGGCGGTGAAAATAATATCGGCGGCATTGGCGATATTTGTTAGCGGGTTTGAAAGTATTAATACCCCAATAATCACCGCAGGTAAAAGCTTAACCATACAAAACTCCTTAAACATGGTATATATGTTTTTGATTGTATGTTTACAGTACTATTTTTCGCCAGGATTTCAAATAGTTTTCCCCCTGCCGCTATAGTTAATAGCCTGATTGCTGCAAAAACAGTGGATTGTCAATATAATGGTGCATTTTGCAATAAAAGACTATATTGATTAAAAAATGTACTTTCTTAAAGCCTTTGCGGCCAGTTAGACTCAATATTTAGGTAAAAGAAAAATAAAATGTCCCTACCTGTATTAAATATACCCTCTCAAGACGTGAGTCAACGCCCTAAGCCTTATTTACGCCCTAAAATGTTGCACCAGTGGGTAGATGAGCTGCCAACAGCGGATATTAATGCCTCTGCTCATATGTTGCTGGAAAAGTTGCATGTTATTAATGCATCACGTTATCCGGTGCAGGAGCGGATGGCGTTAATGGTGGTGTTGTACCCTGTTGTGCAACAAGTGGTGGTTGCGCTTGGGCAAAAGTACCATTCGGCTGAAATACCCTTAGGTCGCAAAGAGCGCTTTTTTTCTGATACCTGTCGCAAATTGTTATTTGATATGGCAGCAGGATACAAAATTATTGTTAGCGAGTTAGTGATAAAGAAAAAACATAAGCTGGCAGAAGATGTGTTACTACATGAGGCTACCTATTTTGCGATGATTTTTTTATCGTGGAATCTGCTGGAATCTTACTCTGTTTATGACCCTGTCGATGAAGGCGTATGGCATGATTTACACCAGCTATATCGCTATGCAGAAGTGAACACCTTTAACGGAATTCCGCTGGATGATCCTTCCCCCATTATGGCGTTACCCATTACCGCAACTATTGATTATGCTTATAAACGTATTTTGCTGCTAGCAGTTGCCGAGCCCTATCATTTAATGCAGGGCGAGGCCTGGGAAATTTTTCGCTTAGTTAGTTTCTGGACAAAAGAGTGTGACTTGCTGCCGAATGTTCAGCTTGCGGTAGAAGGTGAATATGCCGTTGATATGTCGGCTGATCTGGCGCCACGGTTTATTACCCATGATCTCTATGCACAGGAAATTAGCGGTCGGGTTATCGACATTGATAAAATCAAGGCAAAACTTGAACTGCTTATCCAGAATATTCTACGTGGTAACTTTGATGATGATTTATTACAGGATGCAGGTGTGCTGGAGCGCAAGCAACGTGATGCTTTACTGCGTTTATCTGATACATGGCAAGGCAATACCGAGCGTTCCGAACCACGAAAACCCTCTGCCGATGATGTGCGTATCACTACCGGGCTGAATTCATGTCACCACTTTATTTCGATGCGGGCAAAGTTTACTCCTGAGATGGATGAGCTAAAGATACACTCCAATAAAAAAACACCAGCATTAACGGAAGATGAAGGTAAAAGTTTTTTTGCTACCCGTTATCAAGAAGCGTTAAAGAAAGATAAACGCCATATTCATGCCAACTACAGTCAGGAAGACTGGCAGCAAAGTAATTTAAGTCAAATGGGCATTGCATTACGATGCTTTGATGGCCACCATGATATATCGGTGAAAGTAGGTGAAATTGTTTCGTACCGGTTTGACGGGAAGTTAAAAGGTCGTTGGCAAACGGGGGTGGTACGCTGGATAAAGTCAGATTCCCGTAAGGTGCTGGATATCGGTATTATGGATATTGCCAAATCGGCCGTGCCAGTTGCGGTTAAAGCCATGAGTGGTATTGGTAAAGGTACCGATTACTTTCGCGCCTTACTTATTCCTTTTCAGGTATCGTTAAAACAAACACG
>CAZEZI010000118.1:0-7021 GCA_964516315.1 uncultured Thioalkalispiraceae bacterium
TAGTTATGTCACACGCTGAAGGCAGCTATTATCTTCCAGAGCCAAGTCACTGGCCACTGGTTGGATCGATTGGTTTATTTCTTGCCACTGGTGGTTTTGCTTATGCATTAACTTATGGTGTCGATGGTGCACTAGGTAATATGACCGTATCGTATATTGGTCTGGCTATTGTTATTTTTATGCTGTTTGGCTGGTTTGGTACTGTAATCAAGGAAAGCATGGCCGGCAAATATGACTCACAAGTCGATACATCTTTTCGTATGGGTATGATGTGGTTTATCTTGTCAGAAGTTATGTTCTTTGCGGCATTCTTTGGCGCACTTTACTATATGCGTAATTTTTCAGTGCCATGGTTAGGTGGTGAAGGTAATAATGCAATGACGAATGCAATATTACATGAAGGATTTCAGGCGGTATGGCCAACCAATGGTCCAGCTAATGTAGGTGGTGACTATCAAGTCATGCCCGCAACAGGTTTGCCATTATGGAATACTATTATTCTATTAACTTCGGGTGTGACATTAACCTGGGCGCATCATGCTTTAAAAGCAGGTAAAAATAGCCAGTTGGTACTGGGTTTATTTTTAACGGTTGTTTTAGGTATTTTGTTTTTAAGTTTTCAGATTTATGAGTATGGCCATGCATACAACGACTTGAACCTTAAATTAACAACGGGTGCATATGGTACTACGTTCTTTATGCTGACGGGATTCCATGGCTTCCACGTATTTGTTGGTGCTACGATGTTGATTATTATGTTGTTTCGTGCAATGAAAGGCCATTTTACGGCCGAGCATCATTTTGCATTTGAAGCCGCAGCCTGGTACTGGCATTTTGTTGATGTGGTTTGGTTGGGTTTATTTATTTTTGTGTATTGGTTGATATAAGAAAATTGAAGCCTGGGGAAAAGGCGGAGCGTGCTCCGCCTTTTTTACGTGTGAATTTTAGAAAATGAATGTCATTGCGAGTGATAGAACGCAATTCTGGTTGCTTGTGCAATAGCCAAAGCCTTATTCGATGCCGTCATTCCCGCAAAGGCGGGAATCCAGAGCTGTATATCTGGCTTTTGGGTATCGAAATAGGTAGCGAGTTCTTGATTGGTCGAGTCTTATGCTTTACTCGCTCGACATAAGTGTCTCTAAGTTGCGAAGCAACTAAGGATGATTGAGTCGGTTAGAGAGAGGTCTCGCTTGCTTTGCTCGTTCGACATAAGTGTCTCTAGGTTGCGAGGCAACTAAGGATGATTGAGCCGGTTAGAGAGATGTCTCGCTTGCTTTGCTCGTTCGACATAAGTGTCTCTAAGTTGCGAAGCAACTAAGAGACACTAAAAATTATGAGGTGAAATGTAGCCTAGTTTGTACATAATAAGCAAAAAGACAAGCAGAGCAATTGAGCCTGCAATACGCAGGGTTAAAGCTTTAACCGTTCGATGGGTTTTACTTTTATCTTTTGCCATTGTGTACAATGCAAAAAACAAGCTAAATACAATGAACAGGAAAACCAGTACAATTATACTTTTAACTATCACAAATTATCTCCGACGAGCAAACCTTGCAGGTTTAAAACATAGTGGGATATTCTAACTTAGCGAGAGGCTTTGGCAAAGTATATTTATAATGGCAATTCAATTTAAACCAAAATTGGCACCAAGTATTGCAACGCTTATTGTGCTGCCCATTTTAATGTCGCTTGGCTTCTGGCAACTGGAACGTGCTGAACTTAAGCAGCAGCAACTGGATAATTATACGGCACGCTCGGAACAAAAAGCGATGCTATTAACGGCAGCCAATAATTCGGATGTAATAAAAATTGCTGATGCCAAATACCAGAAATTTGAAGTAACTGGCCGCTACGATGCCAGGCATAGTTTTTTAATTGATAACCGGGTGCACCAGTCGCAGGTTGGGTTTTATGTTGTTACACCTTTCGTTATTGAAAATTCGAAAACCGTTATTTTAGTGAATCGTGGCTGGTTGAAAGGCAAACGTTATCGTGCAGATTTACCGGATTTTATAACCACAAATGAGAAAATAACACTAAAGGGCACAGGATATGTGCCATCAACGAACTTTTTTGCAGTAGATAATGTTAAAATTAGCAACCAGAGCTTCCCAGTTATTATTCAAAATATTGATTTTGCCGCAATAAGAGAAGTACTTAAAATGGAGTTATATCCATTTATATTACGTCTGGATCCAAAGGACAAAACAGGCTTTGTGCGTGACTGGCGGGTGGTAACATCATCACCCGAAAAGAGCCAGAGTTATGCGGCACAATGGTTTACTATGGCTTTAGTTGTATTGATTATATATATCAGTTCAAGTGTTAGATTAAAACGGGAGAAAACTGCTTAAGCAGTGGAAAAAAGATATGTCAGAGAATAAACAAACAACGTCGCAACCCGGTTCAATACCAGATAATCAAATTCCAGGCGCGGCACAAATCAGAAAAAATAAAATAACCATGTTGTTGTTATTTGCAATGTTTGTTGCACCGGTTCTTTTGGCTGTTTATGTTTTTAATACCAATACTTCCGATGCTTATATTACAAAGAATAAAGGTAATTTAATAACTCCTGCCATTGAATTGAAAGATATCAATTTAAAGTATATTGAAAACAACAAACCATACAAATTGATAGACCAGGAGCATCAGTGGGTGATGGTGTTTGTTGATGCCGGTGAATGTGATGACCGTTGCAAACGTCAGCTTGTTGTTATGCGTCAAACAAGGCTGGCACAAGGTGGTGAATATACTCGAATTAATCGTTTGTATGTAATGATGCAGCCACAGTCTGAACAGTTTATGAAAGAAGTAAAAGCTTTTCACCCGGATCTTGATATTGTAACCGGCTCACAGCAGCAGTTAAATAATGTGATTCAGCAATTTACACTGGCAGATAAAGTTGATGTCGGTAATGCGAACCGTATTTATATTGTTGACCCAATTGGTAATTTAATGATGTATTACGAGCTGGATGCCAATGCAGCTGATATTGCAAAAGATCTTAAGCGCTTATTACATGTTTCACAAATGGGTTAAGCTATTTTTAATTTGGGTATATTAAAATGCAACAATCATACTTTCAAAAAATTGCACTGTTAGCAACAAGTCTGGCATTATTTGTTGTTGTTTTGGGTGCCTATGTTCGGCTGTCTGATGCAGGTCTGGGTTGTCCGGACTGGCCGGGTTGTTATGGTCATTTTACGGTACCGCAAGCAGATCACCATGTAGAAAAAGCCAATGAGGCTTATCCTGAGCGCCCGGTAGAAGCAGCAAAAGCATGGAAGGAAATGACTCATCGCTATTTTGCAAGTGCGCTGGGTTTGCTGATTATTATTCTGGCAGTCATTGGCTGGCGAAACAGGAAAACATCAGGTCAGCAATATCGGCTACCTGCCTTTCTGGTTGGGTTGGTTATTTTCCAGGGTATGCTTGGTATGTGGACCGTTACAATCAAGTTGAACCCGACTATCGTCATGCTACATTTAATCGGTGGTATGGCAACCTTATCACTATTATGGTGGGTGAGTTTGCGACAGAGTAAAATGTTTGTACCCTATTCATCATACCCGACCCAGCTAAAGCCTTTTACGCAGATTGCCTTTATTGGTTTAATCATTGTTATTTTCCAGATAATGCTGGGCGGCTGGACAAGTGCAAATTATGCAGCTCTGGTGTGTGCCGATTTCCCTACCTGTCAGGGTTATATTATTCCACCAACTGATTTTAAAGAAGCCTTTAACTTGTGGCGGGGAACAGAAATAGATTTTGAAGGCGGGGTGCTCGATAATACGGCAAGAGTAACCATTCATTTTGTTCATCGAATTGGTGCTCTGGTTACTTTCCTGTTTTTAGGTTGGCTGGGCTTAAAATTAGTTTTTGGTAGTGATGTACCAATGTTGAGAAAATTAGGTCGAATATTATTATTCGTGCTGGTGTTGCAGGTATCACTCGGGATTGCCAATGTGTTATTGTCATTGCCCTTGTTAGTTGCGGTGGCACATAATGGTGTTGGGGCTTTATTGTTACTAACCATGGTTGCCGTCAATCATGCAGTCAGACCTACTTCGCAAATCTAAATCAGGCTCGCACAGTCATGGCAAATTCAACTACAAATTCCAAAGCAGCTTCAGATTCTATACTCAATGACTATTATGAACTTTGTAAACCCAGGGTTGTTATGCTTATTGTATTTACGGCGGTTATTGGAATGTTTATGGCCGTGCCAACGCCACAGGATTTGCCAGTAATCGAAACAATTTTTGGCACACTGGGAATTGGCCTTGCTGCCGCTTCGGCTGCTGCTATTAACCAGATAGTTGAACAGAAATTTGATGCAGAAATGAAACGAACTGAAGATCGTCCCCTGATTACTGGTGGTCTTAACCAGAAACAGGCATTAACCTTTGCAATTGTTGTTGGCCTGATTGCAATGGCTATGCTGGTGTTTCTTGTTAATCCATTAACCGCCGGGTTAACCTTTTTATCCTTGATTGGTTATGCTTTTATTTATACGCTTTATTTAAAACATGCAACACCACAAAATATTGTGATTGGTGGTGCGGCTGGTGCAGCACCACCGGTTCTTGGCTGGACGGCGGTAACAAATGATGTAACAGTCGATGCACTTATTCTGTTTTTAATCATTTTTGTATGGACGCCACCACATTTTTGGGCATTGGCCATCGCTAAAAAAGATGATTATGCAAAAGTTGGTATACCCATGCTACCGGTAACGCATGGTGTTAAATTTACACGCCTACAGGTGCTGTTATACACAGTGCTATTATTAATTGTAACCGCCTTGCCTTTTTTATCGAAGATGAGCGGACTTGTTTATTTGATTGCTGCAACTGTTCTTGGCGGAATCTTTCTGTACTATGCAATACGGATGCAGAACCCTGAATTAAAAGGTATGCCAATGAAAACATTTGGCTACTCGATAATATATTTAATGTTATTGTTTAGTTTTCTATTAATTGATCACTATCTTAGTTTTTAACAAAGGGTTCCAGTGCGGTGCTATTTTTGTGTTTAGCTCTTTTTATTTTTGGTATTTTGATCTCTTTACATAAATCATAAATCCCGTCACATTGATATGAATCACTGGTTGCACTATACAGGCAGCGATTTAAAGTCAGTAATTTATCTTTAAGTGGCTTATCAACATATTTCGCAAGTTGGGACAGGTTAATAATTTCCTGCTCTGGAAAAATAAGATTAGCCCAATTTAATAAAGCCGATTTGGTTTCTTGTGGGTTATTTCTGTTGCAGGCATGCTTGAGCAGTTTTAAACAGGTTGTTAGTTTCTGAGTTTTATCTGTTTCTGGTGTTGTCAGGTCTTTATTTCTGGAACGAGAATGCCAGCATAATATAAGTGTAATCAGCCACAGTAAAAAGAAAATAAGACTGCTCCAGAACCACCTGTCGGATGAACTTTGCTGGCTTATACTTTTATCTGTATTTGGCGTTAGTATATTTTCAGATAAGCTTGAATTGGTGGATGGTTGTGGTATTTCTGCTTGTGCCTTATTGTTGGTAACAGCGGGCAGTACGGTAAATTCACGTTTGGATATATGTGCTGTTAGCATTTTATTTTTTTTGGTATCCCACCAGACTAGATTTATTTCGGGTAAGGTGTACACACCAGGTTTTGTTGGAATAAGTGCTATTTTTTCTTTACGGACAGCGTTGATTCCAGTTGTTGTTCTAGTGTTGCTTAAAACCGGTTTGTCTGGGTATTGTTTCAGGTTATCCACAGTTAGAGGTTCAAGTTCGGGTAATTGTGAGGCCGTTAGATTATCCGCCATCAGAGTAGTGGTACGGGTAATGGGTTCGCCTACTCTAAACTCGCTATTATGTGGCCAGTCTTCAATAAGCTTAATGGACGGCGATGGCAACCAGTTTTTTCCACTAAAGATAGTTGGGATACCTTTTATATTTAGAGTGAGTGAATTACTGCGCAGCCTTCGGGTTTTAGCATTTGAATTAAAAGGGTCAAAAAAGTTATTGCGTGATTGCCGATTGATAATACCGATTTCTGCAATAGAAGGTTGAATAAGTAGCTCTCCTGATTGTTGGGGGTATATAGCAACTTTTTTCTCAACAACAATATAGGGTGTTGTACCACGATAGGTTTTATATTGTGTGTCTTTTCCTAATGACTCGACAATTGTATCGGTATTGCTTAAATTAATATCGCCAAACTGATAACTGCTAATACTTTGCGCAACCAGCAGTCGCAGTGTAATGATAACCTGTTCCTGGATATAGCTGTCCCTTTTCGATGCTTCCAGTTCAAGAATAAAGTTCTTTCCGATTGATGACGGGTTGGCAGGTAAGGATTTTTTAACGGTAATTTCAACTTCAGGTGCCATATCTTTACCAAAAGGGACAGGCGGAATACGAAATACACCGGCTTGTTTTGCCATCAGGGTTAAGACCCATGTAGTGCTGCGTGTGTAATTACCATTAACAATGCTGATATTGCTGCTTTTAGCAGAATTCAGAATATCGAAATTATTTTTAATGCGGGAAAAATCCGGATCATCATCGACAGAACCTTCTGCTGTATAAGTTAAATTAAATGAATCACTGAGTAATACAGGATTTAAATCAACCTGTGCCGATATTGTTGCAGCAAACAATATATTACTAAAAAAAAATAATAGTAATATGCTGGTTAAGAGTAAAAGGTATTCGGGTTTTTTATTGTGCATCATTACATTACCATGCATTGTCTTCATTGCTATGTTGTTGCCGTTTATATTGATAAAGAAATTTGTTGCGTAACAGGCCACCGGGGTCATCCGGGATACGGCGAAGCCACTGCTCGGTTGCCTGTCTGGATTGTGCATCTTTACTGTTTAGTTTTTTACTCTTCAGTTTATTTGGCATTTCTTTATTTTGTTCGCCTTGCTGAGTGTTTTTATTATTATCAGAAGGCTTCTGCTTCTTCCCTGTTTGTTCTTTATTGGTAGCATTGTTATCTTTGGAAGTATTGTCTGGTTTTTCAGAA
>CAZEZI010000119.1:0-6940 GCA_964516315.1 uncultured Thioalkalispiraceae bacterium
GTACCACCACCAACCGGCTGAATCCGGTGCCGGTGGTGGATACGGCGGGTAACCCCATTACCGGGATCGGGTGTTCAACTGGTATTTCCTGCGATTCCACTGTTTCGCCCAATGCGGTTCCGATCACACCCACTCCCATCACGGTTGTGAATCCTACCGGTCTGTATGTTCGTTTGTGGCCCGGTACCAGCTATACCATCTTGACCGAACTCAGTTATGGCCAGCAATTCGTGGCCACCGCGAAGAGTGTGCAGGGAAGCGATGTCTGGTATCGGATTTATATTCCTTGTGGAAATCTCCTCTATTGCGAGGGTTGGGTAGCGGGAACAGACGCGGGTACCACTTATTCCACAGAAGAACCCACCGCAACCCAGGTCGAAGTCACCGGCACCGGTAGCCTGGGCTTGAATATCCGCAACTATCCCGGCGGCTCAGTCATCGACAGCGCGTGGGACGGCCAGCGCTTTGTCACCCTCGACACCCAGCCTTCCGGTTCGGGCTGTTACAGCAACTGGTATGAAATTTATCTGCCCCTGATCTCGGGTGCTGCGACTGGATGGGTGTGTGGGGATTATTTGCAGGTATCAGCAACAACTAGTCTCTTATTTATCAATGACAGCGCAGGAAATCTGGGCGTGGTGAATGTTGATACAGGTGAAGTTAATGTCATTGGAAATACAGGCGTCGTATTAACAGACATCGCTTTTGATTCGAGTGGTAATCTTTTTGGTATATCGTTCACTGATCTTTACCAAATAAATTCATCGACGGGTGCTTTAACTTTAATTGGTTCTCACGGAATTGTTAGTGCTAATGCGCTGGCGTTTGCTAGTGATGGAACGCTGTATTGTGCAAGCTATGCATCCACATTGTTATATACGGTTGATACTGCAACAGGTTCCTCGATGCCAATAGGGGATATTGGCTATACCTCATCGGGTGATCTGGCTTTCTATAATAATGCGCTGTACTTATCTACGCTCAGCAATGAATTGGTGCGTATTGATTTGTCGAGTGGAGTTGTTGGAACGGCGATGGGGACATTTACATATCCGTATTCAACCCTATATGGGCTGGCTGTGCGCACGAATGGGGTTCTATACGGAATTTCCGGTTCCCAGATATTCTCTATTAATCCATCTACTGGTGCAGAAACGCTTGTGCTGAACTACGGTTATCAGGGACTAGGCTCTGCGAATGGTGCGAGTTCATTTGTAGTGGGTGGAACAAGCTCGGTCTCACTCATGATAGGGAAAATTCAGGGGCAAGTAACGACGGATGTATCTCCATTGTCCGGTGCAACTTTGGAATTAAGTGGCGATTCAGTATTAACCACCTCCACCTTATCAGATGGCACTTATTCTTTCGCTGACCTGAGTGATGGGAGCTATACATTAACACCCAGCCTGACAGGCTACACGTTTAATCCTGATTCTCCTACGGTCACAGTTTCTGGAACGAATGTTACTAGTGTTGATTTCCGCGCCTGCCAGACCGACGCACCGCTGACGGGTGTGCTGCGTAATGAATTAACGGGGGATCCGATAGCGGGTGCAACGGTAACGGCGAGTGATGTTTCTGCGGTAACCGATGCCTCGGGCATCTATTCTATTTCTGGTCTCGGTTGCGGTGACTACGATGTCACCGTGAATGTTTCAGGGTTCCGAACGTATATAAAAGAAATCAGCACCTTCGATGGCCGATCCCTGGATGTTGGCTTGACAGTGGAAAGCACGGCCAAAGGGGCAAACACAGAATCAGGAAGCGGCGGCGACCCCGTCAACACGGCAACCGGCAACTATTACTATGTGCATTCGGATCTTGCCTTACCCGGTAAGGGCATGGGCTTTGAGTTTGTCCGAACCTACAATTCGCGTGATCCGCTGAATGGTTCGTTGGGCTTCGGCTGGACTCATAATTTCCAGACCTCGGTTGCAGTTGACGGCGCGGGAGTTGTGACGGTGCGCTGGGGTGATGGCAAGACAGAAACCTGGAGTCCCGACGGCGCGGGTGGCTTCACCCCGCAGTATGGTGTTTTCGATTATCTGACAGATGACGGCAGCGGCGGCTATATCCTGCGCAAGAAGAACCTGGCCGAGTATCACTTCGATGTTTCCGGTCAACTGATCTCTATCACCGACAAGAACAGCAACACCCTTGCGCTGGCCTATACCAGCGGTAATCTTACTCAAGTTATCGATACCGCCAGCCGCACTATCAACTTTACTTACGATGCCGACAACCGCATTACCAGTATCACAGATCCGAACGCTCGGGTAACGCAGTTCAGCTATGACGCCAACGGTGATCTGGTGTCAGCCACCGACCCGAACGGCAATGCAACTGCCTTTAGCTACGACGCCAGTCACCAGATGCTCACGCTGGTGGATCCACTCGGCAACGCCATCGTTAGCAACACCTACGATGCGACCCGCCGGGTTGTGACCTACCAGACCGATGCCAAAGGTGGCGCGACGACCTATACCTACGATGAACCAACCCGCAAGACGATCTTCACTGATGCGCTGGGCTTCGTGACCACGCATGTGCATGATGATCTGATGCGCCTGATTCGCGTCGAGGACGGTCGCGGCGGCATGGCGCTCTACGAATACGATGACCGTGGCAACCGTATCAAGGTCACCGACAAAAACGGTAATGCCACCCAGTACGGTTATGACACCAACGGCAACGTCACTACCAAAACCGATGCCCTGAGCAACGTCACCACCATCACTTATGACGCCAACAACAACCCGCTGACCCGCACTGATGCGCAGGGTAACGCAACTACCTTTACCTATGACACCAACGGCAACCTGCTGACGACCACTGATGCGCTGGGCAACACCACCACGGTGGCCTATGATGCCAGCGGCCTGCCGCTCACCATTACCGATGCCCGTAGCAACACGATCACCAACACCTACGATGCCGAGGCTAACCTCATCCAGATCGAGGATGCTCTGGGCAACGTCACCCAATATACCTATGACGGCGTGGGTCGGCGGCTGACCAAAATTGACGCTCTGGGCCGCACGACTACCTATGCCTATGATAACAATGACAACGTGCTCACCATCACCGATCCGGTCGGCAATACGGTCACCTTCACCTATGACGGTAATGACAACAAGCTGACCGCGATAGACAAGAACGGCAACACCACCCAGTTTGCTTATGACGAAAAGGATCTGCTGACCACAACCACCGATGCCCTGAGCAACGTGGTGACCAGTACCTACGATGCCCTTGATCGGCGCATCGCGGTTCAGGACAGGAACGGCAACACCACCCAGAGCAGCCCCGATGCCGTGGGTAACCTGATACAGGTGACCGATGCACTGGGCAACACCAGCCAGTTCACCTACAACGCCAACGGCA
This sequence comes from uncultured Thioalkalispiraceae bacterium, assembly GCA_964516315.1. GTDB lineage: Bacteria > Pseudomonadota > Gammaproteobacteria > UBA6429 > Thiohalophilaceae > SZUA-37. The sequence goes on from CAZEZI010000119.1 coordinate 3,385, forward strand.
ACCGGCTTTCCGTTACCGATCCAAATGGCAATACAAGCCTTTCCACTTATGATGCCCTGAACCGTCGCATCAAGGTACGGGATGCTCTCGGTAATACCACCACCACAGCCTACGATGAATTGGGCCGGACAATTTCCGCGACCAACGCAAAGGGACAGGTTACCGGCTTCAGCTACGATGCTCTGGGTAGACTTGCTCAGGTACTGGATGCTGACGGCGGTACCGTGCTGCATGCTTACGATGAAAACGGCAACCGCCTCTCCATGACAGATCCCAACGGCAACACCACTACCTATGTCTATGATGCACTCAACCGCCTGATCAACAAGACTGAGACTCTTGGCAATACCACCCAGTACCAGTACGATGCCGTCGGCAAGCTCATTCAGGTCACCCGCCCCAACGCTGATGTTATCCAGTATGCTTATGACGACATCGACCGTCTGAGCACCGTCACCTATCCCGATGCCAATACGGTGAGCTTCAATTATGACAATAACGGCAACCGCATCCAGATGGTGGATAGCCTGGGTACTCAGACTTACACCTATGATGCCCTGAACCGCCGGACGGCACACACTGATCTCTTCGGTAACACCGTGGGCTATGGTTATGATGCTAACGGCAACCGCATCAGCCTGATCTACCCGGACGACAAGACCGTTACCTACGGCCATGATGCGCTTAACCGTTTGACGAATGTTACCGACTGGCTCACCAACACCACGAATTACAGCTACGATGCTGCTGGCAGACTCACGGCTACCACATTGCCCAACGGTGCCACTGCTTCTTATGGCTATGACAATGCCGACCGGCTCACCAGCCTCAGCAACAAAAAGGCCGATGACAGTATTATCTCCAGTTACAGTTACACCCTGGATGCCATCGGCAACCATGAAGCTGAGGAACGTGATGAACCGCTGATGCCGATCCTCACTCCCGGAACAGTGGCCTACACTTACGACACCGAGAACCAGCTTACCGATGCCAACGGCACGGCTAATAGCTTTGATAATAACGGCAACATGCTGGCAAAAGGCGCGGACAGCTATGACTACGATTATGAAAACCGGCTGATTCAAACCACCATTGGCGGCACGACCACCGAATACCAGTACGATGGCCTGGGTAACCGTTATACGAGGACGCAGGGCGGTGCGACTACACGATTCATTCTCGACACCAACACCCGCCTGACCAATGTTCTGGCTGAGACTGATGCCAGCAACAACATCACTGCCTATAACCTCTACGGTCTGGGTCTGATCGCTCGCATCCAGTCCGACGGCACGGCCAGCTATTACCACTATGATTCCAGAGGCAGCACTATCGCCCTTACCGATACTAGTGGTGCGACTACCGACACCTACGCCTACGACCCCTTCGGCAAGCCCGCCAACCGCACAGGTTCGACGGACAACCCGTTCACCTACATTGGCCGCCACGGTGTGTTGGATGAAGGCGATGACCTCTTCTACATTCGTGCGCGTTATTACGACAGTGAGCAGCAGCGGTTTGTTAGCAAGGATGCGAAGGCAGGGAATAATCGGGATGGACAGAGTTTGAATCGGTATATCTATGGGTTGAATAGTCCAGTTATTTTGATTGATATATCCGGGTTTTCACCGAGTGAGATTATAGAAAACACAAGTAGTAATAGGAATGGGTCATCTGATCCGAGTTCTACTAACAATAGTCTTGTTGAAGAGCTAAATCCGCAAATGTTGGCTGCCAATGTGCTAGCAACAAGAACATCAAGTGCAAAAGCAGGGAATAAGAGGAAATCGTTTTTTGGTGCTTTTGTAAAGGAGTTGTTCTGCGGGTTGTTGCCAGGCTGTAGTTCTGGAAAGAAAATCTATGATGTAGCAGATGCAACAACAGAAATCATTGTGAACGCTCAGCCGGTACTAAATCAACTGCAAGAGAATAAAAGGCAAATCGTGGAAGATGCGATTACATATGTGGATGATGGGTATCCGTCAAAAGAAGCAATTCTATATTCATTCGGAGGAGGATATAGGTTAGGAGCCACTTATTTGAGAGGGAATCTAAATGAATTTAGAGGAGATCTTAAAAAGACTCTGGAGGACTATGCGGATGGCAGATTGAATAAGGATCAAGTCATGAGAAATTTAGGTCTTTAACCCGGCGTTGATTTATTAAATTAGTTCAATATAAGAATCTGTGAGTCTCTCATACGTAATATTGTATTTGAAGAATCACTCAAATGGCGGTTGGCTAACAAAACATAGGATTAGACTTGATTGAAACCGAAAGTTTTATTACATGAGATAACATCAGGAAAAACACTTGGCACAAGCAACAAACAATTCGAATAAGCGTTCAACAGGCGGCTGGCTAACAGCCAGCCTGCTGCTCACGCTCGCCTTGTGCTCACAGGCTTTTGCCGCGCCGGTATCCTATACCTACGATGATCTCAACCGCCTGACCGAAGCCAACTACAACAACGGCCAGCAGGTCATTACCTACACTTACGATGCCGCTGGCAATATCATTTCAAAGACCATTGTTATCGACACGGACACGGATGGCATTGCGGAAGATCTGGACAACTGCATCGAAGCCGCCAACGCCGATCAGCGTGACACCGACGGCGACGGTTACGGCAATATGTGTGACGGCGATCTGAACAATGATGGTATCGTTGATGCTCTCGATCTGGATCTGCTGAACCTGGTGTTCATCACCGCCGATCCGGATGCGGACTTCAACGGCGACGGTATTGTCAATTCACTCGATCTTGGCCTGTTCAAGCAGATGTATGGCAAGCCGCCCGGCCCCTCTGCCATAGCAAGCACGACCACTACCACCACGGAGACAACAACCGATTCGGCAGATCAACCGCCGTATCAACCTGTCATTCTTGCGGTGGTCGATGAAGTTCCTCTGCAAGGCCAGAGTTTCGACGTGGAAGGTTTCAATGATCCCGATATCAGTCTGGGCGACACCCTGACGGCATCCGAATGGCAGATCAGCACGGTGTCTGATTTCAGTGAAGGGAATGATGTCTTCCGCAAGGTACTGGAAAAGACGATCGATGCAACCGAAGACGAGTACCGCCAGCTTGCAGTGCCGCTCGGTGTTCTGGTGAAAGCGAGCGACTACTGGGTTCGTACAAGCCACCGTGATAGCACTGGCCTTTGGTCAGCGTGGTCAGAGCCGGTCAGCTTCACCACCGTTGCAGTTAATCCTAATGATCTCGACGACAACGGGGTGGATGACCGCTATCAGATCGACGGCTATGTCGATACCGATGCTAATGGTGTGGACGATAACCTTGAAGCTATTAGCGCCCTGTACGATGCACAAACCGGTAGCCCGGTCGGCATCGAAACCGGCAGCGGAACGCTGGCGGATCTCACCAGTACCCCGAAGAGCGATATCCCCACCGACCTGCTACCCGCCGATGCCTTGCCCTACGGCCTGTTCAACTTCCGTGTCGAAGGACTCCCGGTGGATACGGCCAACCCGGCCACCGTCGATCTGACCTTCTACTTCCCGGACACTTTGCCGACTGATGCGAAGTGGTACA
>CAZEZI010000120.1:0-6842 GCA_964516315.1 uncultured Thioalkalispiraceae bacterium
AACCATTCAACATTCTGTTTTTATGCACCGGTAATTCCTGCCGCTCACAGATCGCCGAAGGCTGGGCCAAGTGGTATGGCCGGCCATTATTCGAAATCCAGTCCGCCGGCATTGAGAGCCACGGCAAAAACCCGCGCGCCATCGCAGTAATGAAAGAAGCTGGCGTGGATATTTCAAATCAGGAATCAACCACCGTCAACGAGCAGATGCTGGAAGACGCTGATCTTGTTGTCACCGTATGCGGCCATGCCGATGAGCATTGCCCGGTTTTACCCGCTGGCACAAATAAAGAACACTGGCCACTGGATGATCCCGCAAAAGCCAGCGGCAGTGAAGCAGAAATTCTGGCGACATTCCGCGCCAGCCGCAACGATATAGAAAAACGCGTAATAGATTTGCTGGCGCGCTATTCCGATAAAACAGCAAAAACCTGCACACAGGATTAATCATGTCAGTGCAATGTGAAACCAGCGCAAAAAAATCCGCCGGTGCAGAGATGGGTCTGTTCGAACGTTACCTTTCATTGTGGGTGGCACTTTGTATCGTCGCCGGCATTTCACTGGGCCACTTTTTCCCCACGGTGTTTCAGTCGGTCGGCAAACTGGAAATCGCACAGATCAACCTGCCGGTTGCAGTGCTGTTGTGGCTGATGATTATTCCGATGCTGCTCCGCATCGACCTGAAAGCACTGAAAGATGTCAGCCAGCACTGGCGTGGCATCTCGGTTACGTTGTTTATCAACTGGGCAGTCAAACCGTTTTCGATGGCGCTGCTGGGCTGGTTTTTCATCGCCTGGCTTTTTCGTGACTGGCTGCCAAGTGAACAGATCGACAGCTACATCGCTGGCCTGATCCTGCTCGCCGCCGCCCCCTGCACCGCCATGGTTTTTGTCTGGAGCAACCTGTCACGCGGCGAACCGCACTTCACCCTGACCCAGGTCGCACTCAACGATGTCATCATGATCTTTGCCTTCGCGCCCATCGTCGCACTGCTGCTCGGCATCTCAGCCATCCATGTGCCGTGGGATACTTTATTGCTTTCCGTGCTTTTATATATCGTGGTGCCGCTGATCATCGCCAACATCTGGCGGCGTTTATTGCTGGCCTCGAATAATGGCGAACAAAAACTCGAACGCACTTTAAAACGACTTCACCCCTGGTCACTAACCGCACTGCTCGCCACACTGATCTTACTGTTCGGCTTTCAGGGCGAACAGATCATCGCTCAGCCGTTAATCATCCTGCTACTGGCCGTACCGATATTGATACAGGTACTGTTCAATTCCACACTGGCCTACCTGCTAAACCGCGCCGTAAAATCCCCGCACAACATCGCTGGCCCCTCCGCCCTCATCGGTGCCAGCAATTTTTTCGAACTAGCCGTAGCAACAGCTATCGCATTGTTTGGCTTTAAATCCGGCGCAGCACTTGCGACCGTAGTTGGTGTTTTGATTGAAGTGCCGGTGATGTTGTTTGCGGTACGGATGATTAATTCAACTGCGGAGTGGTATGAAAGACGTGAGGGTATTCCACGTTATACGGATTTATAGTTTCAAATGCAAAAAACTATCACCAAATAATTTTAGAGAGATATTTCGCAAAGCTGAAAGTGTTAAGTTTTGAAAAATGGTGGTCATGGGTGGACTTGAACCACCGACCCCGGCATTATGAAAATGAACCAGTGACAAACACCTCGTTATTAATCAATTACTTATAGCGCTTGCCCGCCTATAATTAACTACAAATATCAGTGAATTCGTCTTAATTTGGTACAAATTTGGTACACTTCTTTTTTTGTCCTTAATCCAATATGGAATATTTAGATTTTATCTGGAGACCCATGCCTACCAATGGACAGCAGTTGTAGTAGTATGGAATCCCTAAAAGTAGCCAAGTTGCGCTGGATCTATGCAGAGTTTTTCAAGGTTAAAATATGATTGAGTTTGTATCAAGGAACGACAAAAAGAATTTGATCTTGTTTGTTCATGGATTTACTGGTGGGGAATCAACTTGGCGAGATGGAAGCGATACGTCATTTCCTGAACTTCTTGCCAAGAATAAAGAAATCACTGAAACATGTGATATAGCTCACTTCGTATATTTCACAAAATTATTAAATTTATTTGCTAAAGCGGGAGGTATTCCAACATTAATTAAGCGGATGTTTCGCATTTCTCATGGAAAGCTAAAAAAGAATATCAGTATTGAAGAAATTGGCAGTCTACTTAAGACAGAGATTCGCTTCAGGCTACAAGAATACGAAAACATTATTGTTATTGCCCATAGTATGGGCGGTTTAGTGGTTAAGAGCGCTGTAACCAAAGACATTCAAGAACAGGTTCCGTCTAAAATCAAACTCTTTATTTCTCTTGCAGTACCTCATCAAGGAGCGAGTGCAGCAACATATGGAAAGCTGGTTAGTGATAATCTTCAAATTGAAGGTCTGGATCCTTTAAACCAATTCATTCATGATATAAATGATCAATGGCTGAAAACTAGCCTTAGACCAATCACAAAGTACTTCTACGGTGTACACGACAATGTTGTTCCCAAAACTAGTGCAGTGCCAGCAGATAAAGAAAAGTCTGATGTCATTTCAGTTGATGAAGATCATACAAGCATAACAAAGCCAAAATCCGTGCTAAGTACCACCTATATTGCTGTACTTAAGTTCATTCTTGATTATCAAATAAATGATCCGGGTTTATCAAACCTAGAAATTCAGGTATTAGAGGATGAAACTGAGTTTGATGATGAACTTTTCGTGATCAAGCTATTATCTGCTGAAATACATAACACTTCAATTAGAGAAGCTAAGGAAGTGTTTCTAAATGCGGAATATATCAGAAAAATGTTTAGCAGCAACTCCGAACAGAAACGGCTTTCTGAACTTTATTCAAAAATCAGAAAAATTTATCAGAATAGTTACACGAAATATTTACACGATGGCATCCCGAATTCAGGACTACTTTTATCAGACGTGCATGAACATATTATAAAAGAGGATAAATCATTCCTCGATACATTCATACCCTTCATAAATGCCATTCACAAACAAGGAATGCTTCATCAATTAGCTAATTCAGAAAATGAGGATATATGGTGGGTTAAAGATGGATCAATAGAATCGCTTCAAAAATATTTGGAAGCCACTAAAGATGAATAAGCTTCCGTACATTCAACCTGAACGAGAGCTTTACTATAACTTAGGAATTCTCCTTCTAATAATAGATTCACTAGCCCTAACAAAGCGTCAAAAAAAAACATTAACAATAGATAAAATACAAACGTTCTACTTTCTTGTAACTAGGCCGGTATTTCTAAATAAAGTTCTAGATCTTGCAAATAAAAAGAAAATTGAAGTTGATGAGTCTGATTTTTATACGATTGACACACTAGCGGTGAATGTAGATGAACTTTTCGACAGGGATCGCTTGTTGCTTTTGATAAAACTTCTTTCATCAAAAAACTATCTATCTGCCAGCTACTCTGATAAGGACGGCTTTGTGTTTGAATTGAACTCATCTGGTCAAGCAGCGGCAAAGGCAATTCAAAGCGGTTACTTTCAGAAAATACGAATATTTTTAACTAAAATTTCCTCACTACAATCAATGAGCTCATCAAAGTTAAATGGATATATAAATTTAGCTATAAAACAGGTGGTATAGATGAACCTATCACAAGGACTATTATTAAAAAATTTATTTCTTCACGGTCACAGAAAGGACTACCATGTTCCCTTCCATCCTGGCATTAACATTATATACGGGGATGCCGACACAGGAAAATCAAGCATATTACGACTTATCTATTACCTTTTAGGGGGAAAGCAAATTAAACTTGATGAAGAAATATCTTCATCTGTTATTAATGTTATTTTAGAAATTTCTATTAATGGAAATCCATATTGTATCAGCAGAGATATCTTTAACTCTTCACGAGACATTGATGTCTATACCTGCGAGTATTCTGATTTAGCTAATAATTTTCCTCATAAATATAAATCGAGCGTACCAAGAGGTGATGAAGAAAATAAAAGCCTTTCAGATTTTTTACTTGAAACATTAGAACTGCCCTCTGTTCGACTAAAACAAGCCCCCACTAAAGACTCTTCAGAAACATCAAGACTGAGCTTTCTTGACCTATTTAAATTCATGTATCTAGATCAGGATGATGTGGGGAGCTCGCACATGCTCAATATAGGGAATTATGTCCTAGAAACTAAGAATAAAGAAGTATTTAAATATGTATTCAATGTTTTAGACTCCAATGTTTCTGAAATAGAAACAGATATATCCAAGAAGACAGCAGAAAAGTCAGCTCTTGTCGAAAAATTTAAAACTATCACTAATTTTCTATCTGAAACTCAATTTAAGGAATCTGAAGATTTGGATCATGAGATAGATAATATTGATGATATGAAAGAAGAACTATCAGAACGTCTGACTGATTTAAACAAACGAATGACAAGTGATAACGCTTTATACGAAGGGTTAAAAGACGCTCTCAATACAATCAACCTTAATATTGAAGAACAGGAAGATAGAAAGAGGACTTCCCTGAAAAATATTGAACGATTCACTAGGTTACATAATGATTACAAAAACGATATTAGAAAAATTAAGGCTAGCCTGTCATCTATAGAAGTAATCGGAAGAGAAACGTTAGATAAAACTAACTGCCCTATTTGTGACAGCATTATAAAAATCCCTGATATTTCAGAAAAGTTTGATATAGCAGATGACGCTAAATTGAAGAGCGAATTAACTTCGATAACGAGGAGGACAAAAGACCTTCAGCAACTAATCCCAGACAATAGGATTGACTTGGAAAAAGCGATATCATATTTAGATAAATTATACGCTGAGAAAAGCAAGGCTAGGCAAATTATTGACGAAGAACTAGCAAGTTCTGTTTCTCCATACCTTGCCGAGCGCGATTCAATTATTAAAGAAATGGCACAGTTAGATGAACGTCGTGATAAGTACGTTCATTCTTTAAGGGTCAGGAATCAGCAAAATGCAATTTCAGATCGAATTGAAAATTTGATGAGCACCATCAAAAAACTTAAAATAAAAGTAGATCAACTTAAAGAGCATTCTCCATCTTTAGATGACATACACCTATCACTTGGGGCTGATTTAAATTCATTCATTAAAAAAGTTAAAATTAATAACTCTTATGGTGTAAAAATTGATAATAAAAGCTTCTTACCTATCATAAGAGATACTGAGTATAGGCACATAAACTCGGGAGGCTTAAGAACAATTATGTCTATTGGATATTTAGCCTCAATATTAAAACAAAAATTAAGAACTGATACAAATTTACCCGGGCTGCTCATGATTGATACAGTAGGTAAGTTTTTGGGTAAAACTCCAGAAGAATCTGAACTTTATTATGAAGATCATTTAGAAGATGACGGCGGAGCATCTGACCCTGAGAAATATAAGAACTTATTTGAAACATTGATTGATATTGCATCAGCTTTCGATGATAACAACAAACTCTGCCAAATATTTTTAGTGGATAATGATATTCCGCCTGAAGTAGCACATGAAAATAAAGGCTTTGAGATAGCTCACTATAGAACGAATGGGATGAATGATCTTTCGGTAGGGCTCATTGATGATTGGGATGCTGTCAAAAATAAAAAGTTGACCATTAAAGGTCATTAGTACTCCTAATAAGGTATTAAAGTAAATTAGTTTCATTGTTGACGGGGATTCAATATCCCTTATACTATCAATACTACTAGTATTGGTACCTGCTATGAACACCTCAAAATTAAAAGAGTTTGACAAAATCTTTGATGAAGCCATAAAAAGCTATAAAGGTAATGTTCAGATATTAGAAACCGCAATTGGCGCCTTAATTGTTGGCCAACAAATAGGATGGAAAGTACTCATACTTATCCATGATAAGAAAACGATAAAGAAGTATGAAAAGGCATTAGGGATAAGCTTCCGTGATCACATGGGCGAAACAGGTCCACTCTCGCATAAGTCTATTGCTTGGTGTGCTGTCCAGAAGGTATCTAATTTTTGGAAAGCCGTTAGCGGTGAAATCCCGGGCATCCGTTCACCAGAACTAAAAAAATAGCCACTTTTCAACAAGGGGGCTTGACCACCCCTTTCAAACAGACTATCCTAAGAGGTATGAATTACCCCTTAGCCAATTAAATTCATAAAATCCTGTAACAATACAAATATATAAGCGATAAATAAATATCGCACCAATACTAGAAATATCAGGTCATATCAAAAAATAAATAATAGGGAATTCATAAAGTTTTACTTTTTTCTTATTATTTTTTGGAGATATACCATGAATTCACAAACACCCGTTACAACTACACCAAAGACAATACGAGACGCAGCACGTGAACAGAGCGAGTCAACGAGCCTGTCACGCGCGCGTAGCCCTATTTCTTCTTCAAAGGGTACGCCGTCTAGTAATACAGTACCCTCTAACTGCAACAATCAATATAAAACCAAAATATTACGCAATGGAATAGATAGTCTTTATCTTTCTTATCAAGGCGAATTATCACAAGAAGGTTCAATTAAACTCACCGAACTGAAAAAAACTTGCTCAGTCGAATGATCCTCGTAATGTAGCGCTTGCTCAATATCATAATAGCGGCCATATTTTCGATGTTAGCGATAAAGGGCGTAACCCTTTTGCCTATGTACTCAAGGACAACTGGTATCAAATTAGCCTTTCTAAGCCGGGCATTACTAGAACGCCTCTTGCATATGTTCAAGTCTCTAGTGAATTATTGACAGTAAAGGATGTTGATATAGCTGTCAGCAACCTTTCACCTATTGTTAAATCTTTAAG
>CAZEZI010000121.1:0-4836 GCA_964516315.1 uncultured Thioalkalispiraceae bacterium
CGGTAGTGGCTGTCGAGCAAGTTAATGTAGCGCTGTAAATCGGCAGAAAAATCGGCGAGCAGGGCATGAAAGCGGCAGCCGATACGTTGTCCCGCAGAAGGTTTGTCAAAGTGTAGGGGCAGAGTGTTTTGTACGGTTAAAGCGGTTGAGCAACTGAGCCCATCGTTAAAAATAAGGTTTACATTACTAAATTCATCACCTGCCTCTACTTTGAGTGCGAAGGACTCATCGGCAATGGCAATGCCGCCGCCACTTACATCAATAATGCGGTATTCGCTAATGTTACCTTGCTCGGTTTTTACCTGGACAAGTGCATTATTGCTTAGTGGGATATGCACACGAAAATGTTCCCGACGCTGTACCCATAATAAATCATCGGGTATGGCACAGGCAAAAAACTGTTGCCCCTGAAACTTTGCTGTCTGAATAGTGGGTGTCTTGAACTGTGCCGTAATACCCAGGTGTTTTGCTTTTAATACAATATTGTTGGCATCGGTAATTTTTTTATTAAGCTCATCATCTGCTGTGATGTCGAGTACGAGTATATTTTTGTCACGTAGTACGTCAATAACCGAGGTCAGGAAAAAATCGTTACCGTGGTTAAAATAACCACTGATAGAAGACTTGCTTTTACCGAGTAAGCGTAATTTTTGAACAATTTCACCTTTGCTATGCAAAAAATATTTTTCAATATCGGTAATACCTTCTAAATCAATATTAGAAGAGTCACTAGCGTTAGATGAAGAGTTGTCTGGATTATTATCAGTCATACATTTTAAACAGGTTTATTCGATTAATACTAATCGAAAAAACAAAGGGATGCTACACGCAGGCTTTAGTTTGTTAAATTTTTTGCTTTAAATGGGGCTTAAAATAGCTTGTGTTTGTGGCACTTTGCTTAGATTCCAGTTTGTAAAGCCCCACTGCCAGAGTTGTTTTAGACTCTGTTTTTTAAGGTTTACCGGAGGCTGTTGGCCTAAAACATCCAGTGCCAGCCACAGCATTTGTTGCGCTGATTCAGGTGCGATGTCTTGCGCGGCGGTTTGCTTACTTAATTTTGCGCCATCAGGGGTAACTACAACAGAAATGTGAGCATAGTCAGGTGAATCCAGTCCTAATACCTGGCGAATGTAATGTTGGCAAAAACTGGACTCATGTAAGTCGTAGCCACGCACGATTTGAGTCATTTTCTGGATACTGTCATCAATTGCAACGGCCAGCTGGTAGGAAAATAAACCATCGGAACGTTTAATAATAAAGTCACCTGTTGTTTGCGATAAATCATGGGTTTGAGTTCCCTGAATCGTATCATCAAGGGTGAGCAGCGGTTCTTCAATTTTGAGTCGAATGGAGCGAGCGGGTCGGCCATGCAGGCCACTCCTGCAGGTTCCCGCGTAAAAACCTGCGGGTTTTGTTTGTTGTTGGTTGAGCCGTTGGATTTCCTTGCGCGAGCAACCACAAGCGTAGACCTGATTCATTTGTTGTAATTTCCCAAGGTAGTGCTGGTAAATATCAAGTCGTTGGCTCTGGTAGCTAAGGTTATCCCATTCAAATCCATAAAGCGTCAGGGTATCTATTATCTGCTGGCTGGCGCCTTTTACTTCCCGTGGCGGGTCAATATCCTCTATTCGCAGCCACCATTCTCCCTGTTGCTGTTTAGCCTGCAGGTAGCTTGCTGTTGCGGCAAGCAGTGAACCAAAGTGCAGCGGGCCAGAGGGCGAGGGTGCAAAACGGCCACGATAGGGTTTTTTATGGTTTGCTGTGGGCATTATTGTATTTTGGCTAGTGCTCTTGCTGATGAACTTAATTATATTGCTAACGGGGAGAACTTCACCTCTCCCCTTTGGGAAACTCCAGCGGTTGAGTGCCCGCCGCAAGCGGACGAAAATTTATATTAAATAGCTGAATATCTAAAGTTTATTGTCGCATTGTCCGTTATATAAGTATAAGAATATTGGAGGGTTTATTTTGTCAGACGCACTTAATGGGGAAATTCACGTCATTAAAGGAATAAAAGAAGACGGCGCAAAATTGCGCCCAAGTGACTGGATTGAAAGGTTGTCATCAACCTTAGCCAGCTTTGGTCAGGATCAACGTTTAAAATACAACGAATGTGTGCAACCCTGCATAGTCAATGGTGAGAAATGTCTGGTTGTTGCACGAGGCTTGTCAACAAAGAACCCGGAAATGTATGAGTTTGTAATGGGCTTTGCTAAAGGCAATAAACTACAAATTATGACCGACCGCCGGGTTGGCGATCGGGCACTTAAGATTAGTCTACAATCGGGTACAGGCTAACAATTAGCCGCGTTGACGTTCACGAATTTCTTCCAGACTTTTACAATCTATGCACAGGTTAGCAGTGGGGCGTGCTTCCAGACGGCGAATACCAATTTCAATGCCACAATCTTCACAATAGCCGTAATCACCACTTTCCAGATTCGCAAGAGACTCGTCAATTTTCTTAATCAGTTTGCGCTCACGATCCCGTGTACGTAATTCCATTGCAAATTCAGACTCCTGACTTGCACGGTCATTTGGATCCGGGAAATTAGCCGCTTCATCCTGCATATGGTGAACCGTTCGATCCACTTCCTGCATTAAACCTTGCTTCCAGTCATTGAGGATTTCCTGGAAGTGCGTGGTTTGCTCTTCATTCATATAGTCTTCACCCCTGGTTATTTTATAAGGTGTAAAACTATGAACTTCATCGACTGAACCGCGGCGACTGGCTGTTTTTTTCTTTGCTGCTTTTTTCTTTGCTATGGTTTTCTTTTTAGCAGGTGTTTTCTTTGCTGCTATTTTTTTCTTCGTTGGCGCTTTTTTAGCAGCAGCTTTCTTCCTGGCAACTTTTTTCTTTGCTGTGGTTTTCTTTTTAGCTACTTTTTTAGCAGGTGTTTTCTTTGCCGCTGTTTTTTTCTTTGTTGCTGTTTTTTTCTGAGCAACTTTCTTTTTAGCTACTTTTTTCCTGGATGTTTTTTTCTTCACTGCCATGCGACAAATTCTCCAACATTTAAAAATACTTAAGTCTTATCTTGCCATTAAAGCGACTACAAAAGCAAAATCGACGCCTTTAATACCAGAAAGTCTTATGCAACGCAACAAAAACAACCAATATAGTTAAACTATCTTCTAAATAAATCAGCTAATTTTGTGTAACGTATTGTATTTTATGGGATAATTAGCTTTTACATTTTTTAGGATTTAAAGTGAGGTTTTGGGAATGTCTAAGTTAAAAGCATTTATTTTTGATGTGGATGGTACGCTTGCCGATACCGAAAAAGACGGTCACCGGGTGGCATTTAATCGTGCTTTTGCAGAGGCAGATCTGGACTGGCACTGGTCGGTTGACGAGTATGGTGAGTTATTGTCGATAACCGGCGGCAAAGAACGCATCCATCATTTTTTAAGTTTGCAGCACCCTGAATTTTTAAGGCAACAACAACAGGCCGGTACGCTGGATGATTTAATCAAAACATTGCATGCGCGTAAAACACATTTTTATACCGAGCTGCTATCGGAAGGTGCAATACCGTTACGTACCGGTGTAGAGCGCTTATTGCAGGAAATGCGTGAGCAGGGGTTTCGTCTGGCAATTGCAACAACAACAACACCAGAGAATGTGACTGGCCTGTTAGAAAGCACACTGGGTAAAGAGTCAGTTGGCTGGTTTGAAGTGATAGCCGCAGGTGATGTTGTGCCAAAGAAAAAACCCGCAGCCGACATTTATGACTATGCATTGGAGCAAATGAATTTAAAGGCAGAAGATTGCATTGCCTTTGAAGATTCTTCAAACGGTATTCAATCGTCATTGGGTGCTAATTTAAAAACCGTGATTACACAAAATCATTATACCGAAGCACATGATTTCACCGGTGCAGTGCTGGTACTGGATCATTTAGGTGAACCGGATAACGCCTGCCGGTGTATTGCGGGTGAGATAGGCGATGCAACTTATATTTCAGTGGATGGGCTAACAAAATTATTTGCCGCATAGCATGTTTGCAAGTTAAGTGGATTGAGCGAGCACCACTTTAACTATTGGTTATGTTGGCTTTTTGTTCAGGATAATGCAGTCTGCCAGACATATTTGCCAGATGCATTGTTTTGACCTGCAATCCAGACAGTGAAAGTCTGCTGCGCAAAGCACGCCCGCATTGAGCAACTGGCGCAGTTTGTCGCTGTTAATCTCTATACGGACTAATTCGGTCTTTTTATGGCTGTCTGTCTGTTTCATGCTGGATTGGCTGGACAGAGGTTGCCATGTTGGAGAGGTTGAGCAATGGTTATAGTTCATTAGAAGCTCACTCTGGCCAGGCCATGCGCAAAGGCCGAAAGGCTGCCGCGTGGCAATATTATAAGTGGCTTGCTGTGACGATTACAGAATTGTTTTATTCGGCGTACTGCATCGTGGCTGACACAATCCATTGGGCATAACACAGCATCGGCTCGTGGTAAAATTGAGTTCAAGTGGTGGCGATTGTCTTCGCGGCCACCATCGTGGTGTATAAACCGGCCGTTATAGCGCTCCACCAGCATTCGAAAGTGACTCTTTTGATTTGAACGGCCACCAACATACAGGATGCAGTGATTACAAAGATCAATATTTTGTCGGGTATTTCCTTTGTCAACCGGACAGACATCCTGGCATGTTCCAGAAAGGAAATGTGACAATGAGGCTTCCAGGGCATTACGTTCCTGCTGGCTTTCTGCGAGCTTTTGCTCCAGTCTCAAATTTCGATCTTCGCTGGTGAGAGCCAATTGTTGCCATTCTTTAGCCGCATTTTCCGCAGACTCTTTTTGTATTTGCGATGTGTGCAGTTGAGAGGACTGTGT
>CAZEZI010000121.1:4936-6642 GCA_964516315.1 uncultured Thioalkalispiraceae bacterium
CTGTGTCATATGCTCAGACAGTGTGCGAAGAATTTGTTCTCTGTCTTGTGCAATACGCTTTTTATCTTGCCGCATTTTTGCCAACTGCGTTTCAAGATTATCTGCGCGCTTGCATTGCAGGGTGTATGCCTGCATGTCGACACGTGTTGAGGTGCCGGCCAGATGAGACAACATATGTATATCACCATAGATTTGATCCAGTAGTTTATCCGTAGAGCCGGGGTGGGTAACGAGAGCCCAGAAGGTGCCGGCAATATCGCCTTTTTTTATCGCATCAAGCCAGAGTTGTTTAAGCTCATTATTTGAATGTATTTTTCGGCATTGCTGGATGCTGCGCTTGTATTTACTGTCCAGATGTTTGTGGAGTAAACGGGATGGATAAGCCGACTGTTCGGCAATATTCACAAAACTGCAATGCAATTCGTAATCACTTACCTTTGGGTCAATAGCAACGTTAGCCTTACGGCAGAGTTGCCTTAGCTCAGCCTGAGTAAGGCAGGTTCCAACCACACTGCAGTGAAATCGGGGTTGAAGCTCCCAAAGCTTCTTGCGTTGCAGGGTAGGATTTTTTTTATCAGGTTTATCATGGCATGCACATTTTAATGGCTGGCTATCCGGTGTAGATATTTTTTGTGTTAGCTGTTTTTTTGGCATGCATGCCTCCTCGGTTTGCAAGTTTCCAGGCATCATTTTTAACCTGGTGGGCTGGCTGCCTTTGCCGGGAGGCATGGGTTAGCTGGCAGTATATTAGATTAGAATAAAGCCGCTGTAGTGTTACTTGGTCAAAATCAGCTTGTTCTGACGGGTGATCCGTAGCAGGTATCTGTAACCTTCATGTTCTATCATGATTTCCTGTTGCCCACCAAAAAGCTCCGCGCTGGTATATTGATGATTAATTGCTTGCGCTGATACTGCAGGTTTACTGGATAATGTCTGTTTTATTTTAGTGTTCATGGTTACCATCATTTAATTAGAGAAAGCTGTATTGTTAGTTTAAATACCCAGGCAGGCAGCCAGTTCCAGAAATTCCTGATCAGAAAGTTGTTGCTTGAAGTCTTCAGAGCAGATTAACCCTGAGTCCAGCGCTTTTTGTAGCGTTGCATCATCCCAGGCTATGACTTCCTTACCACTAGACTGATCGATAATGCGTAACTGGCGATTGTCTCTTTCAAACCAGGCATCAAGTAGTAGTTTCATTGTTTCTCCTAACTATCATCTAAATGAGAATCATTCGTATTTAGATAATAGCAGTTCCTGCTGTAGTGTCAATAGTCATTTTAATAATCTGGATTGCCAGGGGGAGTAGGAGCTAGTTTTTGCTGGCTTCTTAAATAATATATGGGTAGAGATGGATAAATCAGAGTAGCCCTTGCCGTTTTGCAGGTACAACAATTTACCTTGCCATATGAGCGTTATTTAGTACATTGTAGCTGCAGCAATTCGTGGAGCAGCAATGACAACTATTTCCAAACGCGCACAGGCGATACAACCGTTTCATGTAATGAAATTACTGGCACGGGCAAAAGAACTGGAGGCGCAAGGCAAGTGCATTATCCATATGGAAGTGGGCGAGCCAGATTTTAATACCCCGCAACCTATTCTGGATGCTGGCATTGCTGCCATTAAAGAAGGTGATGTGCACTACACGCCGCCGATGGGTTTGCCTGCTTTGCGTGAAGCGATTGCACAGTTTTATCAGGATAAAT
>CAZEZI010000122.1:0-6568 GCA_964516315.1 uncultured Thioalkalispiraceae bacterium
GTTTCCAATAGACTAAAAAACACCAGCAGAAGCTGGCATTTTTAGTCTATGTGGACACCCTGATTAGTGAATGGAACCAGTTCGAAGAGTATATTTTAAGCAGTTATTATACTATTGTGGATAATAACTGCCTGCGAAATACCCTGAATTAGCATGTTTTAACACACATGGCGTTAATAGAATAAATTTAAAAGCGATAAAGAGGTCTGGTGGGGATGAATTTAAAGTGTATATGCTTTATAATTATAAACAACAAGCATGAATTTAATCGGGCAAACAGTTAATGGATATAAAATCATTAATTTTATTAATGATGGTGGTTTTGGTGTTGTGTATAAAGCAGAGAAAGATGGAGGACACTATGCCCTAAAACTTTTTAGAGAGGCTTATGTCTTAAAGGAGTACAGAAAGAAGGGAGATAATCGGATTCAAAGAGAAATAGACATTATTAAAAAAGTATCCCATGAGAACCTTGTTGATTATGTAGATAATTTTATTGCAGAGGTAGATGAGTCTCCTCATCATTTTTTGGTAATGGAGTACGTTGAGGGACGTAACTTAAGGAAAATACTTGAAGAAAAAAATAAGTTATCTGAAGACGATGCGTTAAAATATTTGTTGCCAATACTGGATGGCATTGAAGCATTGCACGAGGAAGAAAACGGAATTGGACATGGAATAATTCATCGTGATCTCAAGCCTGAAAATATTATCATAACCGGTGACGATAAGGTAAAAATTGTTGATTTCGGTATTTCTAAGATAATCGACTACACTTCCTTAACAAGTACAGGGGAAGTTTTTGGGACTGGTCCATACATGTCTCCAGAACAAATTACTGACAGTAAGCATGTAGACAGAAGAAGTGATCTGTATACTATCGGTATTATTTTATATGAAATGCTAACAGGAGAAATTCCATATGATTATCAATCAGGACCTGAATTGATTGATAAAATTAAAAATGAACCACCGATACCCCCTCGTCGTAAAATTGCCGAAATAAGTAACCATATAGAAAATATAATTCTGAGGCTTCTCGAGAAAGATCCATTCAAGAGGTTTAGCGATATTTTGAAACTAAGAGAGTCTTTGATTAAAAAAAGAGTTGTTGTGGCGAAAAAGGAATACGATTTGACTCCACAATTTGTTCTTAGGCTTTGGAATGACAAGACAGTCCTGGAAAATTATATGGCTACTACGCCGAGTTCTTTAACTGTTGAATTTCCTATAAATCTTAGGAGTGATCAGTCGGGGCTTATGTCGTTGGTAACAGGTAATGATAAATTCAATGTCATTATTGATCCTGCCACAGTTAGGTTAGCGTACGAGACTTATTCAGACAATAAGGGTCTTTCAGAATTACCCTATGCAAGGGATGATTTTCAACCTATTACAGTTGAGTATCTTGCTGATTATAAAAAACAAAAAGAATACGTAAAGAATATAATTGACCTCGAAGCGGAGTCTGGAGCAGACATATTAATGGCACCATTTCACTATACACACAATAGTAGCGTTGCATTAACTACCGCTAATACAGCAGCTGAATGGTTTGATCTTGATATTAAGTTACTTAAGGAATCTATTGATTATAAAAACGCAACCGAGTCTTTAAGAGATAAGCCAATTTATGCTGGAATATGCCTGCACTATACGTCAATTAATAGCGAACGAGACAGAAAGCACGTCCTTAATAACTTTACATTATTTGATTGTGATGGATATTTCGTATATATCGATTGTATTGATAAAACTTCATCTCGTTCAACTCTTTTTAATTACGTGAATCTTTTAAGGGATTTACAACACAGTTCAGGTAAACCCGTTATTGCTGGGAGATTAAATGCTTTTGGTCTCGGGTTACTATGTGCCGGGGTCTCAGCATTTTCCTCTGGGGCGGCACGATTTGAGAGTTTTTACGAAGATTTATACAAAGAAGCAGGACCAGCTTTCAATATGTACGAGAGGTATTATTATCCACAACTATTAACCACCATCCCGATTCTTAAAAAGGATCCATCAAAGTTTGAGGACATTGCAGAAAAACTTGGTTATTGTAAGTGTGTTTACTGTAAGGGGAAATCCGTCGCTGATTCCATTGCGGCAAAAAATACTAAGTTGCATTTTTTATACTCAATGCAGGATGAAGTTGAAAAAATTAAATCAATAGCCCCAGAGGATAGAATCGACTATTTTTTGCAACGAATAAATGATGCAATCGATAATTACACAATGTTAACACCAAGCGTATTTAAGCCTTCGGATTATGCACATCTGAATAATTGGCGCGAAGTGTTTCAGAAGTTAAAATAAATATAAAATATGTTTAAATTGGAAAAAGACATGGTATCTGTAATTCACCAAGATTTAACAAAAATGTTTGGGGATGGTTATTCTGAGCAAGAATTTATTAGTGGTAAAGGTAGACCAGATCTTGTGTTTGCAAGATTATTGGAATCTAAAAGATGTAAAGCGATTCCAGATTATTATGCTGTTTATATTTTAGTAAAATATTTAAATCGCGAGGGTAAAATTCTTTCTATTGATCGAATAATGAGTCAGGAATCTCTGGGAAAAAAGAAACTGCACATGTTATTTGAACTCTTTATTGAAGACGGTTTTGTTGAGGAGGTTAAGTGTGATTATTATATTGTAAAACAAGTTTATAAACCATTGGTGAATGAATTTATTTCGATTGAAGCAAAACTCAGTGACTGGAGGAACGGTTTTTATCAGGCTATGAAATACAGTTCTTTTTCAAATGCGACTTATGTCGCGATTGCCGAAGAAAACATTAATAAGGTGGACATGGTTTTATTGAAAAAAAATGGCGTTGGCTTGATATCGGTTTCTGAATCTGGCGCTTCATTTGTCTTTAAGGCTAAAAAGGTAAAACCAAAGAATAAATTATCACATAGTCTTTTGACTGAATATTTTTGTGAAAAAAATGTTTTTTGTTGATAAGTAAATAGTGCGGGGTGTATAAAATATGAAAAGACCAGTTATACAAAGACACTTCTTTGTATGATAGACACAAGGTGTTTAAGACTGTGTTTTTTGTTGCATTTATGTCAAGAATTTGGCAAGAATGGCTTTCCTAGAGGATGTTGTCAAAGGCTATCATTTACTTACATTTTTTTATTTAAGATAGAAGCGTAAAATCTTAATAAAGCCCTAATAATATATCTCATATTGTAAATGGGTTGGATTCTTGCGTTTTGATTATAATTCTCTTTGTGTAATAATAAACATGACAACTAAATAGCAAGCGCCTAACCCTTACAAAACCTTACATTTTGAAAGGTATGGTCAAAACAACGCTACGAACATAAAAAACCCGTCATCAGGGCGTTCGTAGCGTTGTGCAGGGAAACTTGCATAGGGGCTTTAAAACCTCATTGGTGGCGGGCTTTTTGTTGCCCAACAAATACTATGACGAACTTCAATAAAAATAGTGACAATTGCAATGTGTATATAGGTACTCTTGTCGTTATTTTTTTAATTACTTCCATTGTCTTTCTTTTTGAAATAGGCAATAGGTATGACGATGGATATATATCCGGAACAGAACAAGGTTACGAGAGAGGATACCGGAAGGCGTTAAGTGACAGTTCTGAAATTATTGCGGATCAATTGAACTACTTTGAGCAAAGAAAAGTTTTTTACGATGAATATGAACCCGAAGAAAATCCATTATAAAACTATAGTTTTGTCTACAATACTCGCCCTGGTTGCTACCGGGGCAGTTTATTACGTGGTTTCAGAACAACCGCAACCGCAAGATGAAAAAGATAAGCGGGAGACGATTCTTGCCCAACAGGAGCGTAAAAGTTTGGAAGAAATATTTGGCACAGGAAAACCAGAAGATGATCAAGCAATCCAAGCCGATGAGATAGAAAAACTAAGAAAGGAGATTGAAGAAATAAAAGCAAAGCAGGCGCAAGAGATTCCTGTAAAAACTATCGGGGGTGATCAAATCTCAGTATCAGAGTTGAGTGAATATTTAACCGGTGTTGTGAAAATTACCTGCTTTAACTCCAGTGGTAAAACCATATCAACAGGAAGTGGCTCGCTGTGGAATTTCCCAGGTACATTAGGATATGCAGTTTTAACAAATAGACATGTTATAACATCTGATCAATGCCACGCCTACGCCCCTTCTACGTCAGAAGACGAAACCATAGGAATCTATTGGTTGGATGTTGAAAATGCGACGGCGTGGAATAATGATACAGACATACGAGTCTTAAAGATAACATCTCCAGTCGGAGGATTCCCATCTTCGCCAATATCGGTGTTAAATTACCGCGTATCTACTTTGAGGAAATGTACCCCTGAAATAGCCCAAAATTCGAGCGTAGTAGTTATTGGCTATCCATCCTTCGCTGAGTCTCGCATAGTGACAAACGGCGTTGTGAGCGGGTATGACGACTCTGTACAGTATCCGTTTGGAAACTTGCCATATCCAAACTTATTCGTATCTGCAAAGATAGACAGTGGTAATTCTGGTGGTATTGCTTTGGCAAAAGAGGGTAACAACTTGTGCTTATTAGGAGTACCAACATGGCTAAGCGTTGGCAATTATGAAACTCAAGGATTAATACAAAATATTCATAATGTTTTGTATCAGGAATAATCCACACTTTACGTGTATTTGCATGTTTGCTATCATAAAAAGTACAAATGAATATTTTCCTCAGGAATGTCCGGTAAACTATTTAAGTAATAATATAAGTAAAAACCACAGACGGACACATAACTTTTATAAGTTAAGTGTCTTTCTCTGTAAAAAAATGAAAAAGAGAGGGTCACTCCCTCTTTTTTGTTGTTTGAGTGCAGGAGAAAGTTTTCTCCAATGTTGGATCTATGGGAGTGTAAAGAAATACTTGGTGACAATGAACTCACTGACGAGCAGGTTTTACAACTACGGGATTCTTTGTATGCGCTAACGGAAACAGTTTTGGATAATTATTTTGAAAATTATGACACAGGAGTTTAAAAAAGAGAAAAAGAATTTGATTGCGTTAATATATTGTCGCGTTTCATCTGATCGACAAAAGAATGAAGGTCATGGGTTAGAGAGTCAAGAATTTAGATGTCGTGAATATGCACGACAGAATAGCTATAGGGTGGAAGAAGTATTTCGTGATAGTTTTACAGGTGGAGGTAATTTCATGAAGCGACCCGCGATGAGAGAGTTACTTTCTTATATCGATGAAAACCCGAACGAAGACTATGTTGTTATATTTGATGATCTAAAAAGATTTGCGCGCGATATGGCTTTCCATATTAAATTGCGAGGAGAGTTTAGCAGACGAAGTGTTGTTTTAAAATGTTTAAATTTTAACTTTGAAGATTCTCCAATGGGAGAATTTTCAGAGGGAGTGTTGGCATTGGCGGCGCAACTAGAAAGAAAGCAAAATAGAATTCAGGTAATACAAAAAATGAAAGCACGTTTAGAAGCAGGCTACTGGACATTTTTTCCGCCTCCTGGATATAAAGGCATTAAACACAAATTGCATGGTAGCTTACTCACTCCACAGGAGCCAATAGCAAGCATTATTAGAGAGGCGTTTGAGGGCTATGCTTCAGATAGGTTTTTAGAGCAAAAGGATGTTCAAGAATTTTTACAAAATAGAGATTTTCATGACGGGGGTATGGTTTACTTGCAACAAGTGAAAAGATTATTAGTAAGAGTTATTTATGCTGGGTATATAGAATATCCCAATTGGGGTGTAGAAAGGAGGAAGGGTCACCATGAGCCATTGGTGAGTATGGAAACATTCGAAAGGGTTCAAGAGAAACTTGAAGGCAGGGCGATAGTTAGAACACGCAAGGATTTTAATAAAGTTTTTCCATTGAGGGGTTTTGCATGTTGTTCAAAATGTGGTGAGCTGTTCACCGCAAGCGAGAGTACCGGACGAATGGGGAAGAAATACCCATTTTATCGATGTAGATACGTTGGCTGTTCTGAAAGAACTAAAAGTATAAGAAAGGATGATCTCGAAGATGAGTTTGAGTCCAAAGTTATCCAATCTAAGCCTAATAAAAGAGCCGTACAGCTAATAGAGAGAATTGTGGGTGATGTATATAAAAAGAAGAGAGATGAGAGATATAAGGCACATGGAGGGGTAGAGAGGAGGCTTGATGCTATTAATAATGAGATTAAGAGTTTAGTTGAGAGAGTTCCTAAAACTACCAGTGATATCGTGGTTCAAACCTATGAGGCGCAGATTGAAAATCTTAGCAATGAAAAGTTATTATTAGAGAAGAAAATCAATAAATTAAAATCTAACACAGTAGACGTTGGAACCGCTTTTAAGGCAGTCTTGGGTTATGTAAAAAACCCAATAGATATGTGGCATTCTGATGATTTAAACGACAAAAGACGAGTCTTTCAACTCGTCTTTGCCGATAAATTTATTTATGACCGAGAAAGCGGTGTTGGAACCGCAAAATACTCAGTACTCTTCAGGGTTTTTGAGCAATTTGATGCTCAAAATAACATAGATGTGGAGATGGCGAGAATCGAACTCGCGTGCAAATAATATTCTCAAATGAATCT
>CAZEZI010000123.1:0-6402 GCA_964516315.1 uncultured Thioalkalispiraceae bacterium
AGTCATTTGCTCTACCAACTGAGCTATCGGGGAATTGAGGGGCGTATACTACTGACTGAACCCTGTTTGGTCAATATTGGGAAGCTAAAATATTGACATTTTTTTGCTTTAAAAATAGCAAAGGTTGTTGGGCTTCGTACCTCAAAACACCAGCCTGCATCATTCTGTTTTATACTTGATTATTCCGGAAATTAGCACATGAAATAGCCTGACCACCTGCGCGTGTTTTACTCAACCGTAAACGACCGGTTCTGAACAAAATCAACGCCCGTTTATATTGCCCTGCACTATCACTACAAAAGGCAAAAGTACCATTCACACCGCTCGCACCATCCGCCCGAAACCGAATGTAGTGAGAACTGCCCGAGCCTCGGTAAGTAATATTAATAGCATCCACTTTGGGTTGATATTTTAAAACAGGTTCCGACAATTCTCGTTTTCGATTCTGGTTTTCATCAACAAAAATCATCCAACCCGTTTCCCATTGATTGCTGCGGGTGCATTCCAGGCCATTAAGCGTTTTACAAAGCTGAACATTCTGGCTACGCGTAACTGCTTCTGAGCGCGCATAAGCCATATCGGCAGCAATTTGATTTACCGCAACAACAACCTTATTACTGTAAATAAAAGAAGCTGAAACGCCAGGTAAAGTGAAGCTAGCAATGGTGATAATCGCGAGGGTAAAAACCAGTTCTAAAAGCGTAAAACCAGCTTGTTGCTGAGTTAATAGTGATTTTTTTGTTATAGATGAAAGGCGGCAATCCTTGCCACCTTTCAGTAGTGTGTTGACATCCATGTCATCCCCCCACATCCGTGTAGGTCACTACAATAAAGAGAATTCAAACAAATGTATGTAGGACAACGTTGATACTTTGTGTAGGAATTAGCTTACGTTTTGAATCAATTGTATTTCATCAATAAAGCACGCACCCCTTTGGGGCACACAGCGTTTTTTATCCACTGCAAGCGAACAGGAAATTAGATCTTACATGCTAGCCTGCCCCCAGATCCAGGCCAGCTAAATAATCTTTAAACGAATGATTTAATTCTTTATGTTTTAAAGCATATTCTACCGTAGCCTGCAAATAACCGAGCTTACTACCACAATCATAACGAGTGCCACTAAACTCATAGGCTAAAATCTGTTTTTTCTTTAATAGCATCGCAATGGCATCGGTTAATTGAATTTCACCACCGGCACCACGCTCGGTTTTCTTGAGCATATCAAAAATTTCCGGTGTTAAAATATAACGCCCAACCACAGCAAGTGTCGATGGTGCATCAGCAGGTGCGGGTTTTTCAACAATACCATCAATTCGGTGAACACTTTTTTCAAGTGGCACCGAATCAACTATTCCGTACTTATCGGTTTCATCCTGGCCAACCTGCTCTACACCTAAAATGCTGGAGCTATAACGTTCATATTGCTCAACCATTTGAGCCAGACAGGAGTGCTCTCCACCATCAATTAAGTCATCGGCAAGTATCACTGCAAAGGGCTCATTTTCAACCGCAGGCAAGGCGCATAACACGGCATGCCCTAACCCCAGCGCTTCAGACTGGCGAATATACACACAGGAAACATGACTCGGTAAAATGCTTTGTATTATCGCCAGCATTTCTGTTTTTTGCTTTGCTTCAAGCTCAGCTTCCAGTTCATAGGCTTTATCAAAATGATCCATAATGGAATTCTTTGCCCGCCCGGTAACAAAAATCATTTGCTCCATACCAGCGGCTATTGCTTCTTCAACCGCATATTGAATAAGCGGTTTATCGACAACAGGCAGCATTTCTTTTGGACTGGCTTTGGTTGCCGGTAAAAAACGGGTGCCTAAACCCGCAACGGGGAAAACAACTTTTCTAATTTTTTTCATTTTTGGATGTTACCCTTAAAATATAAACAATATTTCGTTGAGCCTATACTTTAACCCAGCGAGCTTCGTTGATGAATTATAACAAAAAAGGGCGCAATAATGCGCCCAATTTGTTCCAGAGAATTTTAATTTAACTACATATTGATCATTTTATTTATTTTTAGCCATTGCAACCGAAATATTTGCACGATTTTTCTCCACTGTTTTAAAACCAATGCCTTTTACTTTTGCTAAACTTTCAATGGTTTTAAACGGACCATTCTTTTTTCGATAGACAACAATAGCCTGTGCTTTTTTTAAACCAACACCTTTTAAATTCTTTGCAATGGTTTGTGCGTCCGCAGTATTAATATTAACTTCACCAGCAAAACCCAGTGATGAAAATGCCAGAAAAAGAATAAGCGAGAGTATTTGAAATGATTTTTTCATTCGTAAGTTCCTTTTAATAATTAAAGATAACATCCATTTACCCAATATGGGCAAGATACAGTTTACTGCATTTTTTATAAACAACAATATAATTTGATGTAGGAATTTACTGATTTTTCTGTAGGACTAAGCGTACAAAACCAAATAACACAAGACCCAGCCAAATCTCTGTTGGATTTCGTGCCTCAGCCCAACCTACATTATATTAAACAATCTCGGCAGATATCATTTCCAATGTTTTAACAGGTGAATCAGACTGTGTGATTGGCCGACCGATAACCAGGTAGCTTGAACCGGCTTCAATGGCTTCACCGGGGGTCATTACACGTTTCTGATCACCGGTTGCGCTGCCTGCAGGGCGAATACCCGGCGTAACAAGTAAAAAGTCTTCACTCAAACTCTGTCGTAATAAGCTGACTTCTTTGGCAGAACAAACAACGCCATCCAGGCCAGATTGTTTTGCAAGCTGTGCCAGATTAACCACTTGTCGGGTGACTTCGGTTTGAATGCCAATTTGGTTCAGGTCTTCTTGCCCCATGCTGGTCAACACCGTCACTGCAATAAGCTTTGTCGACGAATGACTCACGCCCTCTTTGGCAGCTTGCATCATTGTTTGACCACCCATTGCATGCACATTGGTCATCCAGACACCGAGTTCAGCAACAGCATGGCAGGCCTTCATTACCGTATTCGGTATATCATGAAATTTAAGATCCAGAAAAACATCAAAACCTTTGGCAACGATTTTTTCAACAAACTGTGGTCCTGCTGTAGTAAATAGTTCTTTGCCAACTTTTAATTTGCATAATTCAGGGCTCACTTTATTAACAAATTCGACAGCCTGTGCCTCACTTGAATAATCAAGTGCAACTATAATTTTTGAATCTGACACCTTAATCACCTTCTACACCCTGAATCGGTTTAATGGTACCCCATTTTTTACAACTGGGGCATTGCCAGTGCAGTGTAAAACCACTAAAGCCGCAAACATGGCAATTATATTTAGACTTATTTTTTAATAACTGTGCTGTCACATCTTTTAAAACAAGTAATTTCTCTTTAACACTTTGAGTTGATTGTTCCAGATTCAACTCAATCAGCTTGTCCATACCACGAACCGATGGTTTTATTTTCAAATGTTCGGCAATAAAGTCAGCCGATGGAAGTTCACCCTGCTTCTGCTTGATAATTTCAGCAAGCTTGAGCATGATAGTAATACTGTCATTACGCTGAATAACTTTTTGCAAATAAGCCTGCATATCACCCGTCAGGCCTTGTGCTTCGTAACATTCCTGTAGCGGTTTTATGATTTCAGGCAGGTAATCTGCGTCCTGGTTTTCCAGACGTCGATAGGCTTTAATAGCAGCTCTAAAATCGCCTAGCTGCTTGTTAATATCACCCTCTAACATGCTAATACGTGGGCAAACACTGTCTTCAGACTCGGCACGTTTAAGCATTTTTAATGCTTTTGATGACTCGCCCTGCTTCATCAGATTTTCAGCCTGCTCACAATAGTAATGTGCAATTAAACCACTTAATTTTGTACCTGTTTTAACTTCAAAACGTCTTGCAGTTTCAATGGCCTTTGCCCAGTCTTTTTCCTGCTGATAAATGTCGATAAGCTGGCGCAGTGCAGACTCGGTATGCGGCCCGCTATCAATTAATTCAGTAAATAAGGTTTCAGCCCGGTCAAACAAACCAGCACGCATATAATCCTGCCCTAGATCATAAAGTGCCTGTGCACGTTGTTCCTGACTTAAAGTGGGGCGTGCGATTAAATTTTGATGGATACGAATCGCCCTGTCCACTTCACCACGACGGCGAAATAAACTGCCTAAGGCTAGATGCGTTTCGACGGTGTCGGTGTTGACCTCAAGCAACTGAATAAAAATTTCGATGGCTTTATCCGGCTGTTCGTTTAACAGGAAGTTTAAACCTTTTAAATAATCAGACGGGATACCAATGGATGAGCCAGCCTGTTTTTTAATCGCCGACTTTCGACCTATCCACCAGCCTGACAATACTGCCAGTGGCAATAGTAGAAATAAAACTTCGATTCCCATTAGTGCTTGCCCTTAATAGGAATGGCTCGCAGGTTGGTGAGTTCTTTTCTTGCAACATCCGCTTGTTTTTTAAGGCGTTGAATTTCACGTTTGGCTGAAACCATCCATATTAAGCTAACCAATACGCCCAGGCATGCCCCCAGAATAAGCGCAATTACTATCGCCAGTGACAGATTAGTTTCCACCATAGTAAAGATAAAATCTAGCTTCACTTCACTGGCATTACGCGCTGAAAAAACAGCGCCCACCACCAGAGTAAAGATAACCACAATAATGTAAAAAATTCGTTTCACTTAATATTCCATTTGTATCGACAAGGCAGTTTTGTGAGTATACCTTATCCTGTCATTCCCGCAGAGGCGGGAATCTAGGCCATATATAAACACCTTATTTAATTCTTTCTGGATTCCCGCCTTCGCGGGAATGACAACAACACTAGTTAAAACTATAAACAAAAAACGGCATGGCGAATACTCGGCATACCGTTAAATAAAACTATTTTGTAATGACTTATTCCGAAATTTCGACCTTATGCATACTCTGATTCACGCGTTCACGCATTTCTTTGCCCGGCTTAAAGTGCGGCACATACTTGGCAATTAACGAAACAGAGTCACCGGTTTTGGGGTTACGCCCGGTTCGTGGTGGGCGGTAGTGTAAGGAAAAACTACCAAAACCCCGTATTTCAATTCTGTCACCGCTCGATAACGTAGAAGCCATATGTTCGAGCATCGTTTTGACCGCTAATTCAACATCACGATAAGCAAGTTGCGTTTGTCGTTGAGATAGAATTTCGATCATTTCCGACTTTGTCATTATTATTCCTAAATTTATGATCTAATTACATATTTTTAGCATATTGGGGGAAAATGTCTACCCCCCAATACGCTAAAATAGCCCAAATGAGCCATTTTTTAGGATGACTGACTAGTCAGAACCATCCATTTTTTTCTTCAGGATATCACCTAAGGTGGTTGTCGCGGCTTCTGCACCGGAATTAAA
The DNA here is from genome assembly GCA_964516315.1 of uncultured Thioalkalispiraceae bacterium. Taxonomy (GTDB): domain Bacteria; phylum Pseudomonadota; class Gammaproteobacteria; order UBA6429; family Thiohalophilaceae; genus SZUA-37. The sequence continues at coordinate 5,369 of CAZEZI010000123.1, forward strand.
GTCGCTCATTGCTGCTTTTTCGTCTGCAGAGTCCTTGGCTTTAATCGACAGTGAAATAGTACGATTTTTACGGTCTACACCCATGAAAACCGACTCAATTTTGTCGCCTTCTTTAAGAACCGTTTTAGCGTCTTCCACTCGTTCCTGTGATATTTCCGAGGCACGCAGGTAACCTTCGATACCATCGCCCAGATCAATCACCGCGCCTTTAGCTTCAACCGAAGTAACGGTTCCTTTCACTTTGCTGCCTTTAGGGTTAACTGCAACGAAGTTAGAGAACGGGTCTTTATCCATTTGCTTGATGCCCAGTGAAATACGCTCGCGCTCAGGGTCAACCGATAAAACAACCGCTTCGATTTCGTCACCTTTTTTGAAGTTACGAACCGCGTCTTCGCCTGTATCGTTCCATGTAATATCAGATAAATGAACCAGACCGTCGATACCACCATCCAGACCGATAAAGATACCAAAATCGGTGATAGATTTAATATTACCGCTAACTTTGTCGTTCTTATTGTGAGTTGCTGCAAAGTGTTCCCATGGATTAGCCTGGCATTGCTTCATACCGAGAGAAATACGGCGACGTTCCTGATCAATATCAAGAACAACCACATCAACCGCATCGCCTAACTGAACCACTTTGCTTGGGTGGATGTTTTTGTTGGTCCAGTCCATTTCAGAAACGTGTACTAAACCTTCCACACCGTCTTCGATTTCAACGAAACAACCGTAATCGGCAATGTTAGTCACTTTACCGTTTAAGCGTGTGCCTTCAGGGAAGCGGCGTGCAATATCTGCCCATGGATCTTCGCCGGTTTGTTTCAGACCAAGTGATACGCGCATGCGTTCACGGTCAAATTTAAGGACTTTAACGTCGATTTCATCACCGACTTCAACGATTTCGCTTGGGTGCTTAACACGTTTCCAGGCCATATCGGTAATATGTAATAAACCATCCACACCACCCAAATCGATAAACGCACCGTATTCGGTTAAGTTTTTAACCACACCTTTAACCATGCTGCCTTCTTCCA
>CAZEZI010000124.1:0-6240 GCA_964516315.1 uncultured Thioalkalispiraceae bacterium
CAACACTACGAGGATGTAACTTCGAGGTTTCTTTATGCACAAACAAGGTAATCGGCACACCCCAGGTTCGCTGACGTGACACGCACCAGTCTGGCCTGCTCTCAACCATTTTTTCAATCCGTGCTTGCCCCCAGTCAGGCATCCATTTGGTTTGTTTGATAGCATCCATCGCTTTATCACGCAAACCCTTCTTATCCATACTGATAAACCATTGCGGAGTGGCACGAAAAATAATCGGGGTTTTATGTCGCCAGCAATGCGGATAGCTATGTTGCAAAGCCTCGTCATGCACCAGTTTGCTGTTTGTTTTTAATATTTCAACAACCGCTGTATTTGCTTTAAAAACATGCTGGCCTTCAAACAACGGTGTGCCTTTTACAAAGGTACCATCCGCACCTACCGGGTTGTCTATTTTTAAATGATAACGCTGGCCAACAACGTAATCATCCTGACCATGCCCCGGTGCAGTGTGCACACAACCGGTGCCAGCTTCCAGGGTTACATGGTCACCTGAAATAATCGGTACTTCACGGTCATAAAAAGGATGTGCCAGTTTTAAGCCTTCCAGATCTTCACCGGTACATTTACCTGCAACTTTATAATTAGTAACACCATAGCGCTGCATAATGTCTTCAACCATATCAGAAGCAAGCAACAAACATTCAGGCACATGATCGGTAATACTGTCGACCATTACAATGCTGTATTCAAATTTGGGGTTAACCGCAACAGCCTGATTGGCGGGCAGTGTCCACGGGGTAGTTGTCCAGATAACAACCGAAGTGAGTTTACCTTTTAGTAACTCCTTATCTAAATCCGTGCAGCGAATTTTTAATGCTTCATCATCAAGAACTTCAAAGCGCACATCTATTGCGGGAGATTTTTTATCTTCGTATTCAACTTCGGCCTCGGCTAATGCCGAACCACAATCCACACACCAGTGCACCGGTTTGGAACCTTTATGCAAATGCCCTGCTTCAATAATTTTGCCAAGGCTTCTGACAATGTCTGCTTCAGTCTTAAAGTTCATGGTCAGGTAGGGATTATCCCAGTCACCTAACACACCCAGGCGCTTAAAGTCTTCACGTTGGCCATCCACCTGCTTAAGCGCATACGCGCGACAAGCTTTTCGAAACTCTGCCGGAGTCACTTTAACACCAGCCTTACCGACTTTTTTCTCAACCATTAATTCAATCGGCAAACCATGGCAATCCCAACCCGGCGTATAAGGTGCATCAAAACCACTGAGTGTTTTTGATTTAATAATAATATCTTTTAGTACTTTATTAACTGCATGGCCAATATGAATATTACCGTTGGCATAAGGCGGGCCATCATGCAAATAAAATTTAGGGCGGCCTTGTTGCTCTGAAATTTTACGTAGCTTTGCGTACAAATCCATATCATACCATTGCTTTAAAAAAGCCGGTTCACGGTTTGCCAGGTTACCCCGCATGGGGAAATCTGTTTTGGGTAAGTTTAATGTATCTTTATAGTCTGCCACGGTGTTTGTTTACCTTGTTAAATATGTTCATGCTGTTGTCTTAATGTGTCATTCCCACAACGGCGAGAATCCAGTCATCTATAATAAAAACTATCTAACTTAAAATGTTCTGGATACCCACCTTCGCGGGTATGACGGCACAATTAATATTGCTTTCATTACCCGGAGAAATTCACATGACTCAACTTAATGCTGGTCAAAAAACTTCTTTGCCTGTTCAACATCAATTGCGATCTGTACTTTCAAGTCATCTAACGAATCAAATGGCAGCTCGTCTCTTAATTTTTTCAAAAAACTCACCTCAAGTTGTTGTCCATAAATGGATTCATTAAAATCAAATAAAAACACTTCTAAAATAACTTTTTTACCATTAACGGCTGGCCGTGTACCTATGCTAGCAACACCTTCAACTGGCTGAGCTTTCAACCCGGAAACAGTCACAACGTAAATACCATGTAATGGCGTTACCTTGCGGTGAATATGAATATTCGCTGTGGGAAACCCGAGTTCCCGACCCAGCTTTTCACCATGCGCCACCCGACCGGTCATTTTATAATGATGACCAAGTAACTTCTCCGCCTCTTTAAATTGCCCGGCTTCCAGTGCAGAACGAATACGTGTACTGCTTACTCGCCCAGATTCAATTCCAGTTTCAGTTCCGGCCCCGACATTGAAAGTTGGCATGTTAACCACTTCAAACCGGTGCTGCTTACCCGCAGCAACTAAATGGGCAAAGCTGCCCTCACGGTCTTTACCAAAACGGAAGTCGTCACCCACTACAAGGTAACGCACCCCCAGACCTTTGACTAAAACCCGTTCAATAAATTCCTGATACGGCATATCAGCCAATGCCTTGTTAAAGCGTAACGACAAAATTCGCTGCACTTTATTACGCTGTAAAGCAGACACTTTATCTCGTAAGCGCATAAGTCGGGCCGGTGCCGTATCGCCTGCAAAATATTCCAGTGGCTGAGGCTCAAATGTAATGACTGTACTCGGGCAACCAAACTGTTCGGCTTTTTCTGCCAACTGTTCCAGTACATGCCGGTGCCCCAGATGCACACCGTCAAAGTTGCCAATGGTCGCAACACAGCCATGATGCTGCGGGCGTAAATTATGAAGTCCACGAATCAATTCCACATTTATGCCCTGCTACTTTAGCCAACCTGTATTATACATAGCCCCGTATTATACCCTGTTTCACATTATACCAAGCTATTCGCTGAATTTTCAGCGGGTCGGCGCAAATCTTTTACTCGAATACCTGAAATAAATAACACCACAAAATAACTACCTGCACCGGCAACCACCAGTAATGATAAATTCAAAATCTGGCTGCTCAGATTCAACTCATACCATGGTGCTATATTGTCTAAAAACACTAACAAGACAGCCACCATAACCAAACAAGCCAGACTCACCTGTGTGCCAAACCGCAACCAGCCTTTATTAGGTTGATGCACTTTTTTGCGCACCAGACCTCGCCACAGTAACCAGGCATTAATCACCCCCGAAACAGCCGTTGCCAATGCCAAACCGGCATGCAGCCCATCCACAGCCAACAGGTATAAGCCAACCACAAAGACAACGTTTAACACCATATTGCTGGCCATCGCAATCAGGCCAATTTTCATCGGTGTTTTTGTGTCCTGACGGGCAAAATACCCCGGTGCTAGCACCTTGACCAGCATGTGTGCCAGCAAACCGAAAGAATAAGCCTGCAATGCAAATACCGACATATCAATCGACTCAATTGAATAGGCGCCATGCTGCAAAAAGGTCGCCAATAAGGGTTTAGCCAGAATAAAAAGTGCAACTGCTGCGGGTAAGCCCACAATAAAAACCCAACGCATCGCAAAATCCAGCATATGCGAAAAACCTTCGGGATCTTTAGCCGCGTGCTTTCCTGATAAGCTCGGCAAAATGACCGTTGCCAACGCAATGCCAAACACACCTAAGGGGAACTCCAGCATCCGATCGGCATAATACAGCCAGGTGATACTACCGGTGACCAGAAAAGAGGCCACGAAAATATCAAATAACAGGTTAATTTGCATAGCAGATGAACCAATAATGCCCGGTGTCATTAATTTCATCACCCGTCGCACCCCGGAATGCTTCCACCCCCAACGCGGCCAGCGTAAAAAACCCAGTTTATACAAAAATGGCAGCTGAAAACCCAGTTGTAAAATACCGGCAAAAAACACCCCCCAGGCCAGTGCTTTTACCGGTACATCCAGGTAGGGTGCTAACCAGATTGCACTGCTAATCAGGCTTAAATTAAGCAAAATCGGGGTAAATGCCGGTACCGCAAATTTGCCGTAACTGTTTAAAACCCCCGATGAAAGTGCCGTTAAGGAGATAAAAATGATATAGGGAAAGGTTAACCGAAACATATCGGTGGTTAAGGCGATTTTGTCTGGCTGATCAATATATCCCCAGGCAATCCCCATCACAACAATCGGTGCCGCTATCAGGCAAACGATGGATAAAAGCACTAAAATACCACCCAATGTGCCCATCGTGTGCTGTACCAGATCAGCCACATCCGATTTATCCCGCTGAACCTTATACTCGGTTAATACCGGCACAAAAGCCTGAGAGAAGGCACCCTCACCAAACAATCGGCGTAAAAAATTGGGTAACTTAAACGCGATAAAAAATGCATCGGTTGCTTTGCCTGCGCCAAAGTAATGTGCCATCACAATATCCCGTGCCAGACCGGAAATCCGCGATAACAGGGTAAAGGCACTCACCACAAGGGTTGATTTAAACAGGCTCATATAATTTGTAAGTTATTGATAATATTTGTGTTTTTAATATATGTGTAATAAAGCTCGTAAGTCATTGCAAATAAACAAGTTTTTCGGTTGCCATCATACCTTATAATATATTGACTATATACACTAACAAAACGGCTTAAATTTATTGACAAATCAGCCCAAAAGCCCCATTATACGCGGCTTTCTTGGTTAGACAGTTTATTTAGGAGAGCCGCTTTGGCTAATTCAGCACAATCACGTAAACGTGCCCGTCAGGGTGAAAAACGTCGTCAGCACAACGCCGGCTACCGTTCCATGTTCCGTACCTTTGTTAAAAATTTATTAGCGACGATTGAGTCCGGTGATAAAGCAAAAGCTCAGGAAGCCTATATAGAAGCTGCCTCGGTTATCGATAAAACGGCTAACAAAGGCCTTATTCATAAGAACAAAGCAGCCAACCAAAAAGCTCGCTTAAATGCGCGCGTTAAGGCAATGTCTTAAAAAGACTTTAGCTTCAGATATATTAAAAAAGCCGGTTTTTATAATCGGCTTTTTTAGTGCCCGTTTATTTGTACTCACAGGCACTTATTTAGTGTCAGTTTCTTTGATTATACTGACACTTATGATCTTTTTTAATGTTTTATTTAAAACCCTTCCTTAACTTAAACGCCCGGCTTTACTCAAATAAAGAACTTATTAGCTCACAAGTATCATCCAGCCTGGCCGCCGCGAGCGAATAGCACTCACAACTTGTTGCAATTCTTGATGCCCCGGTTAAACCATCATTCTCATGCGCTAACTGATTCAGACCATTGATATAAATATCCATACAGGCTGACGCATGGCTTAATTTCTTTAACACAGGCTTCAGATTATCAGCAGAAAATTCAACAATAATAACTTTCGTTAAAAGAAAAGATTCTGAATGTGAATCCGCTGGCAATAGCTCTGTCGGCACATGCATTGTTCGGTTAGTTTTTAAAATGTCACCAGGTAGTGGATATAACGGAGGATGCTGCTTTAAACATACAGCATGTGGATAAGGAGTAACATGCATGGACTCTAAATGAACAGGCGCCAATTCATCACTTAAATAATTAAAGCCATTATGAAGCAAACCCCAGGTTGTGGTTGATTTCCCAGCCCCTGATCGCCCCGTTAATAACAGTACTTCATCGTTTCGTTCTAACGCTGCACCGTGCATAAAAAAAAGTGATGGGCATAAATACTGCAATTCGATGGTAATGTCTTTTTCCAGAAAATAAATAAACAAGCCAAAATCTTTACATCGAATAACATGATTCTGATTACGAGTAATCGTGTATGTTGACTTATTTTTTCCTAGTTTCAATTCATAATATAAATCTGCATTATTATTTACAGCACTTTTAACCTGAAAGTGACCATAATTTTTTAACACAACCTCATATAAAAAAGCATTCTGGCAATCAAGAAGTAAAATCTTGCCAAATATATTTAATACACACTGATTCATATTCCGCTACATTAACTAACAGCAAACCCAATAACAATCAAAAAAAACGCAACCAATATGGTTGCGTTTTTTATACTATCAAATAGAGGTACGGCTTAAGGAGTAGATTGAGTAGGTGGTGCTGCTTGAGCATTCGAACCAGTCTGCGCCAGAGAAGGCATTGCATTCATTGTCATTACAACAGGTGCAATATAAGCTGCTTTTTTAATAAAGTCCCGACGAGCTTCGGTTTTCTGTTCATTTAATTCGTTTTTGTTTTCTTCGCTCATAATAATCTCCATTTAATATTCATTAATTAATAATTCTAAATCTTTAAACTGCTGCAATACTTTGTCTAAATCGGCTTTTGCCATGGCTACATCAACTTCATAAAACTGTGTTAGCTTTTTAACAATAGCATCAACACTTAAACCCGCTTCAAGTTGCTGCCAGATAAGGCTTGCAACAGAATTTAGCTGGTGTATCTGACCATTGTCCTT
>CAZEZI010000125.1:0-6210 GCA_964516315.1 uncultured Thioalkalispiraceae bacterium
ATCAGCAGGCGCAGGGATGGGGCTGTTCGAACGTTACCTTTCATTATGGGTGGCGCTTTGTATCATCGCCGGCATCTCGCTCGGACATTTTTTCCCGGCGGCCTTTCAGTCGGTCGGCAGACTCGAGATCGCGCAGATCAATCTACCGGTTGCGATATTGCTGTGGTTGATGATTATTCCGATGCTGATCAGGATTGATCTGAAAGCGCTGAAAGATGTCAGCCAACACTGGCGCGGCATCTCGGTCACGCTGTTTATCAACTGGGCGGTGAAACCTTTTTCCATGGCATTACTCGGCTGGTTTTTTATCGCCTATCTTTTTCGCGACTGGCTGCCGGCTGAACAGATAGACAGTTACATCGCCGGCCTGATCCTGCTCGCCGCTGCACCCTGCACCGCGATGGTTTTTGTCTGGAGCAACCTGTCACGCGGCGAACCGCACTTCACCCTGACCCAGGTCGCGCTCAACGATGTCATCATGATCTTTGCCTTCGCACCCATCGTCGCACTGCTGCTCGGCATCTCGGCCATCCATGTACCGTGGGATACTTTGTTACTGTCCGTGCTGTTATATATCGTGGTGCCATTAATCATCGCCAACATCTGGCGACGTTTATTACTGGCGTCAAAGAACGGCGAACAAAAACTTGAGAACACATTAAAACGACTTCACCCCTGGTCACTGATCGCATTACTCGCCACCCTGGTATTACTGTTCGGCTTTCAGGGTGAACAGATCATCGCACAGCCGTTGATCATCCTGCTGCTGGCCGTACCGATACTGATACAGGTGTTGTTTAATTCCTCGCTTGCCTACCTGCTAAATCGAGCGGTTAGATCACCACACAACATCGCCGGCCCCTCTGCCCTCATCGGCGCCAGTAATTTTTTTGAACTGGCAGTGGCAACCGCCATCGCACTGTTTGGTTTTGAATCCGGCGCAGCACTGGCGACGGTCGTCGGGGTTTTGATCGAAGTACCGGTGATGTTGTTTGCGGTGAGGATGATCAATTCGACCGCTGACTGGTATGAACGGCGTGAAGGCATTCCACGCCATAGTGACACAGACTACAATTTCAGATAAAACCAGCCATCACTCATTCGTCTGGCGACCTGTTCGGCAGCGGACGGCGTGATCATGACTGATTGCATAAGCAGTATCGGATTGCCCCGTGCAGCAAGCGCGCTCATACTCTTCGCGCACGCGACCACATCCAGGCTGTCGAAGCGATGCGCCAGTTGCGAGATACGCTCGGCATGCAACGACGTTTCTGTATCCAGCGCCTTCAGTCCATTTTTATTCGCAACAATCTCGATGCTGAAAGACTTATCACCACGGTGCTGCTGCAACAATGCTTCGATATTATCGACGGTCGCATCGAACGATTGTGGATGATACTGCGAGATATTGATAACCACCTGTTTATGCTTACCGATCGTTTCACTGATATCAGCAGCTGCGATAGCTTGCGTGCTATTGATGAGCTGTCTGGCCAATACGACATCATCATTATTCATGATTCCCGGCAATAATAAAACGATAGCAGCGACCAGGATGATCAACCCCGCTACCAGCGATCTGGGCGCTTTAACAAACGCCTCACAACTGAACGACTTCTTCGGCACACCGGTTACTGACTGTTCGGGATATGCCAGCTGAACCTTTTCTTTTAACATGCGCACATCATTGATGCGTTGCAGCAGCAGCGGATCCTTTTGCGAATCATATAACAGCAATGTGCGCTCGTCGTTATCAAGCTCGCCATCGATATACGCGCTGATATGCTCATCTGAATATTTGTTTTGTTCGCTCATTGCACTATTTCAAGTTTTACTTTACGGCCCGTCTCAACATGAGACTCGTCCAATATCTGTTTCAACGATAGCCTGGCGCGGTTAAGCCGGCTCATGATCGTACCTGGCGGCACACAAATAATTTCAGCAACTTCTGCGTAGGAAAAGTTTTCGATATCAACCAGTGTCAAAACCTGACGATGCTTGAAGGGCAAGCGCAAAATAGCTGCCCTCACCATAGCGAGCATCTCGTCCTGATGATGAACCGTTTCCGGCGTATCGCAATCGACCAGCATAGTTTCGTCAATAACAATCTCCTCACGCTGTCTTTTGTAGAAGTCGGCAAAACAGTTAGATAGTATCCGAAACAACCAGGCATCAAGCGCTTCAATATTTTTTATATTATCAACACTATGCAGTGCCTTGATCATCGCTTCCTGCACGACCTCATCTGCCACATCCGGATTATGCGACCAGGCATATGCCATGCGGAACAGCCGACCACGCCCGGCTTCCAGCCGCTTGCATAACTTACGCTGCCTTGCCGATAGCATCAGAAACTTTCTGATCGAACTCAATGTTTTGACCTCATATACTATAGACGCGACATTTCAGCGAAATATTCCATTATATTTCATATGATTGAAGAAATAATCGTTTTTAAAAAAAGAGATGCTCTGAGAGAAAAATGCGATATAGGGAAGGTCTCAATTCAATAGGGGACAGACCATGTACCGATTACGACCTACAAGTTCATATAGATCCTGGTAAAGAAATTGATCGCCTGTCACTTCGATATAAGGCAGTCCAATTTCACTGTAGTCAGTCAGGTGATAGAGATTTTTCATTCTCCTTAAAGCCACTCTCATGATCTATAATTAACTTCAATTCAACATCTACCATGTTTTCGTTATTAAGGCTTAACCCCTGAAACTCGAAATCACCAAAATCCAACCCAATATCATCATTGTACTTCTTAAGAAGTTCCTTCATTTGCCCAACTGTTATCAGTGACATTGCCGCCATTTATTATGCCTCCTTAATTACACCAGTTTTGACGCTTCCCGCTATCATACACCCTCGGAACAATAGGGGCACACTACGGATTCGCGCACACTTATTCAAGAGCCCGGCTATGCAGCCATTATTGAGAGAACTTTTCCGAGTGCGTGATCAAAGGTTGAATGATCAGCAATAACCCGTGATTTGTTGTTTTTAAGCTCTTCGGCAAATTCGCCAGCATCTTTTTCAATACCCTTTATACCTTTGCGATCAACAAAAACAATATTTCCTGTTTCAATAAGAATGACTGACATTTTAAGGTGTCTTACAGGATGATCTTTACCGTTATATATCTCGAACCATGCACCAGGTTTAACATACGTTGGTAATCGAGCGACTTTATCAACTACACTTTCCTCTTCTTCCCTAATTCGGGCCATCGCCGCATCGTATTCAGCCATTTCCTTTTGAACAACATAATCTATTTCCTCACTGGACAAATCTTTTTCATCAATCAGTAGGTGCGCATGTTCATCAATCATCTTTTCGAAGATATTCTTCAGGATCACTAATTGAATATCTATACCAGTCTTATCTTGCTTTGTTTCATAAAGTTCATCACTCACCACTTCTATCAGCGCTTCATACTGGTTGGTCAGCTGCTCCAACTGAAACTTATGTTTAACAGGTTGTAACAATTCAAATATTAACTTACATAACTTTGAAGACTGCGCCCATAACTCGCTTTCATTACCATACTTGATGTATCGGTTAATCATTAATGTTGGCCAGTGCTTTAAGATTAGTGGCTGCACATCTTTCGGTATACGTCTACCTACTGAATACTTCCTGAGTTCAGCCACAACAACAGTACGAGCATGCGCCTTGATAATGCTTCTTTTCTCCTCGCTTTCATTGTTGGCTGATGCCTGCTCTTCAACATGAATTATTTTATGAAGTGTATCAACAGCTTTGTAGAAGCTGCCGACATCAACATCATGTTCAGCAAGAATATCTTTGACAACATGTTCGATTTTTCCGTACAGCTTGTCTTTTGTATCGGTAACACCTTGACCAGCTTTCGGTATCAAATTGAGAACTTTACGTGTTGGGTGTGCTTGATCCTGAAACAACTTCTCATCGTCCAGAGCAACTTTTATTACAGGGACATGTAACAGAGTTACTAATTCGGAAATTACGTCTGAAATATTCTTGTCACCCGTAATGGCATTGAATATCATGCCAACAAAATCTATGTTTCGTTCATCGAGAACTGAAACCTCTTTAGCTATTCCGTCACTATTAGCATTACCAATATCATCCATTAATGAACGCTTAATTTCTTCGGTAGTATTTAACCCGGTATTTTTACCTTGCTGAAGAATTTTTTTCTGCAAACGATTCAAAGACCGAACAACGTCTTTACGTTGATAGTATTTCTTACCATCAATATTCTGCACTGAGGGGTCTTTATAAAACGAAGCAGGTAATTCCGGTACTTCTTCGGGGATACTTATATCGCCTTTTGTAAACTGGCTGACGATGTTATTTAATTCTGACTGAGATCGTGGAATAAAATCAGTGTGTACATTTTCCTGTGCATCATAATAATCTACTGTTTCCGCAGACATTTCATTTTCTTCCTCGAACGATTCATAATCAGGCGAGGTGTAAATAATCTCAGGCATTATATCGGCATCAATAAATATTTGATTCAAGCTGCCGTACATACTTTCTAATTTCTGGATAACTTCTTCATCGAACAACTTGAATAATTCGAGATTAACGTCAGTACCCATCTTTAGTTCACTGAGTGTTTTCTGGTACGCCTCACTAATTCCTTTCGGGCTAACTGCTTTACAGTCAAATATTGACGCATTCTTGATTTCGAGGTATTCAACACGAATATTCAGATCACTAATCGATTCACCAAAATCATTAAGTGCATTGGCGTGCATGGTAGTAATTGCTACCATTTCTTCCATTTCTTCGTGGCTAACTAGCGATAACTCATTTGTGTCAGAATTATCAATGTTTGGCTTGAGTTGCTCGTTGAACGTTATGAAGAATGCAGAACTGATATTGTTCGAACTATTCAGAAAATAGCGTATAGACTCTCGCTCACGTGATTGTCTTTCACACTCTTCCTGGCTCTCACAGCTATATAGCTGGCTTTCCAGCACGACCAGCTTACTAGTAGCACTCTTAACCATGCCGTCAAACAACTGCATTAGCTGCTCATTCAGCGATGTATAAACTCTATCAATGACCGAATCATACTCAGTGGCTCTTGACTGTTCGTCACTAAGGTCACAAGTATTTAGTGCCTGTCTATCCTTAACCATATGATTACCGCCCTGCCTAAAGCAATTGATATAAATACCGCATTTAAATGTTCATTTTGTACAACATTTGAGCGTATCCAGAAGATAATCCTGTGTGGATACCGTGCGATTTAGTCAATTTTGGCAGTCATAATCAGCTGTAAGCCATATATGACAGATTTGAGGATTTATAAAAAAATATAAGCTATTGATAAATATCTATTTATATAAGCATTATAATCTTCATTGAAGCTAATTAAACTATAGGTTGTTTTGTCGAAATTTCAACATCTTGAAGAAGATGTTGTGGCCGATACTGTTGAAAAACTCTTTTTTAGTGACTGTTAAAAATATTTTAGCTTCTTTAACAGGTTTCATGTTTTTAAAATAATAGGGGACAGACCACGTTTTTTTTGTATTTTCTAAAGATGCAGAATGGAAACCGTGGTCTGTCCCCTATTACTTACCATAGGTTGCGTGCACCACAATCTTTTGGTGTTGGCACCCATGAGTTAGCTTTTTCTGTTGCTGCTTTTATTTGGTTAGTATTCATATCTGCAGTTATTAGCGGAAGTATGTAAGTAATATATTTTTTCTCACCTTCATATTTTGCTGATTTTTCAAATAATTTGTACCAAAATAATGCTGCCACTAAATCTTGTTTAATTTCACAATCTTTACAGCCATGAAAAGTGATTTCCTTTTTATGGTAGTACAGGTCACCTAATGCCCATTGAGCTCGCTGTTGATTTCCATTGGCAGCCTTTCTCCATAGTGTTATAGCTTTTTCATTATTTTGTGGTTTTGCTCTGCCTAAAAAATATAGTGTTCCAACCTGGTATTCTGCATCACAATCTTCTTTCTGTACTAGTGGATCCCAGTATTTTGCGGCTTTTTCATAATCGCCTCGGTCGTGCCACCGTAGCCCGACTACATAATCATCTGTTGTACTGTAGTACGTGTTCGGCATTCCGCAGCCGTATAGTGTTAGTACGAATATATAAATCCAATTACGCATACATTTTTTCCTTTTGCTCTAACGAGGCTGTAGAAAAACCTGATTTTCATGCAAGTTTTCAGTATCTCGATT
>CAZEZI010000126.1:0-6091 GCA_964516315.1 uncultured Thioalkalispiraceae bacterium
GTTATTTCAACGCCAGATACAAGAGCACGAATAAGAGTTTCTAAATCTGTTCGATACGTATGTTCGCTCGAAATTCCTGACTTAAAACGTTTGTTTATAATTTCAGTATATGTATTTAAATTCATTTTTTTAATTTTTTATAAATGATGGTGCTTACTGTCTACTCTCATCGAAAAATATAGGTAACCCTACTATCCCCAAATTATTTCTTATATCGCTTTGAGCTTTATTTTGTAGAGAATAGGTTTTTTTTCAATATTTGAATCACTTAAAAAATCAGTTCCTTTTATCTTCCAAATACTAGGTGTAGTATCACCAACATCATAAACAATATAGAAATAATAATTATTTTTATTTTCTGCAATTAATAACTCATTTCCAGAGATATAAATATTAATAAGCCCTACTGGCCTTAATGTTGATTTAACTTCTATATACTTCTCATTACCATCTTTATCGTAAGATTGTATATCATAACCAACTGTATCATCTCTTTTAGAAATCTGATCAACTTTTTTCGATAGATCAGCTCTTCCATTATCTATCAAATACTGACGTTCTGCTACTACGACAATCTGTTCCCCCCTATCTCCAATTATTTTAAATCTCTTTGATTGTTCGGAATAATTATTTTTTTTTGACTTTTTATTTTTTTTACCACCACTCTTAGGAAATTCATCCGTTTTCAAGTCAACAAACTTAATATTTATATCTTCAATTGGTGGGAAATCTTTTAATTTATATCCATCAAGTTCAATTGAAAGGTCATTATCTTTAACTTCATTATTTGGTCTTCCGAATGTATAGTATAAAAATTCACTATATTCAAAGATACTCCAACGATTCATTACAGAGTCATTATTTTTAAAGTCTAATAATATTTTTTGTTTATCCAGCTCTGATTTAGAACTATTTTCCAGTGCAAGCATATTAATAAAGTAATTTAAGTGTGCAGCAGAAAATATATTTAGAAATTTTTTAGGATGATATATAGATAATATTTTCCCCTTAAACATAGGGGAGATAAAATTTCTTTTTAATAATTCATAATCATCTTCATTTTCTATTAATTCAATTATACACGCTACAACACTATTAAAAGCTTCATCTATTGTTGCGCCGAACGATGCTTTTCCTATTCGATATTCTCTTTCTTTATCTTTGCCAGAAACTCCATAATATATACCAAACTTTTTAGCCGGACTACCATGCATATTACCCCAACCATTTAACTCATTTTCTATTCGATTACAGAATGTTGGTTTCCCTTTCCCTATTACGAAATCATCAATATTTAATGAAGAAATTATTTTAGTAGTATAATCTTTAGTAAATATTTCTCTAAGCTTAGATATTTTCTTAAAATCAGAATGAATAGATTTTTTATTTTTTTCAAAATCTAATTGAAATTCTCTTAATTTATTTATTTCCATTTTTTATTTTATATATCAGTTATTTTAATTGTTTTAACTATGACTTTATAAACGTTTCTATGGTTGGTTAATTAGTCACAGAACTAATAGATAGTGATGCGAAAGCACATGTAAAAATGAATATTAATATAGTGAATTGATTTCTTTAAGCACAGCAATCTCCCTCTTAATGTCTAACATAAGTTACTAACATCAAAAACAAGTATAGCTATAGATAGGAAAATGTTACTGAAAAATGGCTATGTAGCTCAGCTGGTTAGAGCACACTTGGACTTACCATGCCCTTAAGTTATAACTTTAGAAAAGGGATTGCTTAATATGGTGGATATTGATGACTTGAACCCCGACATTACGAGTGCGCTGCTCTACCAACTGAGCTATTCCGGCGATTTTATTAGATAGATAAAACAAGTGCTTACAGTGCTCGCAACAAATCCACATACTACTTTTTTCTCAAAATTATGAATAATTGGCACAAAAATGACACATTTTATCTAGCTAGGTCATTACAAACGTCAACGTATGTAAACTTTCATACAGCCAAAAGTCGATCTTATTAATTCAAGCGGTTTAAGTAGAACGGCTTCACCCAACTAAGCGCTTGACTCTTAATATTTGTTAAACAAACGTATAACTATCTCTACTAGAGAACTATACTTTTAAACTATGTGGCATTTTGCTACTAACAAAAATAATAACATTGATGACAATTCTACAAGAAATTATAAAGTGGTCAAAAGACCTTCCTGAATGGCAACAAGATGCAATTGCTAAACTTTACTTAACACCTGCTCTTTCCACACAAGATTATGAAGATATTTATGCATTACTAAAATCTTCTCACGATATTCCCGACCCTAATGGTAGAGTTCCTACAATACTTTCAGAGAATCAAGTAGCAGCTCCTCAAATTACTGGTCAATTTACCCAGCTCACTGCAATTAAAAACCTTAAAAATGTAAACGCTCTAGCAGAAAATCAACATCTTCCAATTAATCAGACTGGTCTAAGTGTAATTTACGGCGAAAACGGTTCAGGTAAATCAGGTTATTCACGAGTATTCAAAAAAGCATGTCGTGCCCGTGACCAACGTGAGGTAATACACCCCAATGCACATATTGAGTCTAGCAAAATAGGTCTACCTCAAGCCACTTTTGAACTTATTGTTGATGGACAACCTATTGAAGTTAATTGGATACTAGATAAAGAATCACCAGAGCAACTTTCATCAATTTCTATCTTTGATTCACATTGTGCACGCGCTTACGTTGATAACCAAGGGGACTTTGCATATGTGCCTTATGGCCTTGATATTCTTGAAGGACTAGTGAATATCTGTAAGAAACTACAGATTATGGCCACTAAAGAAAAAGCTGTGAATATACCGAATGTAGACCTTTTCTCATCATTAAGCTCAACGAAAACAAAAGTAGGTATACTTCTTAGTTCACTTTCGGCAATGACAAATCCCGATGATATTAAAGCACTTGCACAAATCACAGAGGCTGACAAAACAAGGTTCGAAATTCTCAATAAAACTCTTTCCGAAACTGATCCTAAACAAAAAGCTCAGATTCTCAAAAATATGGCTACTCGTTTTGGAGGTCTCTCCACTCGAATTATATCAGCTGTAAATTTTGTTGATGACAATAACATTCAGAACCTTAAATCACTTATTGAAAAAGCCGATCTTACAAAACAAGCGGCCATACTTGCGGGAAAAGAATTTAAAGAAACACCCGGTCTTCTACCAGGCACAGGAAATGATGCGTGGAAAGCACTTTTTGATGCAGCTAGAGAATATGCTATTGAATCCCATCCTGATAAAACCTTCCCACAATTGGGTCCAAATTCTGCTTGCCCATTATGCCAAAACGTTCTTAAATCCGATGGAGCTGAAAGACTCGAAGCATTCGAAGTGTTTTACCAGCAAGCAGCTGAGAAAGCTGAAAAGGCTGCAAGAAAATTAGCAGTGGAAGCTTACAAAAAAATTAATCAAGCTGACCTTAATCTTTTAATCGATGATGCATTGATAAAAGAACTTGCAGATGTGGATAAAAAATTAGTTGATGATTGTTTAGAGTTTCAAAAATTATTAACTAATAGGAAATCAGATATTCTTGAAGCATCAAAACCTGAGAATAATTGGGAATCGATCCCTTCATTACCATTAGATCCCTGTATTGCTTTGAATAAAATTAAGGAACAGCTTTTAGCTGAAGCTAAGGCTCTTGATAGTTCAATGGATGAAAAGGCTAAAGCGCAATTAATTATAGAGAAAAATGAACTTGATGCTCGACTAAAGCTCTCCGAATTAAAAGATCTTGTTTTAGATGCCATAATAAAATATCAATTAATTAAAAAATTAATTGCCTGTGGTAAATCAACAGCATCATCAGCAATCTCTCGAAAATCTACTGAACTTTCCAAAACTATGGCCACACAAGAAGTCGTAGATGCTCTCAATAGTGAGCTAAAGAAGCTCAATGTGCATGAGTTAAAAGTTGTAATGAAACCTGAATCAACTAAAGGTAAAACACGGTTTAAATTAGTTTTAGAAACTCAAATGAATACTCCTGCCAAGGATATTCTCAGCGAAGGTGAGCAACGAGCCATTGCAATCGCTTCGTTCCTCGCTGAAGTGAATCTAGGTAAAGGTAAAGGAGGGATAATTTTCGATGATCCAGTATCCTCTCTTGATCACCGCCGCCGCTGGTCAGTTGCAAAGCGACTAACCGAAGAAGCTAAACAACGCCAAGTTATTATATTAACTCACGATATCTATTTTCTATGCATACTTCAACAAGAAGCAAACTCCGCTGGTATGGAACTATCACCTCAATATATTCGCAAAACTCCTGAAGGGTTCGGAGTGCAAACTGATAATTTACCATTTGATGCCATGACTACAACCAAGCGAGTAAAATTTCTTAGGAATATGCAACAGACAATTAAATCTGCCCATGATGCAGGAGATGAAGATAAAGCAAAAAAAGCAACACAAGAAGCATACTACCATTTACGACTTGCATGGGAGCGTTCAGTAGAAGAAGTGCTATTTCAAGGAACTGTCACACGATTCGGCGAAGGAATATCTACGCAAAAACTTAGCTGTGTAGTGGTTGAAGATGAAGATTACAAAGTGATCGATGCAGGTATGACAAAAAGTTCAAAGTTTGCTCACGATCCTGCTCTTGGAGCTCATTTACCTACACCTCATCCAGATGAACTTCTTACTGATATTGAAGAACTAGAAACATGGCGAATATCTGTCGTAAATAGGATAAAAGAAATTCGCGCTAGACGAACATAACACTTCATAGGGAACAATATGTCGATTCTTGGTTAGCAACCCATCAACAGGAATTTTAGTGTAAGATCAAAACAACATACATTACCGTTGAAAAAGCATGTTTAAAAAAATCTATATAATTGCTGTAACCATCTTACTAACTTCTTGTTTCAGTGATTATGAAGGGGTGGAAATTTATAAGCCTACTTTTTACAAAAAAAATATTCCATATTTTGATATTTGTTTTACTAACTACAAAAAACTAGGTTACGGAGATAGCTTTGATTTTGATATTGTTTTAAAAAATGGTAAATCAATATCACACGGGTATACACCATTTAATAATTTCGACAAAAAAGGACCCTGCGTTAAAGTTCGCTACAATACTTTCGGCCATAAAGGCAACTATAATGAACTGAAGAAAATAACCGACAATATTTATAGTGGTAATATAAAATCAATGACTGTTCGACTTTATGACGGTAAATATTGGAATGACAAAGCAACAAAAATCGATCAAAAAACTTTTACCCGTTTATAAGCTATATCAACCTAAATTCCTTTATATAGTTGGATAATTTTCTTTACTGTCATATGACTTACTGTAGTAACTTCATTTGAAACGTCTTCGGCGATTGATCGCAAGCTTTTACCCTGTTGCCTGAGACTAATAACTTTATTTATTGTTATCTGTTCAAGTTCATCATCGATCAAATCACCAAGTTCATTCACTTGATAACCAAAAGGCCGACTTCCTCCTAAGAAACGCCCCTTCTCCTTTTCATTATTTTTGACATCTGTTATTCGTTCGGCAATTCTATCCCGTTCAAATTCGGCAAAGGCAGCAACAATTGTAAAAAACATTTTGCTAACTCCATTATTTGTAACATCACCACCAAGATCTAATAAGTGTAGGTTTACATTACGTTTTTTAAGATCGTCAGATACTGTTAAAGCGTCTTTTGCGTTTCTAAACATTCTATCCAGCTTCGCACATATAACACTGTCACCCGATCTTAGGATTGATGTGAGACGCTTTCCCTCTGGTCTAGTATTAAATGGCTTACTTCCTGATACTGCTCGTTCAATAAAAATTTCATCTAATATTAAACCTTTCATCATTGCGTAGCCTTCAATTTGCCGTTGTTGACTATCAATACTTAATCCATCTTCGGATTGCATTTTAGTTGAGACTCGAATATAGCCAAATGTTGACATTTGTAACTCCTAATTAAATGTATAAGTGTAAAGGTGCAATTCAGATTAGGATGGCCGATGATCGGTGTAAAGGTCTATTTGGAGCTTTACAAGGAACGTAAGCGCAAAACGATCAGCGTACTTGAAGTTTATATAAACTCATCCAGAG
>CAZEZI010000127.1:0-6021 GCA_964516315.1 uncultured Thioalkalispiraceae bacterium
AATATTACCACAATGGCAGCCACCTGATGATTTGTGTGTAGTCATTTTATTTTTTCACATAACGCAGAGCAAAACAGCAATTAGCCAAGAGCAAAGCGAGCGGTTAATTGTCCGAGCCATGCACTGCATGGTGGTTTAAGCATTTTGTTATGTGATTTATCTTTCACCAAGAATATCGTCATATATGCTTCTTAACTCCTTTTCTCGGTGTTCATACATGACATCATAGCAAGCTACGAAGTTTGTAGTCCCGATAGTACCACCTTGGTAAAAATCACGTAGATGCTGACATTGTTTTCTAACCATTTTTCCCCACATTTCTTCTATTTTCAAAAATCGTTCTGCATACATACTATTTATTTTTTCTTTTAATTTAATCTCGGCACTTTGTACTAAACTAAGATATGATTTTTCCACTTTACTAAATGTGATTTTAGAGCACTCAAGAATATTTTTCGGATTCTCACAATCGATGGATGAAGATGCAAAAGTAGTATTTGCAATAAAAATAAAAAAGAAGATGTATTTTTTCATGTTTCCATCCTATTTTTGAAATAAACGATTTTCAGATTCACGCCGATTTATTAGCCCAGCGCTTATTTTCCCACTTGTTTTCTTCCACATTTGAAAGGCCGCAGGAACATTGTTAAGTTGATTATTGTTTATTACCTTTAAAAGAGTAGATGAGGAAAAAGCACCTACCCCTATATTAAAGACTAGCGAAACAAGAGCATCGAATTGATTTTGATTTAATGTGAGAGTTACCAATTTGTTAATTCCTTTTTCTGCTATGGAAAGATCTTTTTGCAATATAACAGTTGCTTGCTTAATTGAAATTCCATTTATATATTTATGTTCAGATACATATTTTTTTACATTGCAATGGTTGTAATGTACAAGATGCCCATAACCAATTGTACAATGACCTGTTTTTTTGTTCGGCCCATCATTGTACAATTTTGACATAAATGCCTCCATTGTTTTTAAATGGTTTAATCCGGTTGAACTAGTTTTAAGATTATTCAAGTGTATCCTCCTTTTTACACATAACGCTTGAATTAAACGGCGCCGCTTTTCGGCGTCCGAGCAGGGCAGGTTTTTTGCCCTGCGGTTTTAAATGATTTGTTATGCGCTTTCATTAAACCTACTAATGATTGAGTTGCATGATTTTTCAACATGAGAACTATAAAACTCTTTAATTTCTTTTAATTCTTTATTGCTTTTTTCAAGCCATAATTCGGAACAGTTGTTTTTTGCTTTACCGTATGGGATATGATCGGCCTCAGAGCTAACCACAGTAAATATTTTAAAGTCTTCATCATTTTCATTTTCACAAAGCTCAAAACGAAGGGTGTTGAGATTTCCAATTGCCTCTAAATATTCAACTTCATTAGATAGTATTCCTTTTGCAAGCTCAACAGCTTGCTTTGCAATTTGGTTATATTTCTCTTCATTAAGGATTACTTTATTCATTTCTTTTTACGCATAACATTGATTTAGACAGATTCTGCCTCATGCAAGAATTAGACGTAGTCTGCCTAATCCAATTCAATATACAGTACAAAATGCGCTTTATTATCAAGAAGATCAAGCTGCTAATAAAGCTTAATCGTTTAACGCTCTTCGAAAAGACAGAAAGAATTTCTGCGATGGTTATTCTATTAACGATCGAGGTTAATACACAGATTCATCTAATATTAGAAACAACTGTGTACTGCCCCTGATTGTTGATGCACTTCAGATTTAAGAGCTTACTCAAAAGGATTATCTTCGGATGGCTTCTCTTGACTCTGCTTCTTATATATAAATTCAAACGTAAGTGATGATAATTTAAAGAAAACAGCCCAAAATAAAACAAAAAATACAAAATTTCGAACTAATGCAGAATTATACTGTGAAAACCCCATGTCTCGAGCAAAACTATAAATAAAGCCCGGCATGCCACCATAGTTACCACGTAAGCTCATATACGGGAAAACAAAATATGTAGCAAATAAGTAAATTGGACTTACAGAAAACATGATAAGTGCGGCTTTTTTAGAACGCATAAAGCGTTTTCTAGAACCGAGTATTATAATAAGAATTACAATTAAATATAAAACAATACTTATGGCACTCATAAGCTGCCTCCTATTTTATTACTACACATAGCGTCTGCATAACTTACCTAAAATACAGAGCAGAGCAGTATATTTTTGGTCAATATTTATGTACTTGTTTTGCGCCTTTAGTAGCAGAGATAAGACATTTGGATAAAATTTTCATACGTTCTAGCATTTTTACAACCAAAGTGTATCTATAGAATACATCATTCCTTAAACTAATAGAGATACGATGATGATGAATATAACACGAGTAACTACTATTGAATATTTTATATTGATGCTGCTATTACCAATTTCTGCATTTGCTGGGGATTGGAATACAAATAAAAATGGAGTTGTTCTTGATGGATATGATGTTGTTTCATACAGAACAGATGATAAAGCCACTAAAGGTTTACCTAAACTTTACGCAAAATACGATGGTGCCACTTTTTATTTCTCAACTAAAAAGCACTTGAACATGTTTATAAAAACTCCAAAACAGTATGTACCAAAATATAATGGTTACTGTGCCTTTGCGATGGGTGCAAAAAATGCAAAAGTCCCCGCGAATGCAGATACATTTAAAATGTATAATGGAGCACTTTTAGTCTTTTTCAATGATTTATATAAAGGTACTAAATTTAATACTAAAGTCCCCTGGAACAATCATGAGAAAAAACTTTTTTCACAAGCAGAAAAGAACTGGTCTAAACTAAAATAATATGGACGTTCTTTCGGATATTCTACAAACGGTGAAACTACGTGGGACAGTTTACTTCCACGCACATTTTCATTCTCCCTGGGGTATGAAAATACCCGCAGGGGAATTTGCTAATTATCATATAGTAACTAATGGCGAGTGCTTTGTAGAAATGGATGATAAGAACCATATCCTACTACAAAAAGGGGATATGGTTCTTTTTCCGAAAGGTGACCCTCATGCCATTGTCGACTCGCTTAAAACAAATGCTGTTACCGCCAGCGAGCTACTAGATAATTCACGTAAAAACAATTTGAATGAGGTAGTTATTGGCGGTGACGGCTCTCACTCTAGTTCATTAATTTGTGGGCACTTTGAGTATGATTCAGAATACCCACATCCTTTATTTGAAACTTTACCATCTTTTATTCATATTTCTGCCGCCAACAATCCTAATGCGACTTGGTTTACAATAGCTTCAGAACTGGCTGCACAGATGTCATCGGGTAATAGTGCGGGTAAAGAAGCTGTAATAAACCGATTGTCTGAATCGCTATATATTCAAACATTGGCTGAATATATACAAACAATTGATGACCAAACTACCTTTTTAGCGGCTCTACAAAATAGAAATATAGCGCTTGCTTTAAGTGCTATACATAACGACATTTCCCATGAATGGCATATTACGGAACTTGCTAAAATTGCATCAATGTCGAAGTCTGTATTTTCAGCAAAATTTCTTAGTACCGTTGGAGAGCCACCGATTATATATTTGGCGCATTGGCGAATGTTAAAAGCTCGTGAAATGCTCACTGAAACCACGATGCCGATCAACTTGATTTCAGAGAAAGTGGGTTATCAATCTGAATTTTCATTTTCTAAAGCATTCAAAAAAATGACAGGCTTGGCACCAGGGGCTATTAGAAAACGGTTGTAATACATACCACACACAGTCGAGTGTTACACAGTGCATAACGGCAATTTTAAACACTTTGCATGATCTAAAAATGCCACAATCAGGGTCTGTACCTGACGAATCCCCACGAAATTAATGCTAAAAGTGGTCAATAATAATAACTTAGAAAAACATTAATATAAATGTAAAAAGTATGTCTGTGCGAGTGAACCTTTAGCTGCGAGTAAAACGTGGCAGTCTGTGAGCGTGGCAATCTGAAAGATAAGAGTTATTAACAACAAGATTGCCGCGTCAGTTCTGA
Source organism: uncultured Thioalkalispiraceae bacterium (assembly GCA_964516315.1). Lineage (GTDB taxonomy): Bacteria > Pseudomonadota > Gammaproteobacteria > UBA6429 > Thiohalophilaceae > SZUA-37. The sequence goes on from CAZEZI010000127.1 coordinate 4,008, forward strand.
AAAACACTTGTTTTTCAGGCTTCCTCGCAATGACAGAGAATATAAAATTTCGTGGGGATCCGTCAGGGGCAGTACACCGATTCATCAAATATTAGAAACAACTGTGTAAGAACCCTGATGGTTTTGTTTTACTCACTAAGCCCTGGCATAAATGGTATATCTGTTGAACCAAAATCAATACCAAGCTGACTAAGTAAAGTAGTTAGCTGCCCTCGATGATGAGTTTGATGGTGGAAAATATGATGAACTAGTAACCAAAATGGTACTGCCCTTTTTTTGCCATCAACATTGCTTGTATAAGTGTGAATTTGATTTAGCTTTATTGCATCAAGTGATTTAACCCAAAGGTCTATTTCATTATCGATTATAAATCTCTCTCGTTTTAGATCGTCCCAGTTAGGATATAGTGTTTCGTTTATATTTCTTGGAGTGTATGCGCTATCCCGTAGGCGCTCTAACCACGCTTTATCACCATAAAGTATATGGTCTAGAGTTTTATGTATTGAACCGAAAAAAGCCCCCATATCTTTATTGCGAACATCATTGCTTAATGAATCACATATATTAAAAATATTTTTATTCATCCATGAATTATATTGAGATAACATTTCGAATTGTTTTTCGATACTCATTCCTTATGGCCTCATTAATTTTTTACGCATAACGTTTTTGATAACTGACAAACTAAAGTATTGCGACGAACGAGCAATGCTTTAGTTTGTTCATGTTAATTTCCATGTTAGCTTGATTTGTTATAGTAGTACTTACAGGCAATGATAGTTATATGTGTATTATTAAAATAGTTGGCCCATACCCACCACAAGCCAAAGAGCTTTTAATATTGAGAAGATATTGTGATATAGCCAATATACCCCCAATAATAATTTTTCGTCTAGACATCTTCATTATTTTTAAAGCCTAGACATAATGACTTCCCGCAAAGGGAGCCGATCTCCGTTCTACGTGGATTAGCTACAACGTAGCCAGTGCCATAATATGAAGTTCTTACACATTCATTAAACAGAATCGGAGATCGACATGACACAATCTAATATACTTTTTATCGGTATGGACGTCTATAAAGAATCTATCGTTATTTCATTAGCGGATGATGATCGAACTGAAGCGCGTCGTTATGGGCTATTGGTGGAACATTAACCGACTTTAAAAAACTGTTACGCAAACTCGTTTCAAAAGGAAATGATTTGTTTTTTTTATGAAGCGGGCCCCTGTGGGTACGAGCTTTATCGCTTTATTGTTTCACAAAGTCATCAATGCATTGTCGTCGCGCCGTCTCTTATTCCTAAAAACCCCGGTGATAAAGTGAAAACAGACAAACGTGATGCCGATCAACTTGTACATTTACTTCGTGCGGGCGAGCTAACATCGGTCTATGTCCCCAATGCAGAAGATGAAGCCATTCGTGATTTATCTCGCGCACGCAAAGATGCCGTTCTTGTAATGAAGTCTGCTCGACAACGATTAAAATCTTTTTACTTCGACATAACCATCGTTTTGATGGCTCAGCTAATTGGTCTGAAAAACACCTGCGTTGGTTAGTGAAATGTGTGTGCCTTAAGTTTCCTGCACAACAAATTGTTTTTCAAGAATACGTTAATGCCACGACTGAAGCCAAGCAACGTGCCATGCGACTCGAACAAGAAATACTCTTTCATACTCAACAATGGCGACTCTACCCTGTCGTAAAATCCTTGATGGCAATGCGTGGAGTGAGGATGGTTGTCGCGGTCACCATCGTGGCTGAGTTAGGCAAGCTTCGCGACGAACACAAGTAAGGTTGGTAACCAATCCACGCATATCAGCACGAGCAACCGTCGTTTTACTGGCCCCGTGTTCACATCTAATGGTTTAAAAAAAGAAGATGATCCAGAATTAATTTTTGGTAACGTGCTATTGCCTGTTGACAGCGCGTCCGAATGAGCGATAGCGAATGGTTTAATTTACTTGTTAGCCTCTATTGCATGTGATGGCATATATGCTATCATTTAGTATA
>CAZEZI010000128.1:0-6004 GCA_964516315.1 uncultured Thioalkalispiraceae bacterium
CCCTGTCCCTCGGTTCGCTTTACGACGTAACCCTCACTGGCATTACCCCGCCCGAGGTGGGTGAGATCCTGATCAGCACCGGTGAAGCCACCGTCGGCGGCCGGGTGGCCGGGGTGCGGGAAGAAAACGGCCAGACCATCGTGACCCTGGAATTCGTCGGCCTCAACGAGCTGTTCACCGCCTTTGAAATCAACGAGGAAATGCCGCTATCGCTGGCTAACATGGTTGTCAATGATGATGTCGCTACTCTTTATGATCTGACCACCAACCCGGATGGTTCCATCACTTTTACTCCAAAAACCAATACCACGGTCAGTGGCATCGTCGGTCAACCCGTGGGCACCCAAACCATTCTGCAACAGGGGCCTTTCAAGTGTAAAACCAGCCTCCAGACTATGCCGGTTGATCTGACCGTTCTTCCCAGCATCACGGTTAACACCACGCTAAACTATGCTCTCATCTGGGAGAACACGCAAAAAATTGCCATGGTTTCCGGTGGCATCGTTGTTGATGCCAAGACTATCTGGAGCATGACGGTGGCGCTGGATGGCAAGGTCAACTGTGACGCCGAGATGGGGAAAATTCCTATTCCCATCGGTGGTGTTGTGTCCATGTTCTTTGGCGGCTGGGTGCCTTTTGGTGCGGGTGTGGAGCTTGCCGGGCGTATCGATCTAACCGGGCTGGGCTTCGAAGCAAAAGCACATGCTGATGCCATATTAACACTGGGGCTGGATTGCTCCGCTAACGTAGCGGGTTGTGAATTACTGCACAACTATACGTCCAACAGCTCACTGGAAACAACATGGACAACGCCATCCACAATCACCGACCACCTTAGTTCTCTTCGTCTTAACCCAAGCCTTTCCGGCTACGGCTTTGCTAACCTGGACATCGGGCTTCGTCGTTCCCAAAATATAAAACTGCAGGTGCTCGCCGCGCGCGCAGGATTAAACATGGCGGGAACACTGGCCGTCCTGGACGGACAAATTGATGATCTCAACTTTGCCTCCGATTACAAACTGTCTCTGGATGCCTCCATCAGTCCCGGCGAAAATATCAATAGTTTTCTGGCTCGCCTCGGGCTGAACTTTCTGGGTGATCCGGCACTATTCACTATGCCCCTGTCCACCTCACCCAAAGCGGCATCGATTAGCGCTGACGTGGCTTCATTTATCACTAACGACCTGGTGAACTTCACCGTCAGGCTCGATCCAACAAGCATTGATTATCTCTCTATCTATAACATTGCTGAAGTGCAGATCTACAAAAGAGAAATGGATCTGTTCCATGATATCGTCGGCACACTCATCGGAACCGTCACGGCGACAGGCGATCAGACCGAATTCACCATTCCCTGGACAGCCGATTATGATGGCGATATCAACAATGACGAGTTCTACGCCTACGTAGTCACCAAATTCCTGCCCTTTCCCTACTTTGAGAGCCTGGAGCTGGGCGTAGTAACGCCGACAACAAAAGAAAAAATCACCTTCGTTGGCGGTGAGTATGGAAACCAAATGATATACATCATGGATACTACAGGCATTGAACTGACCGCACTGCTGGAAAATATCATGATGTTAGACTACCTCACCGTCTCTCCGGATGGTACCAAGATCGCCTTCATCAGGCGAGAAAGTGTATTTACAACAGTAGAAAACAGCGTCGCCGGTATCTACATCATCGATACCACCAACGGAACTCTGAACAGATTGACCGCCTCCAACTTTGACATGCTTCCGTCCTGGTCACCGGATGGAAAAAAAATTGTTTTTTCAAGAAATCGGGATGACGGAATCAGCGACATATACAGCATCAATGCTGACGGTTCAAACCTGCTCAAACTGGTTGTTGGCAGCCCTTTCAGTACTTTAATTTCAACACCACCTGTCTGGTCGCCGGACGGAACAAAAATAGCCTTTGAAAGCAAACGCGATAATAATTATTCCGAAATATATGTCATGAACGCTGACGGCTCGAACCAGACCCGACTGACATTTGTGGATCCCTACTCATCGGGGAACTACTCATCGGCCGGGAACTATCTAGTATCCTGGTCTCCTGACGGCACAAAGATGGCATTCGTAAGCACCCGTGATGGAAACCATGAAATATATGTCATGAATGCCGATGGTTCCAACCAGAAGCGGCTCACCAATAATACAGCAAGAGACATTTTCAGCCATAAACAACTTGGCAAAGTCTGGTCGCCAGACGGCACGAAAATCATGTTCTTAAGCACGCGGGACGGTGATTACTGGCAAACATACATTATGAACGCCGATGGTTCGAATCAGACCAAACTGGCAACCACCCCGTTTCATCAATTCTGTCCCGCATGGTCTCCTGACGGTACAAAAATAGTTTTTGATGACTCCTCTACAGGAATTTACGTAGTCAATGCCGACGGATCCAGCCTGACCCATATATCAGGACAGCTCGGCTGTCCCTATTGGATTCAATAACAAGCAAAAACCAAAAGGCTCAACCATTCATTGCTCCTGCTCCGGGGAAATTTTCCCCGGATTTTTTCAAATGTAACCAAACCTGTAACCTTTCTGAAACCTCAACGAGAGTACATTTTCTGTAAACGGGAAATCATGTGGCTAAGAGTAAACATGGAAAAGCACACCGGCTCTGCGAGTGGGAAAACCGCACCACAAAGTTACCTGCTCAACATCTACCCGCACCCTGCTAACAGCAAAGATACAGCGCTGGTGGGGACGCTGGAAAAACTGGGCGATGAAGGCAAACACGCCTTTCGCGACATTCAGGAATTGCTGCATCTGCTGGGCATCGATAACACCGAACAGGAGGAACAGAAGCATGTCTGAGCTATCCAACTTTTCCAGTCTGCGCTATCGACTGTTCACCTCCGTATGGCTGATCATTTTCACCCTCCTGTTGTTGAGCGGCTGTGGCGAAGGTCCTGTCAATACACCGAAAACGGATACACAGACGGAAGCGCTCGTCTCCAGCATGATCACAGACGTGGACACCAGCGATACCGTGCTCGATTCCGAAATCAGCGAGGACGCCTACGGGCGCAGCATTGCGCACACCAAGCTGATGATCGCCTTCAATGCCGACGCCACCGCCGGCGAGGCCTCGGCGCTGCTGGATTCCATCAATGCCACCATCACCAGTTCCATCGAGGGCGGACGCAGCGTGGTGGTGCGCATTCCCGATCCCGGCAATCTGGACGCCTACGATGCTATCGTTGCCAATATCGAGGCCGAGGCTTTCGTCGATTTCGTCATGAAGGGCGAGATGCCCGGGACCCTGGCCTTGCCCGGCAACTATTATATTCCGCCCGTCGTCAACGAGCTGCCCTATATCGACCACCACCTTGCAGTGCGCGCTCATGCTGCCTGGAATGCAAAAAAGGCCATTCAAACCACTCCGCAGGTTCTGATCGTAGATAAATTCGGCAATGGCGCACCAACCCATTCCAGCATCAACTATACCGGTACGAGCGGCGATTTTGACAACAACAGCTCTCCTGACGTGCATGGCTACCATGTGCTGGGCATTATTGCCGGGGTGTTCGGTTCTCATTACACAACCGGCATCTTTCCCGACACTATCAGTCTACGCGCGGTCGATGTCTCGGCCGGGATAGACTGGGCAACCACCCAGAACAAAATGCTCGCCATCCTCAGAGCCACCCCCGGCAAATGGGTCGTCAACACCAGCATCGGTTATGAACCCTGCACCGGTACCGGTGGCAACTGCATACTCAGAGATGTCGCCCGGCAACGCGCCGAACTCTGGGTCGAGGATGTTCGCCGCCTCGGACTCGAAAACCGGGTGCTGCATGTCTCCGCTGCCGGCAATATTAAAACGCCACCGGGAAACCAGATCCGCGATGCCGAAACCGCCAGCATCTTCGCCTCGGCGCGATTGCTGCCGGGACTTACCGATGTGCTAGGCGACCCACTGTCGAATCTGAGCAATACCCTGGTCATCGAAAACGTCACCAATACGGTGGTTGATCCTGCGAATATTCAACCCGTGATGATAAAATGCCTGAATGTGGATTCCTTTGTGGGCGGCGATCTTGCTGCCATTGGCGAAGAAGTCTGGTCGTTTATCGATAGTGCCAGCGATCAGTACAACCTTTCCGGCACCTCCATGGCCGCACCCGAGGTCGCCGGTCTAGCCGCCTACCTCTGGTCCATCGATTCAGCTCCCGACGCACAACAAATCCTGACCGCAATTTACACCAACGCTCAGGCGGTCCCCGTACTCAGCGGGGACACCACCTGCTCGGACTGGCCCAACCCGGCACCGGTTATCGACGCCTATGCCAGCCTGTTATCGCTCGATGCCACCGCAGCGCCCACTCCGGCCAATTCCCCTGTGCGCTTTGCGATTCTGGATATCAATGATGACGGTGATTTCGATGAAACCGATCTGGCCTTGTTCATCGACACATATTTCGACACCAGCACCCAGCCTCCAACACTGATAGAATCGAGCGAGCCGGACTATGGCCGCTATGACCTGAACGGCGATGGCTGGACGGGCGGCGACACGACTCACGCCTTCGATCTGGATCGTACAGGCTCCATCCAGTATGGCTCACCGGTACTGGGAAGCGCAGAGCAGAATATCGAAAGCAACACCATCCGTTTCGATGAAAACAGTCTCACCGACATGAAAGTGCTGTGTTACTACGCTTACTCACCGCTATATACCGGTGATACCGATGCACGTACGGATATCATGACCCCTTATCTCGATCAGTGCGGTGATAAGAAGAAAATTGCCTTCACAAGTGCTCGTGACGGCAACATAGAAGTCTATATCATGGATGCCGATGGCTCGAACCAGACCAGGCTAACAGATAACTCTTTAGATGAATGGTATCCCGTCTGGTCTCATAATGGCACGAGAATAGCCTTCACAAGCACCGTTCCGCTTAGTTTCTACCATGACATATACACTATAAATGCAGACGGCACAGGATATAAAAATCTAACTTTTTATAATAATAACCCTGACTATAGCAGCGCTGAACCAGCCTGGTCCCCAGATGGCTCAAAAATAGCATTCACTGCCTATAATAATTTTGATACAGAAATCTATGTCATGGATGAAGGGGGAAACAACAGAATCAAGTTGACTGACAACCCACGGAAATATAACAAGTCACCTACCTGGTCACCTGATGGAACAAAAATCGCTTTTTCAAGTACCCGTGATTATGATACAGATGGCCTTCGGTCTGAGATATACGTTATGAACTCTGATGGCTCAAACCAGACCAGGCTGACAAATATGGGGGTATATAACGCATCGCCTGCCTGGTCGCCTGACGGTACAAAAATAGCATTTGTGAGCACTCACGATTATTATTATTCTTCGATATACGTCATGAATGCTGATGGCTCAAACCTGACACAGCTGGCCTCAAGTGGCGAATTTGTCTGGTCCCCTGATAGTTCAAAGATCGCCTTCACCAGCGATGCCATCCCCACAGCGATATATGTCATGAACGCTGATGGCTCGAACCAGCTTAACCTGACCAATAATCAAGATGATAGCCACCCCAGTTGGTCCGCTGACGGCACTAAAATCGCCTTCACCTGCTACCGCCCTGCATCTGCGATATGCGTCATGAATGCTGATGGCTCTAATCAGAGAATTCTTACGAACCCGTCAGTTCCACCAGAATCAAACAGGAATCCCGCATGGCAACCATAATAGCGGAGCATAAGCTAGTTTGAGGGATTATGGGGACGTATCTGAAGGATCCTCACGAATTATTCACTGAACTCTCACCAGCAGCCACAACCTCAGGATAGGCCCGCAGCATCAGCCTGCTGCTTATCGAGAGCGGCCCTGGTCTATTTTACAGGTCTGAAACAGGCTCAGGCTGCTTAATTTTTGACCTTTTCAGAAAAACCTTCTATATATGAAGAATAGTGGCTGGAATATTTAGCGAAATCAAAAACTAAGGAAGGTCTAATTTAGTAGGAGGTTGTTACCTGAACCAGCC
>CAZEZI010000129.1:0-5820 GCA_964516315.1 uncultured Thioalkalispiraceae bacterium
TGGGTGTTGCTGTGATCTGGGGAAGACGTCCGTGGAATTACACGCGTTTTGAATACCTCAATGTTGATGCACTGTATAACGAAAAAAACGCGATGGATAATACTTTTTACACTAAGCAGCCGAAAGCGATGACACTCAATGGCAACTATCAGCTTGGTGAACATTACAAACTGCGTTTTAGTATCAGTCGTGACAGACCACTGGAGCTTGTCGACCCGGATAGCAGCGGCATTTTTAAAAACGAGGGCAGTGATTATTTTCTTTTGTTTGATTATCAGCCCGTACCGGATTCGGTTGTAGGGATTACTGTTACCGGTTTCACGCTGGATAAATCCAGTGTTCAAACCGGGCAGAATAAGCAGCAGGCAACAGATTATGTTTCTGTTGATGTGTACTGGGTGAAGGGCATGAGTCAGTTATACGAACTTCGTTTCGGTTCGCAATATGATCACATCACAAATGATATTCGTGATTTTGTAACGAACAGCAATGACCTTGATTATTTCATGAAAACATTGCAGGTCTACAGCACTGTCTACCATCGATTTAATGAACACATGGCATGGGATTTTGGTTTATATATTGGTCAGGTTGAAGAACAGCAGAATTACCTGCGTGACAGCAGTAGAAACACCCTGAATGACAGCCTGGAAGCCAAGTTTCGTATGGGCTTCGAATACTCATCCGTAGACGGTCTGAGTTCGTTGCAATTAAATCTTAGCCTGAATGCAGATGATCCCGTTAACGATCCTGGCGATGGCGCTGGGATCAGTTTTCAATCGGTGTTCTGATAATTAAGGCAGTTGCATATTATGGGATTGATTCCATACTGTTTGTTATGAATATAATTTGCAGGTCTGCATAAGCGCTAGCGTTGCAGGCATGGTTGCCGCCGGGAACGCTAAGGTTTATCCCGGCCTGTAATCAATGAGTTAATACACCATCGGTACCGGTTTGTTGCGGGGGTGTTAATCAGCGCGGTAATTAATTTCGACCGTCATGGTTTTACCGCCATAACCATGAACAGAATCATGGGCGCGTACCACCACTTTTTTTACACCGGCAGGAATTTTCACATGACTGAGTGAACGCATGAATGGTTGTTCGTTGATATGCGGGTGCAGCAACGTGCGTGTTGCGATTATATCCCCTCCAGGTGTCATAACTTCCCATCGGTTTGCATAATGATCCCAGCCTGTGTCCTGATGTTTAACAGAAACAAAGAATGTGCACTCCTGATAGCATTTTGTTTTCACATCAATAACGTCTGCTTCGTTGGCGATAGTGGTTGTTGACAACAGGAGTAGCGAATAAGCAATGTGGTTTTTCATGATGCTTCCAGAAAAGTGTTTGCTGAGGGTTGGCGAGTATATCCTGATATCAGGAGAAAAATGGGGCGCTGGATTAGCCTGAGCCAACGCTTGTTGCTTACAAAAGCATAAGTTTATTTATCGTAAAAAAAAGTGACATTAAAGTGACATTAAATATATATCATGATGATTGAGTTAAGCTGTTGAAATAAAAGATTATTTTTTTAAGTTACCATCAATGCGTGCATGAGTATTTTCTGTAAGTAAGCTCTAGTTGTAAAAAAATGTGACACATAGCAACGTAATAAATTTATTGTGCTTTCATAAGTCTTTGTAATGTCGGGAAAAGTATATTATGGCACGGTCTATGCAGTAGTAACGCTGAAACGTTAGTTTGTAAAGATGTTTTTATGGCTTACAGCAGGATCTTGTGTAAGCATTTTGGTAAAAAATGAAAATAGGAGTTTAAAAATGAAACTAAAAATCCCTTTTTATAGAGTGTTAATTGGTGTTGCGGCACTGTTGCTCTCAATGTCTGTTCAGGCGGCAACCTCTGTTTCCTGGAACGCACCAGCTGACGGTTCAAGCTTCCCTGTTGGAACCATGGTTATGCCCGATGGTACGGCAAATGCCAAGGGTGTGACAGGCAAGGGGCTGGATCTGGTTCTGGTGCTTGATTCATCAGGTAGTATGGGGTCCTGGCAGACCGTTGGTGGTGTCACCAAAACCAGACAACAGTGGCAGAGAGATGCCGCGATTGCAATGGTTAACAACCTGCCTACTGGTTCTGTATCAGTCGGTGTTGTTGAATTTGACAGTAATGCTAATCTTGTTCGTCAACTGAGTCCATTGCTTTCGGATAAAGCTGCGATTATTGCTGCTATCAATACTGTGGATGCGTCAGGCGGTACGAACATTGGCACAGGTATTCGCGCAGCTACTGCTGAACTGACAGGCGCGAATCATACTGCCGGTCGTGCCCAGCAGATGGTTGTATTCTCTGATGGTTCAACGTACGGTAATCCTTCTAATGATGCTGCTGCTGCGCTGCTAGCGGGTGTTGGTAGTGTGCATTCAGTTGCATTGCCTGGTGCCAGTTTAGGAACCATGCAAGGTATTGCGTCAAATGGTAACGGTACGTTTATCGATGCCAGTACAGCACAGGGTGTACAGGACTTGATTAATCTGTTTAGTGGTTATGGTGGTTCACTGGTTGGTATTGACCGTGTTGATATTACTATGCCAGATGGCACCTTCCTTGGTAGTGTTGCCGTCGATGCATTTGGTAACTTCAAAACACCTGGTTGGTTGATAGGACTTGGTGCAAATACGTTTGTTGCTACAGCGTATGGCACTGATGGAACATCTGCTTCTGCTGAGTTGAATCTGTATGGTGGAGCTCCTTCAAATGGTATTCCAGAGCCAGGTATACTTGGTCTGCTTGGTTTAGGCTTGATGGGTATTGTAGGTGTACGTCGCCGCAAAGTTTAGACTGTACTAAATTTCAGCCCGATAACTCTGGCTGTTTTAAAAAAGGGCGGCACTCAGGTGCTGCTCTTTTTTTATGGCTCAAAAAAAACACCAAACACTTATGTTATTATCTCGTTGGTACTTCTACTAATATTGAAAAGGATTAATATGTTGAGTTCCCTGACCAAACTAGCCAGTTATACAATTTTACTGCTTCTGTCACAATCTGCTGCTGGCACTCTTATTTTCGATACAACCAACAACGCCCCTAGTGAGGCGTTGATGCAGGAACTGTCTGTCTTCTCTGCTATCAGCAAAACATCAGCGGACCCTTTGCCTTCTCTACAAAATCCTGATCAGGCAAAACGGGTTTTACATAACCTTGAAAAAGAGTTTCGCGAGACAGGCGAGCTAAGAAATATTATTGACCTGGCTCCGCGCATTATAGAATTGCTGCCATATGAATCAAGCATTAGATACATGCACGTGATCGCACTGATAGCAAAAGGTGATACGGATTCTGCTCGACAGATCATGAGCGAGCAAAAGAAAAAGAATGCTTCAGACACAATATATGCATTAATGGCGCAGGCAGCCATGGCCCGGAGCGCTGGAAAATTGAGTGAAGCCTCTGCTGCAGCCAACAAAGCTATATCTGCCGATGCGAGACACCCGTACCCTTATAATTTACTTGGACAGATTGAAGTAACGCAGCAGCACTATGCAAAAGCGCTTGCTAATTTTCAGGCGGCGGTTCGCTATGCGCCAAAGTTTGCTGCCGGCTGGTCAAACCTTGGTGCCACGCAGTTTTTACAAGGTGATTCATATACAGCTGAAACATCGTTTTCAACAGCTATAAAACTTTCGCCTGATTATTGTGCGCCACTGATCGGGCGCGCAACAATATCAGAAAGCCGTGGCTATATAGAAAGTGCTATAGCCGATCTTGAAGTTTGCATAAAATCACAGCCTGAACAACTGTTAGCAAATAAAAAGCTGGTTGCACTGTATTTACAGACTGCGCGTTTAGATGATGCAGAAAAAATTGCGCAGTCATTAGCAATGCAGGATGAGTCCTTTTCCAAAACAGTGCTTGCCGATATATACCTGCGCCAAAACCAGCCAGGGGAAGCGCGCAGCCAGCTACAGAGTATCTCTAGCCCTGATGCGCAGGTATATTATTTATTATCCTTCTGCGATATGCTCGAAGGGAAAGAAAAAGATGCGGTTAAACACATTAAACAGGCTGAAAAATTACTACCTGATTCTGCCACACTGAAAATCACCAGCCTGATTTTTACTTTTTATGCTGGCAGTCCAGTTGATCAGAAAAATTTAATAAAACTGAGTAAAGATGCAATCATTGGCAAGTTGGCAACATTTGTTGCTGGCAACGTGCAGGCCGCCACCGGCGACATGAAGCAAGCCTACGAATTATGGAATAAAGCGGAAGGCGTGATGCCTGGGTTTATTCTTGATGGTGTTCCGTTTAGCCAGGTTAGTAAATCATTGACTACAGAAGAGCAACGTTTTCTGGCGCTTGGTATGTTGTATTCTCTGAAAAATCTTTATCCGGCTTCGCTATCAGAATTTAACAAGGCGCTTACCACTAATCCCAATTCTTTCCTGGCAAATTATTTTTCCGCGACTGTGTATGCTCAAGCTGGTAATAAAATTGAAGTTGCTAAACATTTGAAACGTTCGCTACGCCAGGCACCAGGTTTTTTCCCAGCCAACTACATGCTTGCTGAAGTTTACTTACAGAAAAGGGATATCGACTCAGCAATTAAGTATTATCAAGCAGCAACTGATAGTAAAGCGGACGGTGGTGTGCTGATTAAACTTGGTCTTTTGTATGAACAGAAAAATCACAAAAAAGGTGCTGCGACTGCGTACAGGAAATTTATTGAGCATTATCCTGACAATTTTATTGGCTACAACCAGTTAGCCTGGATGTATACGCGTGATGGTAAACAATTAGATGAGGCGCTTAAACTGGCGAAAAAGGCTGATGAATTACAGCCGGGAAACGCTGGCGTGAATGACACGCTGGGCTGGATTTACTTTCAAAAAAGTGAATATTCGATAGCGAAAAAATACCTGGTTCTGGCTAATAAGACCAGTGGCGGCAATAACGCAGATATTCTGTTTCATCTGGCCTCTCTGGAAGATGCTCTGGGTAATGCAGAGAGCGCAAAGGCGCTTGTGGAAAAAGCACTTAAAAAATCTGTGAATTTTGAAAGTATCTCGCAAGCTAAAGAGCTACTGAAAAAATTACAGAGAAAATAAAACCTGGCTTGGATCAGCTATGAGTGGTCTGAAGTAGTTTCTTCAAAATCTTATTTCAGGCCGCCTCTTTCAAGCCAGGCATCATATATTCTTTTGTTCCACTTACTTTGAAAATAGGCAATTACCGCATCTATTTCTTCGATCTTTAAGTTATCTTTAAACGCCGGCATGGTTCCGCCCAGACGAACCCCGCCAAAATATACCGTTCTTCTAAGCGCATTAAGCGGGTGGTGCCAGGCGTGGGCTGTGCCGTTCAAAGGCGGTGGCGGGTATGTGCCGTCGGGTAGTGCGTCCATCCATTTCAAGGTGCCCTGAGCATCTTTGCCATGACATTCCGCACAATTTTTTTCAAAGGCGATGCGGCCTTTGTCAATCTGTGACTGTGTATACCATCGCTCATTGACTTTGCTCTCGTCGTTAGCCTTTCCTTTTTCACTGTAGCCGGTAAGCAGGAGCATAAGAAGCAGAGGTGCGTGTGTTTTAATCATGGATTCGTTAGTTCGCAGTTTTTTTGCAACCCGGACACTACTGTCCGGGATAAATAATATATTTAGTATTTTTCTCGCAGAGACGCAGAGCGCACAGAGAAGTCATTGTTTTTCTTAGCGAGCTCTGCGTCTCTGCGAGAGTAATTATCCTGTTATATTTTTAAGTTAATAAACAACTATTTGTTTATAACATTCGGGTTTAATAGCGCTAATATTCATTAATGTTTTTTATCCCGGACAGTAGTGTTGCAACCCGGAGAAGA
>CAZEZI010000130.1:0-5703 GCA_964516315.1 uncultured Thioalkalispiraceae bacterium
ATAAAGCAGAAGATCGTGATAAATTCCGTAAAGCAATGCAAAAAATAGGTTTGGACATGCCTCGCGCTGCGGTTGCGCATAGTATCGAGGAAGCGTTGCAGGTTCAGGCACAAGTAGGTTTCCCGACAGTGGTTCGCCCTTCGTTCACCATGGGTGGCAGCGGTGGTGGCATTGCTTACAACAAAGAAGAATTTCTGGAAATTTGTGAGCGTGGTCTCGACTTGTCACCCACCAATGAATTATTAGTTGAAGAATCGATTCTTGGCTGGAAAGAATATGAAATGGAAGTGGTGCGTGATTGTAATGACAACGTTATCATTATTTGCTCAATAGAAAATCTCGATCCTATGGGTGTGCATACCGGCGATTCTATTACCGTGGCACCGGCACAAACCTTAACGGACAAAGAATATCAAATAATGCGTAATGCCTCGATTGATGTGCTGCGTGAAATTGGTGTTGACACCGGTGGTTCAAACGTACAGTTTGCAATTAACCCTGAAAATGGCCGGATGATTATTATTGAAATGAACCCGCGCGTATCACGTTCATCGGCGCTGGCTTCAAAAGCAACCGGTTTTCCTATTGCCAAAGTAGCAGCAAAGCTGGCAGTGGGTTACACACTGGACGAATTAAGAAACGATATTACCGGTGGTACAACACCGGCTTCGTTTGAACCGACGATTGACTATGTTGTAACAAAAATTCCGCGTTTCACTTTTGAAAAATTTCCGACAGCCGATTCACGTTTAACCACACAAATGAAATCGGTGGGCGAAGTGATGGCAATTGGTCGTACCCAACAGGAGTCACTACAAAAGGCCATTCGTGGTCTGGAAATAGGTAAAGATGGCTTCGATGAGATTATGGATTTAACGGCTGATAATGCCAAAGATATTCTTATTCAGGAATGCCGAACGGTTCGTCCTGAGCGGCTCTGGTATCTGGCCGAGGCTTTTCGTTTTGGCATGAGCGTAGATGACTTGTATGACATCACTAAAGTGGACAAATGGTTTCTGGTTCAAATCGAAGACATTGTTTTAACTGAAAATGCATTAGCTGAAAAACAGTTATCTGAAATTAGTAAACAGGAAATGTTTAACTTGAAACGTAAAGGCTTCTCAGATCGACGTTTAGCGAAAGTTTTAAACACCACCGAGTCTGAATTGCGAAAACATCGACACCAATTAAATGTGCGTCCGGTTTACAAGCGTGTGGATACCTGCGCAGCAGAGTTTTCAACCGACACGGCTTATATGTATTCAACCTATGAAGAAGAATGCGAAGCAGCACCAACCAATAAAGATAAAATTATGGTTCTCGGTGGCGGCCCCAACCGTATTGGTCAGGGTATCGAGTTTGATTATTGTTGCGTGCATGCTGCCTTTGCCTTGCGTGATGATGGTTATGAAACCATTATGGTAAATTGTAACCCCGAAACCGTTTCAACTGACTACGATACATCCGACCGGCTCTATTTTGAACCGTTAACACTCGAAGATGTTCTGGAATTGATCGATCTTGAAAAACCAAAAGGTGTGATTGTTCAGTACGGCGGCCAAACACCATTAAAACTGGCTCGTGATCTGGAAGCAGCCGGTGCCCCCATTATTGGTACATCACCGGACTCAATCGATTTGGCGGAAGACCGCGAACGTTTTCAACAGTTAATTGAATCACTCAACCTGAAGCAACCGGATAATAGAACGGCTCGCGATCTTGAAACAGCCGTTACACTCGCCGAAGAAATTGGTTACCCATTGGTTGTGCGGCCGTCTTATGTGCTTGGTGGGCGTGGAATGGAAATTGTTTATAACGAAACTGAATTGCGACGTTATATGAATGAAGCCGTTGAAGTTTCTAACGATTCACCTGTATTGCTGGATCGTTTTCTTGATGATGCCGTTGAAGTGGACGTTGACGCAATTTGTGATGGAACCGATGTGCTTATTGGTGGCATCATGGAACACATCGAACAGGCCGGTATTCATTCCGGTGATTCTGCCTGTTCATTACCACCGTATACGTTATCAAAAGAAATACAGGACAGATTGCGTAAACAAATTACTGCAATGGCGCACGGTTTGAAAGTAGTGGGTTTAATGAATACCCAGTTTGCGATTAAGGGTGACGATATTTATGTTCTTGAAGTAAACCCGCGTGCTTCGCGTACTGTGCCTTTCGTTTCTAAAGCGATTGGTCAACCGCTGGCAAAAATTGCAGCGCGCTGCATGGTGGGCGTTTCACTGAAAGAACAAAAGGCACTTCACGAAATTATTCCAAAATACTATTCTGTGAAAGAAGCGGTATTCCCGTTTAATAAATTCCCTGGTGTTGACCCTGCGTTAGGGCCGGAAATGAAATCAACCGGCGAAGTCATGGGAGTGGGGTATAGTTTTGCAGAAGCTTTTGCAAAATCACAATTAGGTGCAAGCGTTATTTTGCCTACATCGGGCAAAGCTTTTGTAAGTGTGCGTGATGCTGATAAAACAAGCATTGCTGAAATAGCTCAGTCATTGATAGAAATAGGCTTTAGTCTTGTTGCAACCAGTGGCACGGCAAAAGTACTGGGGCAAGCCGGTATAAAATGTGAGCAAGTTACTAAAGTAGGGCAAGGCCGCCCTCATATTGTGGATATCATTAAAAATGATGAAATTAATTTAATTATAAACACAACAGAAGGCACGCAAGCGATAGCCGACTCTGCCACCATTCGCAGTAATGCCTTACAGCATAAAGTAACCTATACGACAACTATTTCCGGTGGCAGGGCATTTTGTATGGCCATGCAGGAAAAAAGCAATAAAAATGTTTATAATATACAATCATTACACAAAGACATAATAGAAGCGTAGGGGAAATTATTATGAGTCGCCCTCCAATGACAGCAAAAGGTGCAGAGAAACTGCGCGCCGAATTAAAAGATTTAAAACAGGTTCAACGGCCTAAAATTGTTGAAGCTATCGCGACAGCACGTGAGCATGGCGATTTAAAAGAAAATGCCGAGTACCATGCAGCACGTGAGCAGCAAAGTTTTCTGGAAGGTCGTGTCAAGCAAATTGAATCGGCTGTATCCAATTCGGAAATTATTGACGTTGCTTCATTAGGCGTGAATGCGGGTGATAAAGTCGTATTTGGTGCTACCGTTGAATTGTATGGTGTTGAAGACGAGAGTGAGGTCACTTACACCATCGTTGGTGAACTGGAAGCCGACATCAAGCAAAATCTTATTTCGATTACCTCACCGATTGCTCGTGCCCTTATTGGCAAAAGTGTAGACGATGTTGCTGCCGTTCAGGCACCGGGTGGCGTGCGTGAATATGAAATCGTCTCTGTAAAATACACTTACGTATAAAATAATATGCTACTTATTGGTGAACGGATCGTCTTAACCCTGTGGGTTGGTGGGATGTGGATTGTTGGCTATCTGGTTGCACCAACATTATTTAGTATGTTGGAAAAAACTGTGGCTGGAAATGTTGCTGGGCAACTTTTCACCTTAATGAGTTATATTGGCTTGTTTAGTGCCGGTTTGTTAATACTTGGTTTAGTGAGCCGAATCGGAACACAGGTAAAACAACATTGGATGTTCTGGGTGTTACTCGTTATGTTGGTGATTATTCTCATTGGTCAGTTTGTATTGCAGCCAATGATGGTAGAATTGAAAGCAACGGGTCTTACTGATTTAAACCGTTCCGAATTTGGCAAACTTCATGGCATTGCTTCTGTCTTGTTTTTAATAAACAGCCTGCTTGGTTTGTCCCTGGTTGTGACTCAAAAATAAATAGTGCGGTAGGTTTAATATGTTGGGGGTTCTTTATTGCTCTACCCAACCCGCAGAGTCTTAACTTATTTCGGTAAAATAATTTTGGGCTCGTCTGCTTGCTTATAAAGGCCAACAATATGGCCAATGGTGATCACAATCGCCGCATCACAGTGTTGTTGAATCTTTTCTATCATTGAATTTCTTTCTGTTTTATCTGCTGCATTAACCCGAACTTTAATCAGTTCATGGTGTTCCAGGGCCAGATTAATTTCCTCCATTACACTTTCGGTTAAGCCCTTATTGCCAATAATAACAAGGGGTTTAATCTCATGTGCCAGTTGGCGTAAATGATGGCGCTGTGTTTTTCCTAACTTGGGTTGTGACATGGTTTTGCGGACTCTTAAAAAAGATTTGATTCGATAAAGCGGCTGAGTACGTTATTATACTTTAGTTTTATGATAAAAGGCGATTTCAAATATGGCACGCAGCAAAAGCAGCCGGGACTGGATGCAGGAACATTTGAATGACGAGTATGTCATACGGGCTCAAAAAGAAGGCTATCGTGCGCGCGCTATTTATAAGCTGATGGAACTGGATGAGCGAGATCGGCTGATTAAACCGGGGCATTTTGTAGTGGATTTAGGTGCTGCACCCGGCAGTTGGTCGGAATATGCCATTACCAAAGTAGGTAAGAAGGGCAAGGTATTTGCACTGGATTTACTTGAAATTGATCCGATCCCGCGGGTGGAGTTTATTCAGGGTGATTTTCGTGAAGACAACGTGCTGGATCAACTGATGAAATCACTCGAAAATCACTCCGTTGACCTTGTAATGTCTGATATGGCACCCAATATAAGTGGAATGAAGGCCGTTGATCAGCCAAGATCAATGTACCTGTGCGAGTTAAGCCATGAATTAGCACGAAATGTGCTAAAACCCGGTGGTGATTTGCTGATGAAAGTGTTTAATGGCGCTGGCCTGGATGAGTTTAAAAAGGCGCTCAGACAGGACTTTAATAAGCTGATTATCCGTAAACCAAAGGCATCCAGAGCCCGTTCTAGCGAGAACTATTTGCTAGCAAGGGGCTACAATGTGTAGTACCGTCTAACTATTAATTTGATTGATTTTGAGGTAACAAATTGAACGATTTAACCAAGAATATTCTCCTTTGGGTGGTAGTGGCTGTTATTTTAATGATGGTCTTTCAGCAAATGGGTATCAATAAAGAAAGTGACAAGCTTAGCTATTCCGAATTTATGCAATCCGTGGAGAGCAATCAGGTTAGCGAAGTCTTGATTATGAACCAGAATATCAGCGGCAAATTAACCGATGGCCGTAGCTTCAGTACCTATAGTCCGGAAACGGATAACAGTGCGATGGTTGGCGACCTTCTGAAAAATGGCGTTAAAATTAACTCGAAACCGATTGAACACAGCATTTTAATGCAAATCTTTATTTCATGGTTCCCGTTTATTTTAATCATTGGTTTATGGCTTTTCTTTATGCGCCAGATGCAAGGTGGCGGTGGTGGCCGTGGCGCGTTGTCTTTCGGCAAAAGCAAGGCACGTATGCTGGGTGAAGATCAGGTTAAAATCACCTTTAATGATGTGGCCGGTGTGGACGAAGCCAAAGAAGAAGTGGCCGAACTGGTTGAGTTTTTGCGCGACCCGTCCAAGTTCCAGAAATTAGGTGGCAAAATTCCAAGTGGCGTGTTGATGACGGGCGCACCAGGCACGGGTAAAACCTTATTAGCCAAAGCGATTGCTGGCGAAGCCAAAGTGCCCTTCTTTACTATTTCCGGTTCTGACTTTGTTGAAATGTTTGTCGGTGTTGGTGCCTCACGTGTACGTGATATGTTTGAGCAGGCGAAAAAACATGCGCCTTGCATTATCTTTATAGATGAAATTGATGCGGTTGGTCGTCATCGTGGTGCTGGT
>CAZEZI010000131.1:0-5680 GCA_964516315.1 uncultured Thioalkalispiraceae bacterium
TGCCGGTTACAAATAGCGTTATTGATGAAAAGCTTTACCTGATTAATGATTTCCCAGGTTTATACGTTACCGGTTTTTTTGAACCCGGTGCACAAGTTGGTGATACAAAACTTAATATTAATGTGGTATCCGAACGGCGTTTTGATTTTAACGTACGGCTTGATAACCATGGTACTAATGAAACAGGGAAAAACAGGTTGTATGCTGAAGCGTTGATTAATAACACGTTGGGTTTTGCTGATTTGTTGCATCTGGGTGTTTTACGTACTGCCTCACCGAGTAATTCAACGTTTTGGCAGATAAAATATGGTGCAAATATTTTCAGCCCGCGTTTCAGAGTAACGCTGGGTAGTTCAAGAAATGAATTTGTTTTAGGTGCGGGTAATTCAGAAGCCATTACATCCTTAAACTTAAAGGGTGAAACCAACCAAACGGATGCAACAGTTACATACAAACTGGAACGCAGCCGTGCATCCACTCAGTCGATAGGTCTGGTGTCACAAAGAATTGAATCTACGCTGCGTGTGGGTGCGCTGGATTCCTCTGGTGATATTGGTCTTGACGATGAAATAGAAAATACATCGTTAATTTATCATTATGATTTTTTGCAGGAAAAGAGCCGCCGATTACATCAGGGTCTTTTAAAATATACATCTGGAAAATTTATTAAAGGTGTAGCCGATAATCAGAAAGAAAAATACAATATATTGTTGGCAGACTATGTGTTTTTAACCTTCTGGAAAATACCTTTCTTTGGTTCTGAAACACGGGTTATAGCCCGTTCATCTTTGCAGTATTCCGGGCAGGCATTGTCATCTATTAGCCAGTTTGCACTTGCAGGGCCCACCCGTGCGCGTGGTTTTCCGGTTAACAAGTTTTTTGCAGATGATGGTGTGCATGTGGGGGTTGACTGGATATTCAAAGCGCCCGACTTTCTTGATATTCCTGTAGGTAAAAGCAATTTGAAAAATATTATTCAGCCTTTTTTGTTTGCGGATTTTGCTTACGGTAAAACATACTCTCTTGATCTCACTAAAAGCGATTCGGATGCGACTTTGGCAAATGTAGGTTTCGGCTTTAAATTTTCTTACGGTGGTAACTTGAATTCAAACTTACAATTCGCTTTTCCTGTTCAAAGTAATTTTTCATCAGCAGATTTGGAAACAGCGGATGATAATATGAAAATAGTATTTGAAATAGATTATAGATTTTAATTTGTATTTACTGTTGTTGCTCTACCTGGAACCCGAGTTGTTAATACTGGTAGTGAGCAAGTTTTAGCCATGCTGACAAAAAATAACCAGTTAGATACATTGGGCATTAATGCTGCGTTTAACTTTTAGCACAAATGATTAATATTTAACCAATGTAAACATATTTTTGCACCATAAAATTACACTGAATTTTAAAGTGTGAACCAGTCACACTTTTATTAAGATGTTATTGTGAGTTTATAAGACTTCGGTTAAGCTCCAAGTTCTATTTTTATCAAGTCACATAAAAGGGAAGAAACAAATGGCTATTTATATTGATTATGATGGTATTAAGGGCAACGTAACAGCTGATGGTTACAAAGATCATATTGCGGCAAACTCACTGCAATTTGGTGTAAATCGTACTATAAGTATGGAACCTGGTGCGATGAGTAATCGTGAATCATCTCGTCCTCAACTGGATGAAATCCAGATTACAAAGCGTGTAGACAGTTCTGCTGCCGCTCTTTTTAAAGAGTCTGTTACGGGTGCTGCTGGTAAGAAAGTAGTAATTAAGTTTGTACGTACAGGCACAGAAAAAGTTGAAGAGTTTATGGACTATACTTTGGAAGATTGCATTGTTAGCGGTTATGATATTTCCGCGACTGATGATGAAGAGCCAATGGAAACCATTACATTAAGCTATGCTTCAATCATGGTTAACTATAAAGATCATGATAAAACAAATAAAGCGGGCAGCCCTCAACGCGTTGGCTACGATTTAGACAAAGCGAAACTTCTTTAAGAAGCAATATAAATAATTAAGGTGGAATTTATTTCACCTTAATTATTAGCACGCCTGAATTTTACTTGGGGATTGTTAACCTGTTTTTAACTCATGTTTATAGTTGATAAAATATTAAAATAAACTTTAATGGGTTGTCTTATTTTATAAGTCTAAATTCAGTTCTCTTAACAAAACTGAGGTAAGTTACCCATAGTTGGGGCCGGGAGATTTATTTCTATGGCCTCTTTAGATTAGGATGTCGTATGTATGGGCAATATAACACAAGATAACCGGACTATCTCAATCTCTGACTTTTCGTTAGGGAAAGATACATTATTGCTGGCAGGTTTTACTGGTAAAGAATATATTTCGGATTTGTTTCAATTTAAAATTGACATATTGTCTGAAAACCTTGAATTAACAGCAGAACAACTTGTTGCTAAAGCTTGCACGCTAACAGTTCACTCCAAAACAAAACGTTATTTTAATGGCTACAT
The DNA here is from genome assembly GCA_964516315.1 of uncultured Thioalkalispiraceae bacterium. GTDB lineage: Bacteria > Pseudomonadota > Gammaproteobacteria > UBA6429 > Thiohalophilaceae > SZUA-37. The sequence goes on from CAZEZI010000131.1 coordinate 2,478, forward strand.
TAGCCATGTTGCTATTGGCGAAGTCAATGCCAGTAAATTACGAGAATATACGTTAACCATGGTTCCCTGGCTGTGGTTTCTGGATAAAACCAATAATCACCGAATTTTTCAGGAAAAAAACACCAAAGAAATTGTTACCCAAATATTTAAAGATTTAGGCTTTAACGACTTTGACTTTAAAGCCGAAGGTGGCTCAAAACGTGAATACTGTATACAGCATAACGAGAGCGATCTGCATTTTATTTCCCGGTTACTGGAAGAAGAAGGGATTGCCTATTATTTTAAGCATGACGACAAAAAACACATGCTGGTTATTGTTGATCAGCAAAATGCATATGAAGAGTGTGCGCAAACAAATATTGAGTACGCCAGAGGTAGCATTGGTAGCAATACAGAATCGCAAATAAATGCATGGCAGCACCAATATGCTTTTCAAAAAGGGCAGTGGACTTTAAACGACTATAACTTTAAAGAGCCAGATAAAAATTTACTCACCAATACCAAAACAAACAGTCAGTTTGCTAACAATGAAAAATTTGAGCACTATGAATACCCTGGTTTACATGATACCGGCACGGGTAATGCGATCAATAAAATGCGTATGGATGCAGAAGAAGTTTCAATTAATACGGTAAGTGCAGAAAGTAATTGCAGTAGCTTTTATGCAGGTGGTAAATTCAAATTAGCCAAACATGCTTTAAAAAGTGAAAAAGGCAGCTATGTTATTATTCAGGTTGAACATAGTGCATATGACCCAAGCTACACAACCAGTGCTTCTGATGCAGCCGCTTATAAAAACGAGTTTACATGTATTCCTGCAGATGTTCATTTCCGGCCAAAACAAAAACACAAGCGCCCGGTAATGCGTGGGCCGCAGTCTGCACTTGTTGTTGGCCCTGCAGGAGAAGAAATATACATTGATGAATTTGGGCGTATTAAAGTCCAGTTTATCTGGGATCGGGAAGGTAAAAAAGACGAAAACAGCACCTGCTTTATCCGCGTAATGCAAAGCTGGGCAGGTAATCAGTGGGGAACATCATTTATTCCGCGAATGGGTCATGAAGTGATTGTTAATTTCCTTGATGGTGACCCTGACCGCCCCATTGTAACCGGCTCGGTTTATAATGGGAAAAACAAGCCTGTTTACAGCTCAAAAACACAAAGTGGTATAAAAACTCGTTCAACAAAAAAAGCAACTGCAGAAAATTTTAATGAGCTGCGCTTTGAAGATAAAAAAGGCAGTGAGCAAATCTATATTCATGCTGAAAAAAACATGGATACACGAGTTGAAAATGATGAAACATTAACAGTTGATAATGATCGTACAAAACTAATCAAACGTGATGAAAATTCTACAATAGAAAACGATCGCAACAAAACAGTCAATAATAACCAGACCGAACGAATCAAAAAGAATAAAACGATTAATGTAGGTGTCGACCATAACGAAACTATTGATTCAAACATGACAATTCATGTTGATAAAGACTTAAAAGAATCCGTTAGTGGTAATTACACCGAAAGTGTTGTTAAAGATTACAGTCTGCGCGCCAGGACTATCACCATGGATGCAGACGATAAAATAACAATCAGAACAGGTGCAGCGCAAATAGTGATGAAAAGTAACGGCGATATAACTATTAGCGGTAAGACAATAAATATTAAAGGTTCGAGTAACGTCGTCATAAAAGGCAGTAAGGTGTTAACGAATTAGCTGGAGTTTGTCATTGCGAGCGGTTAGTGCGGCAATCTTAATGTTTTTGTGAAGTTTAAGTTTATTAAAGATGGTCAATTAGTATTAATATATGAATGATGGCTCAACATGAAACAAGAAGAAAATACAACGCAAATAGTACAGGCAGACCTGGAAGAGATTTCTAAAATTTCACCGGGTGAAATTATTATTGGAACGCTTGTGAGTGTCGATAATCCAGGTGTGCCACAGGTTGACTTCCCGGGGAATGTCACCAGGAAGCCACTGGTTGCAATGACTACACTGGGCATTACGCAAATACATATTAATCGGCAAGTTGCTTTGCTATTTTCAAATGGTGATATTAAAAAACCGGTTATTATGGGGCTAATTCATAGCCCCTTACAGGATATGCTGGAAAGCTTTGAACAAGTTCAAGCTGATGAGCCTGAAAATAAAAAAATAGAACTTGAAAGTAACTTGAAAGTTGATGATGTTTTAATTGACGGTAAAAAAATAACCTTTGCAGCACGTGATCAAATTATTCTTAAATGTGGTGAGTCCAGTATTACCTTAACCAAAGCCGGCAAGATATTAATACGTGGCAAGTACCTTTTAAATCGCTCAACTGGTGTCAACCGTATTATGGGCGGATCGGTGCAAGTTAATTAGTTTAAAGCCTATGTTGCAACTTAAAAACAATACACCCTTTGCCGCCAATATGGCTTTGTTCCCGAATGAAGAAGCCATCGATACACTCTATATATTAGTTCGTGCCACTTTTAATATTGGTAAGCAATGGACTCTGGCCAATGAGCAATTACCCTTAATAGAAGCGGATGAGTACTGGACCGAGCCGGGTAAATCAAGCCTTAAATACGCATCGGATTACCATATTGGTAAACCCAGTAGCGATATTATTATGTTAGGGCATGCTTTCGTTCCGAATGGTGAGCAAGCAAGGCAGCTTGATGTAACCCTGCGAGTAGGGCAGGTACACAAAACAGTACGGGTTTTTGGCGAACGCCAGTGGCAAGATGGGCGTATTACGCAAGCCAAACCATTTAAAACTATGGCGATGGTATATGAAAAGGCATATGGTGGTGCACATATAATTGATGGGGAGGTTGCTGCTGTTGAACAGCGCAATCCGGTTGGGCGCGGTTTTGCCGGGCAGCGCAAAACAGAAGAGATGAATGGCATCCCATTACCAAATATTGAAGATCTCGATAATTTAATTACTGAACCCCATCATCAGCCCATGCCAGCTTGCTTTGGTGTGAGCGCACCACACTGGCTACCCCGTTCCAGGTATGCAGGAACGTATGACGAGCAATGGCAAACAAACCGGGCACCATATTTACCCGATGATTTTGACAAACGCTTTCTAAGCATGGCACACCCCGACCTGATTTATCCCAGCTACCTGAAAGGGGGCGAGCCTGTTGAAATTAGCAATATGCATCCAAATGGTACTGTTAAATTCAGCGTGCCTAAGGTTAGGTTACAT
>CAZEZI010000132.1:0-2750 GCA_964516315.1 uncultured Thioalkalispiraceae bacterium
GCAGCCTTGATGAGTGCGCGTTGCAAGTTGAAATCACCAATATCACGTAGTTTTGTGATGGGTTCATCGGGGCTGCCGAGCATCTGCCCCGCAGTCGGGTTTTGGTAAATAACATTCCCCTTGTGATCGGCAATAAAAACACCTTCTTCAATGTAGGAAATAATTGCTTCCATCATGGGTGCAAAATTCAATTCAGCCATTAAGCCCTCCAATTCAGTGTTTTGTTGCATAAAAACCGAGAATGCAACATGTTGCATTCTCAGTTTGCATAATAATTTCTTTTGATACAAGTGCTTATCTCTAATACCTGAGTATTTTAGATGAGTATTAAGTGCAACGCACAATAAAAATCACTATAAATACAATGAGTTATGTTATGGCATAAGTGTTGCTCTTATAAATATAGAAATAAAAAAATATTTTTAGGGTGTGGGTATATGGTGGTTGATCTCTTTTCCAGAGAGTGGATGGCGCGTTTTCAGAATGAATGGAATAACGAGCCTGAACTTGCAAGAGATTTAGCGCATATCAAATTCAATTCCAATATTGCATATGGCTTTAAAGCTGAGTCGGATCCCCGGGGCATTATTCAGGTAGTGAAAGGCAAAGTGACCTCCGCCGTTGATTACGATGCTGAGTTGTGTGACTGGGAGATTAACTGGGATTTAAGAGCCGAACCGGAAGACTGGCAGTTCTGGTTTAAAAATCCGCCTGGCATGATTGCGGTGGGGATGGCGTATACCTCGCGCAAACTTGTTTTTAAACAGGGTGACTATGCAGCGATGATTAAAGATCCGCGTATTGCCGGCCCCTTTGTTAAAAGTTTTTTAGTGATGGCCAGAGTTTTAATGTAATGAATTTTATATCTTTATCGGCAAGCAATAATAAAATTTCGAGAGTGATTAGTCATATGAACAAACAATTAGTAAAACAAATAACAATCATGTTGTTAACGGTAAGCAGTTTTGTTGTTGTCGCATCACCTTATTACAACAATATGCAAATGCCGATGACTCTGCCCGGCGGAATGCAAAATCAAATGCAGGCAAACAGCCCTTATGGCAATGGTAGCCGAGCAGGTATGCCGTATGCCTCTCAACCACAAATTATTTCAGTGATGGCTGCACCCACTGGCAGTAGCGTGGTATTAGGCGGCACTGTTGTTCCACTGCGCGAAGTCACACTCTCAGCACAAATTCCGGGGCGGGTTGATTACCTTGCCGGTGTCGAAGGCGAATCTTTTCAGGCCGGCGAAGTGGTGGTTGCCATTGATGATGACGAGCTTTTAGCAAAGCGCCAGCAAGCATTGGCAAATATTACTGCACAACAACAGGCATTACAAAATTCACGGGTTCAATATTCCAGAGAATTCTGGGCACCGCGTTCACGCGATGTCGGCCGGATGCCGGGTATGGGATTGCCTTCAATGTTTGATATGTTTTTCACCCGGCCAATGGCCAGTGGAATGGGCTATGGTAATCCAATGCTGGAAAGGCAGGCTGATTTATATGCGCAAGGTACGAATGTCGGGCAGGCACGTAGTCAGCACATCAGCGCCTTGTCTCAATTGCAACAGGTGGATGCGAAGTTAAGAGACAGCCGTACTGTGGTACCTTTTGATGCCATCATTGTTAAGCGTCTGGTTGAAGTTGGGCAAACTGTTCAGCCGGGGCAGCCATTATTAAAATTAGCAGACAGCCATGCCTTGCAATTAAAAGTCGAGGTGCCGGTGCGACTGGTTTCCGGTTTACGTCAGGATATGATGGTGCCCGTTATTCTCGATGTAGGGAACACACAGATACGGGCACGGGTTGCACAAATTTATCCGGTTGCTGATAACAACCGCCATACCGTGACAGTGAAGTTTGACTTGCCGGACGGTGTTCCTGGCGGGCCCGGTATGTATGCCGAAGTCATGATACCGGATCCTTCTATTCCAGTTCAAAACCTGCCGATTATTCCAAATAGTGCCGTGATATGGCGAGGCAGTTTGCCTGCGGTTTTTGTTGTGAATTATCAGAATAAAAAAGAATTACGTCTGGTTCGTCTGGGCGAAGCGATTGATCAATGGACGGTTGCTGTTTTGTCTGGCTTGCGTGCAGGCGAAAGAATATTTGCACAGCCTTCACCGGGCATGTCGGCAGGTTGGGTTAAGTAATTTTAAATAAAAGAAAATTAATCATCGTCGTTATAAAATATTACGAGTAGTTTTTAATGAATGATAATAATAAAAACGTAAAACAAGACATTAGCGAGAACATCCCGACCGATCATGAGTTGGGTATTGCTGGCCGTATTACGCGCCAGTTTATAAACTCACCCGTCACACCGTTGTTAATGATGGCCTTTCTTGCTATTGGACTGCTGGGTTTAATTTTTACACCTCGCCAGGAAGATCCGAAAATATCAGTACCAATGGTGGATATTTATGTTCAGTATCCCGGTGCTTCTGCTGCACAGGTAACCAGTCTGGTTACTGACCCACTAGAACGTTTAATGAGTGAAATTCCCGGTGTGCGTCATGTGTATTCTGCAACGCAACGTGGCAGTAGTATTGTTACGGTGCAATTTATCGTTGGTGAAGAGCTGGAAAACTCCATTGTTAAAGTGCATGACAAGGTTCAATCGAATCTGGATAAAATTCCTCCGGGTGTTTCAATGCCGCTGGTTAAACCGGTTGGCATAGATGATGTTCCTATTGTAACCGTTACCATGTGGTCGAAAGATGTGGGTGATGATATTTTAAGAAC
>CAZEZI010000132.1:2850-5588 GCA_964516315.1 uncultured Thioalkalispiraceae bacterium
GTGCGTGATGGTTCCCCGATTTATGTGCGTGATGTTGCAAAAGTATCCCAGTCACCGGAAGAAACAAAACAACTAGTTAACTATTATTCAGGTATTGCCAGTGAGAAGGGTTTAAATCAGGCACATGGTGAGCCAGCAGTAACTATCGCAATCGCTAAAAAAATTGGCAGCAATGGTGTAACTGTGGCGAAGGCCGTTATCAAAAAGCTGGAGTCGCTAAAAGGGAAATTAATACCGGGTAATGTTTATGTAGAAGTAACCCGAGATTATGGCAAGAGCGCTAACGATAAAGTAAATGAACTGTTAATTTCCATTCTGGAGGCAACGGTTGCTGTGAGCCTACTTTGCCTGATTGGCTTGGGATTACGAGCGGCGACAGTTGTTATTACCGTTATCCCCATTGTTGTATTTGTTACTGTGTGGGCAGCATGGGTTATTGATTACACTATTGACCGGGTTAGTTTGTTTGCACTGGTGTTTTCAATCGGTATTCTTGTTGATGATGCCACGGTGGTAGTTGAAAATATTTTTCGGCGTTGGCTGAAAGCGGGTAAAACAACAGCAAATATTGCAATCGATGCTGTTCGTGAAGTGGGTAACCCGACCATACTTGCGACCTTAACCATTATTTCTGCACTATTGCCTATGGGAGTTGTTAGTGGATTGATGGGGCCGTATATGCGTCCAATTCCTGTGCTGGGTGCAGCCGCAATGTTCTTTTCTCTTATCGCGGCTTTTGTTTTTGCACCGTGGCTTGCAATGCGTCTTAGACCTCAACTCAATGCATTAAAGAAAGCGGAGAAGCACGAGCAAAAAATGCAGGAATTTATTGGGCGTTATTACAAGCCCTGCATGTTACCTTTGTGTAAAAACAGGCGTTATGGGTTGATGTTTTTATTTGGTTTAATCGCCGCAACCTTTCTGGCTGTTAGTTTGTTTTATACCAATGCAGCAACTGTAAAAATGTTGCCGTTTGATAACAAGCCTGAATTTAATGTTGTTATTAACATGCCGGAAGGAACCGCTTTACCGGTTACTGCCAATGTTGCGCAGCAACTTGCAGAAAAGTTGCGTACGATTCCTGAAGTAACCGCAGTACAGTCTTACGTTGGTACCGCATCGCCGTTTAATTTTAATGGTATGGTGCGACATTATTACCTTCGCCAGCAACCATGGGAAGCAGATATTCAGGTTATGTTACTGGATAAAAATGACCGGCAACGAGCCAGTCATGATATTGCGGTCGATGCACGTCGTATTATTAAAAATCATATTGAACAAACACCGTATTTAAAAATGACCGGTGTGCGTACCCAGGTTGTTGAAATGCCACCCGGCCCACCCGTTTTACAAACAGTGGTTGCAGAAATCTATGGCCCTGATGCAAATACTCGCCGTCAGGTTGCACGTGATATGACAGCCCTGTTTGAAAAAGCAGAAGGTGTGGTGGACGTTGATAATTATATGGCAAGCGACTACGACTACTGGCGATTTGAAGTGGATATTGAAAAGTCAGTACGCTTTGGTGTTTCTGTTGACACCATCAATCAGCATCTGGCGATGTCAATGGGTGGCTATCGTTTAGGGGATATTAAACGTGGTGTGGTGCGTGAACCCACTTATATTGTATTGCAGGTTCCTTTAGCTGTACGTTCGCAAATACAACGCCTGAAAAATTTACCTGTTATGTCTAATGATGGCAAGACAATTCCTTTGGGTGAGTTAGGTCGGTTTATTCTAGTCAAGGAAGATCCAGTTATTTTCCATAAAGATTTGCGTGGTGTTGAATATGTTACCGGTGAAATGGAAGGGCGTTTGGGTGCACCTATTTATGGCATGTTTAATGTAGAAGATCTGTTAGTCGATTATAAAACCCCCGATGGTGTCACCATGACGGGAATGCCAATGGGTTTACTTGGGCCGCCAGAAGAAGATATTCAATCCGGTTTTGAATGGGGTGGTGAATGGACCGTAACGTATGAAACATTTCGCGATATGGGTATCGCCTTTATGGCGGCTTTACTGTTGATATACGGATTGATTGTCTGGGAGTTTAAAAACTTTACCCTGGCTGGGCTGATTATGGCGCCGATTCCCTTGACCTTAATCGGTATTATTCCTGGCCACTGGTTAATGGGGGCAGAGTTTACTGCAACCTCGATGATTGGTTTTATTGCTTTGGCAGGGATTGTTGTGCGTAACTCAATTTTACTGGTTGAGTTTGTAAAAAATGAAGTGGCGCAGGGCAAAGACATTACCGATGCGGTTGTGAGTGCCGGTCAGATCCGTATGCGGCCCATTTTAATTACCGCTTTAACCTTAATGGCCGGTGCATGGATGATTATCGGTGACCCTATTTTTCAGGGAATGGCGGTTAGCTTATTGTTTGGTGCCGCCGTTGCAACAGTTCTAACATTGGTTGTTATTCCTTTGGGGTGCATTAGTACCGCAAAGCATTTCTATGCTTTAACGGAACAAGATTTTCCAGAGAATGAAAAAGTTGCTATGTCTTCCAAAGTTGATGATAAACCGGGAGCTGATGGAAACGGTTGGTTCGAAAATCTCAAGCAGTATACAACAGCGCTATTCTGCAAAGCTAAAGTACAGGCTGTATTGTTGTTCCAAAGGGTATCGAAAAAAATAAGGGAGATATTAAATCGCCGTTCCAAAACTAAAAATAAAACACAGGTTAAAAAAGAAGCGCATAAAGATGATGCAGAACAAGATGAAGAAGATTT
>CAZEZI010000133.1:0-5479 GCA_964516315.1 uncultured Thioalkalispiraceae bacterium
TGGCAGGCCGATATGGATTACCCCTGGCCAACTAAAACATCCGACTGGTTGGCGCTTTCTTCGGGTATGGCCTTTGCTGTTACCAATGTGGTGATGCGAATGGCGCAAACTATTTCACCTCGTACCAAAGCGATTGTCGGCTGGTACGGTGTGCTAATCGTTTCATTGTTTTTACTTATTATGTTGCAGGTGCCACTCGGGAAAATTGAGCAGGTAACCTTGCTAATTGCCTTTGCTATTGGCGCCATTATGGTTGTGGTGATGACTTTGGCGGTTGCTTTTGGTGTATCGCACTTACCCGTACAGCAGTCGGCTGTTATTTTGCTATTTGAGGTGGCTGTGGGGGCGATATCGGCGTATTTGCTTATTGGTGAAACCATGGTGGCAAGAGAATGGCTGGGGGGTGGCTTGATTCTGGCTGCGGGTTTGTATGTGTCGTTTGAGAAAGAGGATAAAACTTAGTGATTAAGGTTACACGATTATTGCATTCAACTATTTTGGTGCATGATTTGTCTCAAGCCATTGAATTTTATGAAGGATTGCTTGGGCTCTGTGCTGACGAGTCTCGTCCTGATCTGGGTTACCCGGGTAAGTGGTATAACCTGGGCGGGCAGCAGATCCATTTGATGGAATTGGCCGATCCTGAAAAATTAAAAGGTATTCAAGTAGATAGGCTAGAACATGCAGGGCGAGATAGGCATATTGCGGTTGAGGTGGATTCGCTGGAAAAGTTAGCTAAACTTTTAGACTGTTCCGGTATTAACTTTACAATGAGCCGTTCAGGGCGGCAGGCATTGTTTTGTCGAGATCCGGACGGTAACGGTCTTGAGTTTATTCAAGCAAGCTAGTTTTTAATTATAAATATATAACACCTGAAATAAAGTTGGATTTTATGAGCGAGTCGGTAGTTAAAGCGCCAAACAAGTCAGTTTCACTACAAACCTTAAAACTCCCTACTGTTTCTCAGCAGGGAATGAAAGCATTAGAAATGATTAGTGCAAAAGATTTAAAATTTAAAGAGCTGGAATCTATTTTATCTTCTGATCCCATGCTGATGGGGATTTTAATTAAATATGCAAATTCCCCTATGTATCGTCGGCATGTTGAAACAACCAATGTTCGCCAGGCAATGAATTTACTGGGAGTGGATATTGTAAAGTCCGCTATATTAATTTGCACCATGCGTTCATATTGCGAGCCGAGCAACCCGGCAAAGGAAATGCTTTGGGAAAAGTCAAAGCATCTTTCTCTTATGGCAAAGCTGCTGGCGCGAAAAACATCACGTAAACTTGCTGATGAAGTTGAGCTAACAGCAATGATGTCGGAAATGGGCGGGTTTGTTTTAAGTACCAATTTTGTAGATGAATATCAAACCGTTGTTGCCCAGGCAAAGGAAAAACAAATAGCGATTGAAGATGAGGAACTCTATTATTTTGGTCTGAATCGTGCAGATGTAACGGCGTTAACGCTGGAAAAGCTGCGCTTGCCGCAAACCACACTGGAAGTTCTAGATGGGTATTATAAAAGAGAAATTCCTGATGAAGCTAAAACAGAAGCAGACAAGCAACTTGTTATTCTTAAGCTGGCTTCGGTTTTAATCGCTTATGAATCTAAAAGGGAACTTATTAAAAAAGATTCACTTTGTTTGTCGCTATTTGAAATTGCAGGGTTGGCGGACATAAATATTGACCGGTTAATGGACGCGTATGCGGATGAAGTTGCCGAAGGGGTTTCATTTTAAAGTGCCTGGTCAAGCTGGTTGCATATATTGTCAGCCAGTTCCTGTTGTTCTGATTCTGAAAGTTTTTTGCCCTGTGCATTTGTTATATTAAAGATATCTTCAATGCGCTCGCCATAAGTGGCTATTTTTGCTGAAATGATGTTTGTTTTGCAGTTGTCCAGAATCATTGCAAGTTGAGACAGTATGCCTGTTCGATCATAGGATTTAACCGTCATTATCGTAGTATGCACGTTAGTGTTATTGTCAAATAAAACACCAGTGGCAAATTTAAATTGTTTTTCACGCCGGCCAATAAAAATATTTTCTTTGGTTTGCTGTCTGCGTTGTTTTAATTCGATTTGTTCTTTTATGCTATTTTTAATTTTGTTGCACAGGTCATTTTCAATGGTTGCTCCTGTCGGGTTCTGAATATGATAAGAGTCCAGCGCATAGCCGTGTCTGGACTCAATAATACGTGCATCAATTACATCAATCCTGAAATATTCAAGTACCGACATAATGGTTGAGAACAATCCTGTGTAGGTTGGTGTATAGATAAATAAGCTGATCACGTTATGTTTTTTCGAATGTCTGAATATAACGACTGTTTCTTTATTGGCTTCGCTTAAAATAGCGCTTGTTTGCCAACTAATTTCAGATGCGGTGTGGCGTGTAAAATAATCGTCATTAAATTTTTGCCATAAATTATTAATTGTATTCACTTCATGTTGTTCAGTCAGCGACTCAAGCGCAAGCCGTTTGTTTTCTGTTACCAGTTCGGTTTTCAGGGTCGGGTTTTCCAGCCCTTTGCGCAGAACGGCATGGGTTGCGCGGTATAAATTTTTGAGCAAGGAATCTTTCCACGAATTCCATACCGAGTCACTGGTAGCGCGGATATCTGCCACGGTTAACAGGTACAGATATTTCAGGTGGATAATATCGCCAACCTGCTGTGCAAATTCATAGATTATATCCGGATCGCTGATGTCTTTCTTTTGTGCCGTGGCCGACATCAGTAAATGGTTTTGAATAATCCATGCAACCAGCTTTGTATCGTAGTCACTTAAATCGTGCAGCTTGCAAAATTCGGTTGCATCGATTGCACCCAGCGTTGCATGGTTGCCACCACGTCCTTTGGCAATATCATGGAATAATGCGGCAATAAGAATCAGTTCCTGTTTGGGGATAGTGCTGATAAGTTCACTGGCTAAAGGGAATTCATGAGAAAACTCCGGCACAGTAAAGCGCCTCAGGTTTCTTATCAACATAATGGTGTGTTCATCGACGGTGTAAATATGAAATAAATCATGCTGCATCTGGCCTACAATTTTTTCAAATACCGGGATGTAAGCCGCTAAAACACCGTAGCGATTCATTCTGCGTAATTCATGTGTAATACCGTGGCTTTGTTTGAAAAATTCGATAAATAAACTTCGGCAACGTATGTCCTGACGGAATTTACTATTAATAAGGTGGCGGTGTGATCGTATCAGCCGAATCGTGTTGGCGCGCACACCTTTTAATTCCGGGTTTTGTGCCAGGATCAAAAAAACTTCGAGTAGTGCGAAAGGGTAAGACTTAAAAACAGAGTCAAAGGTCACCTCCAGATAACCTTTGATTGATTGAAACCGGTTGTTAATAGGTTTTGGTTTACTGGTTTTTTTTGCAAGCAGTATTTCTTCTTCAAAGAGTTGTAATAACATCTCGTTAAGCCGACTAAGATCCATCACGGTGCGGTAATACTGTTTCATAAACAGTTCAACGGCCAGGCTATTGCGTGTATCGGTGTAACCAAACAGCTTTGCCAGTTTGCGTTGATGGTCGAATAATAAACGATCTTCACGTCGATGGTTAATCAAGTGAAGCCCATAGCGAACTCGCCATAAAAAGGCCTGGCCGTTATGCAAGTCGTTATATTCTTCCTGGGTAAGAAAGCCGTGTTGAATAAGTTGCTCTAATGTTTCGACATCAAAATGGCGTTTGGCAACCCAGCCAATCATTTGTATGTCACGTAAGCCGCCGGGACTTTCTTTTATGTTAGGTTCGAGGTTGTAGGCAGAGTCGTTATAACGTTCATGTCTTTTTATTTGCTCCTCAAGTTTGGCACGAAAAAACTTGTCACTTGGCCATATTTTCTTTGGGGAGCATTTTGTTTTTTGTTCATTAAATAATTTTTCCGAACCAATAAGTAAACGGGACTCCTGAATATTAGTGGCAACGGTAATGTCATTCTTCGCCTCGGCAACACATTCTTTTACGGTACGAACGCTATGGCCAACTTCAAGGCCAATGTCCCATAAGAATGTAAAAAACTGGCTAATGGATTCGTTAAGATCTTTGTTGGGTTTTTTTATGAGTAGTAACAGGTCAATATCCGATGCGGGATGTAATTCACCTCGACCGTAACCACCAACTGCAACCAGTGCTATGTCCGGTTGTTGTTTTTCATTAAAAAACAGTGGCCAGGCCAGGGAGAGTAATTTATCGGTCAGTGCGGCATGTAAATAGATTAATTCGGTTGCCGCACGACCTGAATTAAAGCGTTCGGTTAAAACATCGAGATAGTGCTTTCGTTGGGCTTTGAAAACCGGAATGGGGCTGTTTTGTGATTGTAATTGTTGTTGCAGCGCGGCTTCATCAAATAAATCTTTTTCAATTTGAATTTGCTGCATTTAAAAGCTTTCCTCTTGGCGTTTCGTTAAAACTTCGTGGCTGGTTTCTGTTACTAGAATGGTGTGCTCCCATTGTGCAGAGAGTGAATGGTCTTTGGTGACCACCGTCCAGCCATCTTTTAATAATTTTACGTTACGCTTGCCAACATTGATCATCGGTTCGATAGTAAAAATCATACCCGGTTCCAGCGTAATCCCCGTACCGGCCTTGCCATAATGCAGAACCTGAGGGTCTTCATGAAATTTAATACCAATACCGTGGCCACAATATTCACGAACAACAGAGTAATTATTTGCCTCGGCATGGTTTTGAATGGCATGGCCAATATTACCAAGGTGGATGCCGGGTTTGACCAGATCAATCCCGATGCACATACATTCATAGGCCACTTTGGCCAGTCGTTTGGCGATAATGCTGGGTTCGCCGACAAAAAACATTTTACTGGTATCGCCATGGTACAGATCTTTGATAATGGTTATATCAATATTAATCATGTCGCCTTTTTTCAGATGCTTTTCGTTCGGGATGCCGTGACAGATAACATGGTTTACCGAGGTACAAATAGACTTTGGAAAACCGTGGTAGTCCAGCGGGGCGGGAATGGCCTTTTGGGTATTAACGATATAGTCATGGCAGAGGCTATCGAGCTCATTAGTGGTGATACCAGGTTTTATGTGTGGTTCAATGTATTCGAGTACATCGGCGGCTAATTTACCGGCAATGCGCATTTTTTCAATTTCTTCGGGGGTTTTAATAATTGCGGCCATAAGGTTGGTTTAAATCCATAAATTCTGTAAGGTTGTAACTGATTGATTCAGTAAGAAAATCAATAATATACCAGTTGTTCGTTGTTGTCGTTAGATAATTATGGTATAAAGCGCGTGCTTTTAAAGCAAAACGAATGCTCGTTAAGAGTAAATTTACACGTACCACCAATACGTTGTCTCGGGTGCCCTTAAAACAGGGTTGGGATAATGGGTGATACGGAAGACTAAACCCTGTTAGGAGAATACACATGTCTGATGTTTCTATGCGTCAAATGCTGGAAGCGGGTGTCCATTTTGGCCACCAAACGCGTTTCTGGAA
>CAZEZI010000134.1:0-5443 GCA_964516315.1 uncultured Thioalkalispiraceae bacterium
CGCAACGCCATTTTAAGCAAGCGATAAAAGATTATCAGGATCTTATTACTAATTACCCGAATAGCCCGAAATTAGCTGAAGCCATGTTAAAAATAAGTTATAGCTATAATGCGCTCGGTCAAAACAAAGCGGCTAGGGAAACAGCTGAGAAATTATTACGTGTTTATCCCAATACAACAGCAGCAGGGCAGGCGCAAAACCTGCTGAAAAAGATTAAATCAGCTAAACGATAATTTATTGTAATAACTACGACAGTACAGCGGCTGCTGTATTTGCTGTGGTTAATAGCCTTGTTTTTTATATTAATATGTCCCTTTAAAATTAAAACATGTCTGAAGACACCCAAAAATTACGCATCACCGAAATATTCTATTCATTGCAAGGTGAATCCAGAACAGTGGGGCTGCCAACCGTTTTTATTCGTTTAACCGGTTGCCCGCTTCGTTGCCAGTATTGTGATACAGAATATGCCTTTCAGGGTGGGGAGTGGTGGAACTTTGACAGAATTATTAATGAAGTTAAAAAATACAACACGCCCTATATTACTTTAACCGGTGGTGAACCATTAGCGCAAAAAGCATCGATTGCTTTGTTAAAGCAATTAACTGATCTTGATTATAATGTTTCACTGGAAACCAGTGGGGCGCTGGATATTCGGGCTGTCGACCCACGCGTAATGAAAGTAATGGATTTAAAAACGCCTTCTTCAAATGAAGAAACTAAAAATAATTATTCAAATCTGAATTTTATAACGGAACATGACCAAATAAAATTTGTTATCTGTAACAGAGAAGATTATGAATGGGCAGTTAATGTTCTTGGGCAATATAAATTAACTGAAAAATGTGAAGTGTTATTTTCACCTGTTAACCTGGGTGAGGGCAGCAGTATACAGAAAGATCTGGCAAACTGGATACTTGCTGATCAGTTAGCTGTGCGTTTCCAGATACAACTGCATAAAATTATTTGGGGTAATGTTCAGGGGGTTTGAAATTTATTCAAAGGCATCTTCATAATTGTCAATATGCGTGCCTTTGCTTCGATTAAGATCATAAGAACGGCCTGTGGGCCTGCTTTTTTTCGCTGTGGCTTCAGTTTCCTTGTTTGAAGGTTGTCTGGTTTCTTTTTTCGTAAGCGGAAGCTTTATCTGGTTTGCTACAGGCTTTTTGTTTGTTGTTATAACAGGCCTGGGTGTGGGAGGTGTTTTTGTTATTTTTACTTTCCCCCGGTTTTTTTGAGTCGCTAATTTCTTTTTCAACCGGGCATTCGCTATTATAGTGCGTAGTTGTTTAATTTTTGCTGCTGCATTGCTGTGGCCATTTTTTTTTGCTTTGTTATACCATTCAAGTGCTTTTGCATAATCCCGGCTGGTGCCACGGCCATCCTGATACATTTCGCCCAGAATATACTGTGCTTTTGCACTGCCATACTCTGCCATTTGTGCCTGAAATTTAAAGACACTTTTCCAGTCGTCATCTACAACTTCTGCTGAAGCTTGCGTAACAGAAAGCGACAGGCAGAAGAACAGGCTCAGTGTTAAGATTCTTTGCATTGTTAAACACTCTCGTTTTCTTTAATATCGTCAAAATGACACCTGAACTTTAGTTTCAGCATGAGAAAACCAGAAAACTCACTTAAATAGCCTGTTTTTCACGATATAATGTGAAATTACTCCCGGAATAGTTTTTATGTGGATAACAGTAGAGAAGGTATGGCTCATTAATGAGTAAAGCAGTTATTTTGTTGTCGGGCGGTCTGGACTCGGTTACCGCACTTGCTATTGCACAGTCTCAAGGTTATCAATGCCATGCATTGAGTTTTGACTATGGCCAGCGGCACCGCTCCGAATTAGATGCCGTAAAGCGTATTTTGGCATGTTTTGCGGGTGTGACGCATAAAGTGATTCATCTCGATCTTGATCAAATTGGTGGTTCGGCACTAACCGATAATGATATTGCGGTGCCGATGCAGCCGTCCGAGGGTATCCCTGTCACTTACGTACCCGCACGCAACACAATATTCCTGTCACTTGCACTGGGCTGGGCCGAAGTTTTATCGGCAGACGCTATCTATATCGGTGTGAATGCTGTTGATTACTCAGGTTATCCAGATTGCAGGCCTGAATATATCGATGCTTTTCAGACACTTGCAAACCTTGCAACCCGGCAGGCGGTGGAAGGAAAAGCAATTAAGCTTGAAACCCCCCTTATTCATTTGAGTAAAGCAGAAATTATTCAGAAAGGCATGCAGTTGGGTATCGACTACAGTTTAACTGTTTCGTGCTATGCCGCTGACAATCAAGGCCGTGCCTGTGGTGAGTGCGAAAGTTGTCGCTTGCGAGCGGCCGGTTTTGCCGATGCGGGCGTGAGTGATCCGACTATTTACCAATAATTTGGTGATTTAGTTGTCATTTAGGGGCTATCAGGCATTTGGATGCAAATCGCATTGTGGGTATTTTATAGCCACTTCCAGGCGTTACATGTGAGAGCCATTTCTGTATAATCGCGTGAATTTCATCACAAAATCCGGCCATTAACGCGATTTTGCTAAAAAATATTATACTTTTGAGGAACACATTATGACATTTGAAAGTTTTGCCACAGGGCATTCTTTAATTCTCTGGTTGGCATTCGGTATTGCCCTTATCATGGGTGCTGTTGTTAATAAAACAAATTTTTGCACAATGGGTGCCGTGTCAGACGTGGTGAATATGGGTGATTCCAGCCGTATGCGTGCATGGGTTTTAGCGATGGCGATTGCGATGCTTGGTGTTACTATTTTTGAAGCAATGGCCTATTTCAGTGTTGATGTTACACGGCCTCCTTATCGTGGCAGCAATTTTGCGTGGCTGGAGTATGTAGTGGGCGGCATCATGTTTGGTATTGGTATGACGCTGGGCAGTGGTTGCGGTAACAAAACACTCATTCGTATTGGTGGCGGTAACATTAAATCTATTATTGTTTTAGCTGTTATTGCAGTGTGTGCGTACTATATGATTAACCCATTCCCGGGTACGGATAAAACCATTTATTCAGAAGTATTTTACCCGTGGACCAGCCTTGCTTCGATTAGCCTTAGCGGTAAACAGGATATTAGTGGTTTAATTAACTCTGCGACAGGTACCGACCTGGGTACATTGCGCCTGGTTATTGGTTTATTAGTGGTTGCTGCATTAACATTTATTGTTTTCCGTTCAAGTGATTTCCGTAGCAATAAGGACAATGTTATTGGTGGAACGGTTGTGGGTCTGGCTGTTTTAGCCGCGTGGTATGTTAGTGGTGGTTTTGCCACAATTTCAGCGGATGGCGACACTTACAGCTGGGTTCAGTATGCCAGTGATGATGTCTGGTCATTAATTGAAGAAGGTAAACGCCCACCTGCGGTTGCGGTGCAATCCTTTACTTTTATTAATCCAATGGGCGAAAGCTATGGTTATGTCTTAAGTGGCTTTAATTCCAGTGTTATTACCTTTGGCTTAATGTCTTTATTTGGTGTTATTTCAGGTTCTTTTTTGTGGTCACTTGTTTCCAAATCTTTCCGAATTGAATGGTTTGTTGATTTTAAAGACTTTAAAACACATTTTATCGGCGCTATTTTAATGGGAATTGGTGGTGTATTGTCTCTGGGTTGCACTTTTGGGCAAGGTATTACAGGGATTTCAACCTTATCGGTTGGCTCAATCATTGCCTTTGCCAGCATCGTTTTTGGTAGCGCACTAACGATGAAAATCCAGTACTACAAAATGTGCTATGAAGAAGAAGCCACTTTCATGAAAGCATTTGTTACTGCTCTGGTTGATATGCGCTTTTTGCCGGGCGGAATGCGTAAATTAGACGCGATTTAATCCGGAATTTTTAGCCACGGAAATAGCATTTACTCTTGTTATTTCCGCTGGTTAATGTAAAATTCCGCCTTCGTTTATGGGCCGTTAGCTCAGTCGGTAGAGCAGTTGGCTTTTAACCAATTGGTCGAGCGTTCAAGTCGCTCACGGCCCACCATATTCAAAACGCCCCTTGCAGCTGCAAGGGGCGTTTTTTTTAGTACCCGTTTTTTAGCTTTACGGGTATTTATGATCTTTTCCGATTTTTTCCAACCAGACTACCCCAAACCCACGTGCCAGCATTTTTTTAAGAGCGCTTTCTGGTACTCAAAAATATTGTAAGTAGCAAAAGCGTTTTTTTTTTATCCAGTTTGCAGCAAAGTAATTTTATTTATGTGACAGGGTTAAACATTCCCGATTTCGTTTTGCTACATGGATCAAATAAATATTTTAGGTTTCATCTATCATTACGGACATATTTTTAAAATATTCAGGAACAGCGATGGACATTATTCTCAATATAGTGAGAAGACGACAGGGACTGAAATTTTCGGCGTTAAGTTTTCTGGAATCAGCTTTTTGCAGGATAAAAAGAACGGCTGTCCTGTTTTCAATTCCCCTGTTTTCTTTAGTTCTGGTCTCCTGCGGTGGTGGCAGTGGCCCAGCTGATGAAGGTGAAAATTATACAACCAGCCAGAATTCAGGTAACACAATCGCAGGGGACTCTGTTTTATCGGACAGCACGTTACAAATGAAGAGTGCGACAACGTCAGTTGGCTGGTGTCAGTCAGCGAATACTTTGCTGTGTGAAAATTTTGAATGGAGTTCCAGTCTTGCTTATCAGGCAAGTGAACAGGATTGGCAGCTGAAAGGCTGGCAATTTAGTGGTAGCGAACGAAGTGGCAATAATTGCAACTCGGCAGGTGTAGATGATAGTCAGTGTGCACTTAAATGGGTTCAGACAAACGACACTACATTAAACACACTGCAATCGGCTCGTTATATTTTTTCGGAGTCAGGTTCTACCTATAGCAAGATTGCGTTGAGCTGGGCAGCAAAATGGTCTGCCAACTGGGTGTGGGATCGGGTGCTGAATCCTTTTGTTAGTTTAGAAACGACAAATTCTGATTCCAGTCCAACAGCTTTTATTTCACTTGGTTTTGATCAGGCGGGTTTTGTTGAAGTGACTATTGCCGAAGATAAAAGCTGTGGCCGGAATAAGCGGGTAATAAAATCGGATAAAGTGCTTACAATAAACAATAATCCGGGACAGTGGCACAATTTTCAATTGACAGTTGAAGCCAACGATAATCGCTATAATACAGCCGATAATGACACACTGCAGTTAAGCCTTAATAATGAAGTTGTGCTTAGTGTTGTCGATCTGGATTTAAGCTGCACAACGGGTGTTAACATAAATACTGTGTCGTATATGTCAAATAGTTATAATTCAAATGTGAGCACAGAGCAAACCGTGTTGATTGATAATGTTCTGTTAACGATGTAACTTCTAATTTCAGTTAGTAGCCCGGATGCAATGCAATGTAATCCGGGAAACAATGTGTAACCCTCCCGGATTTCGCTGCGCTGTATCCAGGCGACATAAATAAAAAGATGGGATTG
>CAZEZI010000135.1:0-5424 GCA_964516315.1 uncultured Thioalkalispiraceae bacterium
TATTCAGCACCAATATTCAGTCCATTATTCCAAAAAATAGTACCAAAATACCCTATCTTAAATTCTGTTCTATCCAAGAAAGAAACTGGAAGTTCACTAATTTGATTATCTATATTTTGTTGTTCTTGTGCATATC
Source organism: uncultured Thioalkalispiraceae bacterium (assembly GCA_964516315.1). Classification (GTDB taxonomy): domain Bacteria; phylum Pseudomonadota; class Gammaproteobacteria; order UBA6429; family Thiohalophilaceae; genus SZUA-37. Next base: position 137 of record CAZEZI010000135.1, read on the forward strand.
CGACTTTAGAAAAAAATATTAAAATTATAATAAGTAAGCGTAGTATTACTTTCATACACGTTGATTTTAGAAGCGTAAAACTATCTTTATTGTTTTTATTTATTGTTAAATAAAGTGTAATTAAAACTTAATGAATTGATAAAAAGCAAATATAATTTTTGGTGATTAAAGGGGGAATACCCCCTAAAAACCACAGGAAAAACACCCATAAAAAAAGGGGAAAACCCTGTTGATATTTGTACAATGAATGTTTAACTTTATAGTGTAATATCTAAATCTCATTGATATTGCTACTTATAAAACAAAATTCATGGCGTATTCTTCAATATTTCTTGATGGACATCTAATTAGTTTGCCAATACTAGATAAGGAAGAAATTGACAGATTCAAGAATAATCATATAGAGATTGATAAATTTTTTCTTAATTACTCTAACTATAGCCTTTTACAAAATCCATTTAGAAGATTTCCATACTATACAGCTTCAAATATAAATGGCAACCTATTTAAACAGATATCCAGAAATGAAATATTTGCTAACGGTCGTGATAATTGGAGAAAAGATGATCGAATTCCTGTAGAATTTCAACTTGGTAATGAATTATATTCTTCTGCTAAAAGTCATTTCGATAAAGGACATCTTACAAAAAGAGAAGATGTACAATGGGGAGAAAATTTGGAATTGGCTAAAGAAGGTGCAGCATCGACATTTTATTTTACAAATGCTGTGCCTCAAATCGATAGATTAAATAGAGGTATTTGGAGACGCATTGAAGATTATATACTACATCATAAAGTTGTGAAAAATAAAATGAAAATATCAATGTTTACAGGTCCAATACTCCTTGATAGTGATCCTAAATTTGTAACAAAAGTTAATGATGAGCTAATAAGATTACCTTATTTATTTTATAAAATTGTCTATTATTTAAGGAATAATAAGCTTCATAGAACTGGTTTTTTAACAAGTCAAAAAGGGCTTTTAGAAAGACGCAGAATAGTAAAATCTGCGATGAGAAGTGAAACAATAAGTACTGATGTTTTTCTAGATTTTAAGGATGCTGAGACTTATCAGGTGAGAGTTGATTTTATAGAAAAAATAGGTGGGCTAATATTTGCTAAAGCTTTAGAAGTATTTATTGAAGATACCCCTGAAGAACTTATTATATCTAGTGTTAATGTACGTTCTGATGTATTATTTGATATGACTAAAGCTAATACCAATTTAATTTTATGACGAAGACTATGATAAAGATATTATTCATAAAGGTTAATCCCAAAGGAACAACAAATCTCTTCCTAGATGTTGAAGAAAATAACATTGAAGAGGCACGTGTATCATCTGCTAATCGCGACTATTTTGAGATGAAATCAAAAGGCGCTGTAACCAAAGATATGTTGCACAGCAATCTTGAAAGTTATAAGCCAGATATTTTACATATTTCTGGTCATGGTAGTGATGATGGTGTACTTTATTTTCATGATGAAGACAATTATAAAAAGGAATTATCCTTAGCCATGTTTAGTGAGTTTATACAAAACTATAAACCAAACCTTAAATGCGTGTTTATGAATGCGTGTTTCAGTTTGATGAAAACGGAAGATTTCAATAGTATTGACAATCTGGCAATAATTGGGATGAATAGTGAGGTGCCCAATGATACAGCATTGACATTCTCCAGAGCATTTTACACCTCGTTTTTTGAAGGTAAATCTATTAATGATTCGTTTAAAACAGCAGTTGATGTTGTTGGAGTCGATGGTTTTGGTGAAGAAAGTATACCCGTTTTAATTGGTCAAACTGATCTACAATCCAATCTAAACATCAATGAAATTTCTGTAGTAGACATTATACCTCAAGAGAACTTTCATATTGCAAGAACAAAGCGTAAAAAGCGTAAACGAGATTATCACATTTTAATTGGTGTCACAATTTTGATATCCGCATTACTCGTAACCACATCTTTAATGAATGGTCAAGACAGCTTATACACACTTGTGGGTGTTGTACCTCTCGGATTGATTAAATGGATCAAAGATAAGTTGGATGGTATTGAAGATTCATTAACATTATTAAAAATGTTGGAAAATGAAATTAAAAATTTTTTAGAAAGGCTTAAGAATCCGCCTATTCCAAATACTGATGAAACGGTGACTAATCTAAAACAGCGATTTTGGGATATTGTTAATTAATTGATAATACTGATACTATGAGTGAATTTAATGAAAAATTTAAGGAGTACGAATCAAAAAAAAAGAAATCTAACCGTAATCTTATTTCTATTATTATTGCTGGGTTGATTATCTTTACCACATTGTTCCTATATAATATTTATGTCAAAAAACAGAAAAGTATAGATAACAAACTCTTTATTGAAAGGAGCAACGAACAAATAAAACTAATAGAAATTAAAGATTCTATTTTATATACCAAAAGTGTAAATAAGGAAGACTCCATTAAAAAAGCTCTCAAGCAAATAAAAATCGAAATCGCTAAAATAAAGCAGGCTTCAGAAAATAATCTGTCAGTCATACAACAAATTGATTCGCTCCAATCTAAAGTTGATAAGGTGGTTATTACCCTTGCAGTAGATACCATTATTGTACGTTATTACAAACGTAAAGCAGATGGTAATAGTGTAGAGAAAACTGTGAGTAGTATTAAATCTCCGCCTAACTATTATTTACATATTCGTGAAGCCTCTAATGATGATGGCAGCAACACAGTAAATACCATGTACTACGGTAAAAATTTAAAACAAGAATATGTCGATATTCTATATAAAAAGCTCCTCAAAAACGACATTAATATCACTCAGCTTAAACCATTTTTAAGTGCTAGAGGTTTTGAGTGGAAAGGAAAAGCCATAGAGATTGGTTATGAAAAATCAACATCTACAACGGAAGAAAATGCTAAGCTTTTTGTACGCATATATAGCTATAATCCCATAGGAAAAGACAAGTATGTTATACGAAACAAAATTGAGGCTAAAGGCTTTCAAACTAAACTGTTTCCAGATTGGCGTGATAAACCATCTTTTTTTTCTGACCAATCGACAGTTTTGTATTATCATAGAAGTATGAAAAATAAGGCAGATGATATTGCAAGAGTATTGACAAAAGTTACGTCGATTAAATTTATTACTGCCCAGGGTGCCGGATATGGTGTTTCTGCACCTGAAAAGAAAACTTTGTTCATAGTTCATTATAATGGGAGTAAATAGTTTTATATGCACTTTCATAAAGTGTAAAATCACGACTTTCTTATAACCAGGCTATATTTGAGTACCAATTAAAACAAATATCATGTCAGAAGAAGTAGAAAAAAGTAACATATTTATGCCGTTTGAAAATATCGGACTTTGTTTTAGTGGTGGAGGCTATCGTGCCACCTTTTTTGCTTTAGGAGTATTGTCTTACTTAGATCATGTTTCTTACAAAGATAAGTCTTTATTAAAATCGGTTAAAGCACTCAGTACAGTAAGTGGAGGCACACTTACTGGTGTGGGTTATGCGAAAGCTGTTCAAGCTCCAGATTATGATTTTAAAGCTTTTTTCAAAACGTTCTACAATACATTCACTCCTGAAAATGATAAACTTCTAGAAACCGCAATTGCCAAATTAGAAGATGATAGTGTTTGGAAAGACAATCCATATAAAAAACGATCACTTATTAACGCTTTTGCACTAACTTATGCTGAAATGCCAGTATTTGAAGGTTCATTTGAGAACTTTGAAGATGATAAAATCAAACAATTAGAGCAGGTGTGCTTTAATGCTACCGACTTTTCATTTGGGTTGACTTATCGTTTTCAAAATCAAGGGTATTTTGGTAACAACCCACTGTATAAAAGAAACCAAAAAGAGATAAATGCATTGCGAAACAAAGTAAAATTAGGAGATGTTATTGCTTCATCATCATGTTTTCCTGTGGGATTTGAACCTTTGGTATTTCCCAATGATTATTTTGAAAACCACAACGATCCAGCATATAAAAATTTAAAAAAACTAGATCATTTTATCGATGGTGTTGGGATTATGGATGGTGGTATAGCCGACAACCAGGGTATTGGTAGCATGATGCTTATTAACAATCGGATGAAAGATGGTTTGGACTTAATTATTGTCAATGACGTAGGAAGTTACAAAATGCAGCCATGGCAACAGGATACAACTAAAGTAGGAAAAAGTTCTATAGTAAAAGATATCATTAATAAAATACTACAATACTTTACTATAAAGCCTTTATATTGGATTACTCTGGTAGTAGGATTACTCATCATACTTTTAAATAATATGTTGGTTTTTGGCCCAAGTGCCTATATAGGTCTGTATATTTTTGGTAGCGTCGTCATGGGGGTGGGTTTACTATTAACCGTATTTGGTTTGGTAGCCTCAGTTATTAAAGCCTCGGTATTATCTCGATTAAAAACGCTCTTCAAAAAAAACGTACCCGAACCCTTATTGGATGATATTTTAACCTTTCAAAAGTTAGATATTAGTTTGATACAGCGCATGCTGACAGACCGATTAACTTCGGCAATGACAATGATAAATGATGTGTTTTTAAAGCAAATGAGACGTTTAAATTACGACTTGTTCTATTCTAAAGATGAATTAAAAAATAAACGAATTACAGCGACGGTATATAAGCTAAATGGTCAAAAAATGACATATAGTAAAGCCACAGGTTATAATGAAGCTATAGAGCCAGCACCAAGTAAAAACTTAGAAAGTGTTTGTTTAACTGCTTCTGAAACACCCACAACATTATGGTGGGACAAAACCGATGTTGCCAAAAATCGTATGCAAACCTTAATTGCCTGTGGACAGTTCACCGTGTGTTACGAGCTTATGGATTACATTTTAAAGCTAAAAGCAGAGAATGACAAACTAGTTGAGGACTTTACTGAAATTGATAAACTTTACAATGCCTTAAAAACCGATTGGAAGTCATTTAATATGGAGCCTTTATGGTTGGTAGAGGCTTTGACTGATGGTACTATAAATGTCCTATAATATACAACGTGGAGTTTATTCTGAGCGAAGCCGAAAGGTTACTTTGCTTTGGAAAAATCGAAGTTCTTATCTCAAATATTCTTTGATTTTTTTCTTCTCAAATGTTTCTCTAAAATATAATGGAATACTCTTTGCCCGAAGCGACGATAGGAGCGAAGTGGGAATGTGTATGGAATGGGAATCAAGGTTTAATTTCTAATAATCTAATATAGGGGTAAGTTTGGAAAAAGGTGGGATTAAATATACCCTGCCTTATAAATGCATAGTCC
>CAZEZI010000136.1:0-5403 GCA_964516315.1 uncultured Thioalkalispiraceae bacterium
AACGAATTAAACGACGCACGCGTGGCAGTAAAAAATGTCAGCATTTGGGAAACCGACCGTGCCTGTGTCAGCTATACCGAGGAAGACTGATCATGAGCAAGGCTCCCATTGCCGACGTGCAAAATACAAAAGATATTCGCCAAATTCCGATTAACAAGGTGGGCATAAAAGATATTCGCCATCCGGTTAAAGTCCGCGATCGCACCGAAGGTGAACAGCACACGATTGCCAACTTTAATATGTACGTTAACCTGCCACATGATTTTAAAGGCACGCACATGTCACGCTTTGTCGAAATTTTAAATAATCATGAACGCGAAATTTCAGTGCAGTCTTTTAAGGAAATGCTGGTAGAAATGGCTGAACGCCTGGAAGCAAATTCCGGCCATATTGAAATGTCTTTCCCTTACTTTGTAAACAAAACAGCGCCAGCATCGGGTGTACAAAGTTTACTGGACTATGAAGTGACTTTTATTGGAGAAGTCCATGGTGGAAAAACAGAATTAAAAGTTAAAATTGTTGTGCCGGTTACCAGCCTTTGCCCGTGTTCTAAAAAGATTTCGGATTACGGTGCACACAATCAGCGTTCACACGTTACTGTGACGGCCACAATCAATGAGTTTATCTGGGTAGAAGAACTTATCGACCTCGTTGAAAAACAGGCATCCTGTGAACTTTATGGTTTACTAAAACGCCCGGATGAAAAAATTGTGACTGAGCGCGCTTACGACAATCCAAAATTTGTTGAAGACATGGTGCGTGATGTAGCCGCCCAACTTAACAACGAGGATCGTGTTTCAGCCTATGTTGTTGAATCTGAAAATTTTGAATCGATTCATAACCATTCGGCTTACGCGTTGATTGAGAAAGTGAAGTAAAAAATCAAGTTGTTATTGCGAGCACTATCGCTCGCAATAACAGGTCATATTATTTTTTCTTCAAAATCATAACCTGTTTAGTACGTGTCATTTCGGTATATTTCAAAAACGAATTCCCCAGCAAAACATGCCCGGACAAGTTCGGTATCACTGCAGCCTCAACATTATATAAAACAATATCACCTACGCGTACACTGTCTAATTTGATTTTATAAACGGGTGTCACACCACTTGCAGTGCCTGCATAACCACGTTCACCCCGAAAATAATTAATCCCCATACGTTTAGCGAGTGATTCACTCAGAGCTATCCATGTTGCACCGGTATCCACCATAAAGGTAACAGCAAATTTATTAATGTAGCCATGCGTAACGTACATATCATTTCTTGGCCAGATTTTGGCAATCGCATCTTTCTCAGGTTTCTTATTACGACCACCTTCAAGACCAAAACTCACATGCCCACCTAACTTATGACGGCTTTCCCTGTTTCCCTGCCTTAAAACAACCATATCGTAATCAATTTCAGCAAGGCTGATTCCTTGCGGCGTTTTATCCCCTACTTTTAATTTATGTTTAGTGCCGTCTACTTTTAAAATAACCATATCACCAAAAATAGCCATTACAACCACATCCATTGCCTGAACAGAGCGAATATTAATTGTTAAGCTCAGCAATATCGTGAAAACAAACAAAGTGTATTTTTGGTAACAATGATTATGTCGCATTACCTGAATTTCCTTTAATAACGACTGGTGTATTCACCAATGGTATAACGGTCACCTTCAAGAAAATCAAAATCAATCTTGAGTCTGTCCTTGCTCCAGCCATGCACTTTGTCATGCGCTTCGACATAAATAATAGCATTTTCTGGCAAAGTCACACCCGGCAAGCTGCGGGTAAAGGGTTGTTCATGCTCATGCGGGTGATATAAAACACGTTTACCAAGTACTTTACCATCAGTATCAACCACTTGCCATGCATCGGCATAATGGTCCCAGCCGGTGTCATTGTGCTTTAACGTCACATGAAAAGTCCAGCTCTTACCGCCATTGTTCGACCTTAAGTCAACTTTTACAATTTCAACTTCACCCGCCTGTAGCGGTAAAGAGAAAGCAACAAGCTGCGGCAATATAACAAGCAGACTTATTAATTTTATTATGCGAAACATATTAATCTCCAAAAAAATACTAAAGCTCAAAAAACATTAAACCTCAAAAAATATTAGGCCAAGGTACAATGTAACCGCTGCAAACACACCGGCAATCACATCATCAAACATCACGCCAAAACCATTTTTTAAATTTCTATCCACCCAGCTTGCTGGCCAGGGTTTAAAAATATCAAAGAAACGAAAGATAAAGAATCCGGCAGTAATCCAGATTGCCAGTTCAAACATTGTTAAAGATGCATACGGTACCGCAAACATAGTAACGAAAAATCCGACCACCTCGTCCCAGACAATCGCGCCATGATCGGCCACACCTAATGCCTTACCGGTGTAATGTGCACAAACACAACCCGGTATAAAAAGAACAGCTATTAAAATTATAAAATTTTGTGGCTGAGATACCGACCACTCAACATAGTGAGCAACCACAATATATAAAGGAATCGCCGCTAACGTACCCACTGTACCTGATGCAATGGGTGACAAGCCTGAACCAAGCCACATACTAATTGCATGTATGGGATTAAGTAACATTTTTGCTGTTGCTCTTTTTGCTGCTGTTATTTCTACCGGCATTTATATATAACCCTCTAAGATTCTATTCACTGAAATGTTCATAACCCAATCGGGGTAAATCGACTGGCTTATTATTATCCAGAAGTTGAACCCCTTTTGTTGCAACCACTTCACCAATACAGGTTATTGGTAATGCTGTCTGACTGATTAATTTTTTCAATGCTGCTTCTCTGCAAGGCGCAACAGTAAATACAAGTTCATAGTCATCACCACCGCTTAATGCATAGCGACGTGCCTGTTCTTTATCGGCAATAGCTGGCAATGGAATGGTATTTAAATCAAGATTAATACCACATTGGCTGGCTTCTGCAATATGTGCAATATCAGCCACCAATCCGTCTGAAATATCAATGCAGGCATTCGCAATGCCCTGCAAACTTAAGCCCAGATCAACCCGTGCTGCAGGCTGGTTCAAACGTGTTACAAAATATTGCTCACTATCACTTAATACCTCTGAAGATGACAAACAGACCAACCCATAGGCAGCTTCGCCCGTACAGCCACTTAAATAAACTTTGTCACCTACTTTTGCGCCCGAGCGTAGTAAGGCTTGTGAGCTATCAACATACCCGGCAAGAGTAATAGTGATACTTAGTGGTCCACGGGTTGTGTCACCACCAATCAAATTTAGTTGGTACTGGTTAGACAGTTGCAACAAACCCTTTGAAAAATCAGCTAACCAATCTTTATTCACTGCTGGTAAAGAAATATTAAGGGTGAACCATTTTGGCATTGCTCCCATTGCAGCTAAATCACTTAAGTTAACCACCAATGCTTTATAAGCAACATTATATGCCGATGTATTTAACGGGAAATGTATACCTTCGTTCAGGGTATCGGTGCAAACAACCAGCTTTTTATTTTCAGGGACAGAAACAATGGCCGCATCATCACCGACACCAAGATGAATATCAGAGCTGCTTTTTTTGTTAGTGATATTAGAAAAATATTGTTTAATAATATCAAATTCTAATGGTGGCATAATCAGCCTCAGCTTCAGACAAAAAATAAGATTGCTTAACTTCGTTGGCAGCAACAGAACTAAAATTATCCTGGAGCATACTGATTTCTATCTAAAATAAACTTATACCCGTCATACCAGCGAAAGCGGGTATCCAGCCTATATGAACAGCCTTTCTTGATTTTTCTGGATTCCCGCCTGCGCAGGAATGACAGGCATTTTATCAAAGTTATCTAAATATTAACGCAACAATAACTCTACTTTTTATTAGCCTTAAACTCTACTGCGCGACTTTGCTCAGCTACTTTATCCAGAATTCCATTTACAAATTTATGACTTTGTTCGGCACCAAAAGTTTTAGCTAACTCAATGGCTTCATTAATAACAACTTTATATGGGATATCAATTTTCTGGGTTAATTCATATGCACTTAATTGTAAAATCGCACGTTCAACCGGATCAATTTCATTAATATCCCGACTTAAAAAAGGAACTAACGTTTCATTTAAGCCTTCTACCATTGATGAAACTTTAAAAATCAGTTCTTCAAAATATGTCTCGTCAATATTTTTACCACGCTTGGCATCTAAACATTGTGCAGCTATATCATCAATTTTATTTCCGCTGAGATGCCATTCATACAAACCCTGAACGGCGAGTTGCCTTGCACGGCTGCGCGCACTTACTTTCATTTAACCAATTTCTTTTAATAGATTAACCATTTCAATTGCCGACAAGGTTGCTTCCGCACCTTTGTTGCCTGCTTTTGTACCTGAGCGTTCAATGGCTTGCTCAATGGTATCAACCGTTAACACCCCAAATGAAACAGGAATATCGGCCTGTAATGAAACGCTCGACATGCCTTTAACACATTCACCAGCAACAAAATCAAAGTGCGGTGTACCACCTCTGATGACTGCTCCTAATGCGATAATCGCATCATATTTTTTATTATTCGCCATGCGTTGAATAGCTAAAGGTAATTCAAATGCACCAGGCACTCGAACCACTTCAATATCTGCATCACTCGCACCATGGCGCTTTAAGGTATCAATCGCACCTTCCAGTAAACTTTCCACTACAAAGCTGTTAAAACGTGCAACGGCAATACCAAAACGTGCGCCTTTAACAACCAAATCACCTTCTACTATTTTTGTGCTCATACTTCTGTTCCTTAATCATTGTTCCTGTAACTTCCCGGGTTACGCTTTGCTTCATCCGGGCTACACTATTTTTAATATCTATAAATAAATATGCATGGTTAGTCATGCACGTATTCCACCACATCCAGGCCAAAGCCGGACAGCGCATGCATTTTTTTCGGTGCGCTCAATACACGCATGTGCCGCACACCCAGCTCAGATAAAATTTGTGCACCGATACCAAACGTTCGCAAGTCTTCTTTGTTGTCGGCAGAATGATCTTCATCCTTATCTTCATTACTGTAGCGTTTAACCTGACTTAAAACCGTATCGGCTAAATTATCGGGGCGTAAAATAACCACCACACCCACGCCTTCATCGGCAATGCGCTTCATTGCATCGTGTAATGGCCAACCACAATCCGAACGTTTGCTTGCGAAAAAATCACAAATACTGTTTTCAACATGCACCCGCACCAATACTGGCTTGTCTGAATCAATTTCACCTTTCACCAGCGCAAGATGTGCGCTGCCATCATGGGCATTACGAAAAGCATGTAATCTGAATTCACCAAACTCAGTCGGTAAATTTGATTCGGCGATATGCTCGACACTTTTCTCGTTATGTAAACGGTATTCGATTAAATCGGCAATGGTACCCATTTTAATATTATGTT
>CAZEZI010000137.1:0-5298 GCA_964516315.1 uncultured Thioalkalispiraceae bacterium
CCTCTCGATTTGTATCGTTCATTGCGTAGTTTGAACCCTTCACCTTATATGTATTATCTGGATCTGGGTGATTTTCATATTGTCGGTTCATCACCGGAAATATTAGTGCAAGTTGAAGATGATATGGTCACGGTACGGCCGATTGCCGGTACCCGTCCGCGTGGTCAAACCGCCGAACAGGATATGCAATTAGAAAAAGATTTACTGGCCGATCCAAAAGAAATTGCAGAACATTTAATGCTGATTGATTTAGGCCGCAATGATATTGGTCGCATTGCCCAAACCGGCACAGTGGAAGTAACCGATACAATGGTGATTGAACGCTATTCTCATGTCATGCATATTGTCTCGAATGTTGCCGGTAAAATAAAACCGGATATGTCAGCAATGGATACCTTGCGGGCAACCTTTCCGGCAGGTACTTTGTCGGGTGCACCTAAAATTCGCGCAATGGAAATTATTGATGAGTTAGAACCGGTTAAGCGAGGTGTGTACGGTGGTGCAGTGGGTTACCTGTCATGGAATGGTAATATGGATACCGCCATTGCTATTCGTACTGCAGTGATAAAGGATGATATTCTGCATATTCAGGCTGGTGCCGGCGTGGTTTATGATTCGGTGCCGCAAAGCGAATGGGATGAAACCATGAACAAAGGCCGTGCCGTATTTAAAGCAGTTGAACAGGCTGCGGCTGGCCTGAATGAGCACATCAACCGGTGTGGGGCAGATAAATAATGTTATTAATGATAGATAACTATGACTCGTTTACCTATAACCTGGTGCAATATTTTGGTGAACTGGGTGCAGCGGTAGAAGTTGTACGTAATGATCAGATTTCTATTGCAGAGATTGAAAAACTTAATCCAGAGCAACTGGTGATTTCCCCCGGCCCTTGCACACCGAATGAAGCGGGTATCTCTGTCGAGGCCATAAAACATTTTGCAGGAAAAAAACCAATCCTTGGTGTTTGTCTGGGGCACCAGAGTATTGGCCAGGCTTTTGGTGGCAGGATTATTCATGCCAAACAAATCATGCACGGTAAAACATCCATGATTCACCATATAGACAAAGGTGTGTTTAATGGTTTGAATAACCCGTTTGAAGCAACCCGTTATCACTCACTGGTGATTGAGCAGTCGAGTTTGCCTGAATGTCTGGAAGTGACATCGTGGACAGAAAATGCCGATGGCAGTGTTGATGAAATTATGGGTATTCAACATAAAGAGTATTCTATTCAGGGCATACAGTTTCATCCTGAATCAATCTTGACCGAACATGGGCATGATATGTTAAGGAATTTTTTAGAGAATAAATGATACCGTCATTCCCGCGGAGGCGGGAATCCAGACGATCTAAATAGTAGTGACTAGATACCCATCCCCGTCTCCACTGGGGACAGGCTTTTCGCGGGTATGACGAAAGAGATGGTCAAGTTATATAATAATCTTGGCTGCGTAACCACAGGTACAAAAACATGAACATACAATCTGCCATCCAACGAGTTTTAGATAATAAAAATCTAACGGCCGACGAAATGAATCAGGTCATGCGAATTATTATGACCGGCGAAGCCACCCCTGCACAAATAGGAGGCTTCTTAATTGGCCTGCGCATGAAAGGTGAAACGGTCGATGAAATTGCCGCCGCTGCAACCGTAATGCGTGAGCTGGCCTCGGGTGTAAAAGTCAGTGGTGATCATATTGTTGACATTGTCGGTACCGGTGGTGATGGTTCCAATACCTTTAATATTTCAACCGCCTGCACTTTTGTAGTGGCCGCCGCCGGTGGTACAGTCGCCAAACATGGTAATCGTTCGGTATCAAGCAAATCAGGCAGTGCCGATTTACTGGAAGCAGCGGGTGTAAATTTAAATCTAACACCGGAACAGGTTGCACAGTGTATTGAACAGGTCGGCGTGGGTTTTATGTTTGCCCCTTTGCACCACAGCGCAATGAAGCATGCCATTGGTCCGCGTAAAGAAATGGCAGTACGCACTATTTTTAATGTACTGGGTCCTTTAACCAACCCGGCTGGCGCACCTAACCAGTTACTGGGTGTTTTTTCTGACGATCTGGTCGAACCGCTTGCCGAAGTATTAAATAAACTGGGCAGTAATCATGTACTTGTTGTGCATTCAAAAGATGGTATGGATGAAATCAGCATTGGTGCAACAACCCGTGTTGCGGAGTTAAAAGAGGGCAAGGTAACATCGTATAGCATTACGCCTGAGCAGTTTGGTTTTGACTCCACTGATATATCCTGCCTTGCGGTAGATAGCGCAGAAGGTTCATTAAAAGTGATTAATAGTGTTTTAGATAATAAGGCGGGTGCAGCGCGCGACATTGTAGTACTTAACTCTGGTGCGGCTATTTATGCTGCAGACCTGGTTGACTCATTAGAAGAAGGTATGAAAAAAGCTGATGAAGTTATTGCATCCGGTGCAGCAAAAGAAAAACTGGCCGCTTTAGTTAAATTATCTCAATCGTTTTAAGTTATTATGAATAATACCCCCGATATTTTAAAAAAAATAATTCAACGTAAAGAAGAAGAAATTGCCGAGCGTTTAGCACTTGTTTCTTTAGAACAAGTTAAACAAGCTGCACAGCAGGCTTTGCCAGTGCGTGGCTTTGTTAATGCCATAAAAGCTAAAATTAATGCAGGTACAGCAGCAGTTATTTCTGAAATTAAAAAAGCATCACCCAGTAAAGGAGTAATGCGGGAAAATTTTATTCCAGCAGAGATTGCGGCCTCTTATGAAAAAGGCGGTGCTTGCTGCCTGTCGGTTTTAACCGATGTGGATTTCTTTCAGGGTAGTGACGAATACCTGAAGCAGGCACGGGCTGCCTGTAGCCTGCCGGTGTTGCGTAAAGAATTTATTATCGACCCCTATCAGGTATATGAAGCCCGGGCGATGAGTGCAGACTGTATCTTATTGATTGCCGCCTGCCTAAGCGATCAGCAATTACAGTCTTTATCAGAACTAGCCGCAGAATTAAATCTGGATGTGCTGGTTGAAGTGCATGATGCGGAAGAACTGCAACGGGCATTAAAACTGGATTTAACTTTGATTGGTATTAATAATCGTAATCTGCGCACGTTTGAAACAAGTCTGGATACAACCTTAAGTTTATTAAAAACAATTCCAGACGATAAAATAGTGGTTACTGAAAGTGGTATCCATACGGCAGAAGATATTACATTGATGCGTGCTAATAATGTAAATGCTTTTTTAGTCGGTGAAGCATTTATGGTCGCCGATGAGCCGGGCAAAAAGTTGGCTGAGTTATTTGGTTTCTAATGATATTACACTCTTGGGCCGTCATTCCCGCGGAGGCGGGAATCCAAAGAATTTTATAACAACTTGAATTTAATGGACTGGATTCCCGCCTCCGCGGGAATGACGATGATGGTGGTTAATGGGTTACAATTCCTATAACCTTGCAACAACATCCCGCATTACAGTTGTCACTTTAATCAAATCTTCATTATCCATAACATAAGCCGGCATAATATAAACAAGATTACTAAACGGCCGAACCCAAACACCACGTTTAACAAACTCCTGTGTCATCCATGTCTGGTCAATGGGTTGGTGTGTTTCAATAACACCAATCGCACCTTTTACCCGTACATCTTTTACTTGTGCAAGTTCGCTACACTCAGTTAATTCTTTTGTTAATAACGCCTCAATACGAAAAACGTTTGCTTGCCAGTCTGAATTTAACAACAGATCAATACTGGCATTGGCAACGGCGCAGGCTAACGGGTTGGCCATAAAAGTAGGGCCATGCATAAATACACCGGGTTCACCTTTGGAAATGGTTTGACTTATCTCTGTTGTCATTAATGTTGCTGCAAGGCTGAGAGTGCCACCGGTTAAGGCTTTCCCTACACACATAATATCAGGGCTAATGTTTGCTTGTTCGCAGGCAAACAAAGTGCCACTACGACCAAAGCCGGTTGCTATTTCATCGGCTATTAATAAAATATTATATTCATCACACAACTTACGTATTTGTGTTAAATATTCTGCATGGTAAATTCGCATACCACCGGCACCCTGAACAAGGGGCTCCAGAATAATAGCGGCAATATTTTTATGCTGCTGTTCGAGTTGTTTTTTAACTTTCTGTATATCCTGCTCGTGATACTCGTCACCACAGTGGGGTGCATCAACAAAGTAATGTTGTGCAAGTGTGTTTTTAAAAAGAGAGTGCATGCCATTAACAGGATCACAAACGGCCATCGCACCAAAGGTGTCGCCATGGTAGCCGTGTTTAAGACTGAGCAGTTTATTTTTATCCGGTAGCTGTTTTGCTTGCCAGTATTGCAACGCTAGTTTAATCGCAACTTCTACAGCAACTGAACCGGAGTCGGCAAAAAAAATATTTTGTAAGGGGACGGGGGTTATCGCTATTAATTTTTTAGCCAGTTCAACCGCAGGTTGATGGGTTAAACCGCCAAACATCACATGTGCCATTTTATCGGTTTGATTTTTTATCGCCTGGTTAAGAGCCGGGTGATTGTAGCCATGAATAGCACACCACCATGAAGCCATGCCATCAATCAGTTCACGGCCGTCTTGCAGTTTTATTTTTACCCCTTGAGCAGATGCAACAGGGTAGGAGGCAAAGCTGGCCGGTAAAGAAGTATAGGGATGCCAGATATGTTGCTGGTCAAATTGAATATCAATTTTATCAGAGGGCATATTTTAAGTGCTGGAAATAGGCGGATGAAAAATCATTTGTACAACATTGCCATCCGGATCGGCACAATAAAAACTACGTGCCCCATCGCGGTGGGTTTTAGGTTGTGAATACATTTTAATATGATGTGAATTTAAAAATTCAAACCATGTGTCTACATCTTCTGGTTGCCTTAAAATATAACCAATATGATCCAGTCGCTGCGGGCCATTCATTTTTTTGTCTTTGTATTTCACTTCTGCTCGATGCAATGCAAGGTTATCATTGCCTGAACATAAATAAACATTATCCGGGTCTGGTCGCCATTCGACTTTCATACCGAGTAACTCAACATAAAAATGTTCGCAAGCATCAAAATTGTCAACATACAGTGCAACGTGGCGTAGGCCTGCGGTTGGTGGGGGTCGGTTCATTTCTTTTGCACTCTTAAAAGTAGTTACTAATTAAACCGTCATTCCCGCAGAGAGCTTGTCCCCAGCGAAGGCGGGGACGGGAATCCAGAACTATAAAAACAGCTTTATTATAATGTCTAGATTCCCGCCTCCGCGGGAATGACGTATTGTTATTTTGATTAATCTTTTTACGTTATTCT
>CAZEZI010000138.1:0-5298 GCA_964516315.1 uncultured Thioalkalispiraceae bacterium
CAGATGCAGCCTGCAAAAATAAGAATATACTTACATAAATAAGAAGTTTCATTTTAAGGCAGCCTTATCATCAGGTTTAACCAATTTAGTGGGATCATTCTCACTGACCGCCCAGCTACCTTGTTTCTTCTCCCCTGTAATAATATTAATTGTTTCAAGTGGTCTTGCTTTCGTATAAGAATATCGAGGCTCATAGCCCTTTCGCATGCGTACTGGATTTTCAAATTTCATCACAGCCATACGCTCATCTCTTATACTAGCCTTTTTCCCTTTTAATGATGCCGGTTGAAATACCATAGTGTGAGCAAATTCATGGTAGATAATGGCTAAGTCATAGATCCTTTGGCCGCTGGTTTTAAATCGTATTCTGGCTGGAAATTTTTTGGGTAACACGATAAATCGATAACCCGCACTTGCCCATTTTTGAGCGCCTTGCTTAATATCAAAACCTTTGTATTTTTTTGGGTTTTTAATCATTTCCTTGATAACAGAAGAACCATAATCCGTTTTAGCAAAGTTTGTAAAAGCCTTATAGCCATCTGAACTTTCTACCATCTTCGTGGCACCAGGATAAATATTAAATTCTGGGTCGGGTACTGACGGATCCCCACGAAATTTTATATTCTCTGTCATTGCGAGGAAGCCTGAAAAACAAGTGTTTTTCAGAACTGACGCGGCAATCTTGTTGTTAATAACTCTTATCTTTCAGATTGCCACGCTCACAGACTGCCACGTTTTACTCGCAGCTAAAGGTTCACTCGCACAGACATACTTTTTACATTTATATTAATGTTTTTCTAAGTTATTATTATTGACCACTTTTAGCATTAATTTCGTGGGGATTCGTCAGGGTCGGGTATTATATTATCAATTTTTTTGCTGAAATACATATCAACGAATTTCAGAAAGTTATTTACTCTATTACCGTCAGAAGCTGGCAATAAAACTCTACCTTTAGCCTGAGGTAGCACCCGATTGTGTGGTACTTTTCTACGATAGATTTGTTCCCGTTTCAATCGTAACTGTAAAGAATTTAAACCTCGTTCTTTATACGTTTTTAAGGTGCTGTTGTCCATTACATCGAATCCTTTTAGTTTACTATTCATTCCATTATTCCTAGAACAAGTGCTATGCGCCCAATAATACACTCTCTATTAAAAAAAATATGCCTAATCACGTCTCATACCATTCTCTTATTTTACATTTTTCTTTTTTGTGCATGGTGGTCAGTCGCTTCGAATAACCAAGTATGCCCGGCAATCACATAGCCACAACCTCATCTACTTGGGCAAGTGATTTCCTAATAAAAAAATCAAACCTGCCTTCGGCTTGCTTGAATAATAGCTGAAATTAGAAGCAAGATTATTTGACGTTAATTTACCCTTAATAATTGAATGAATTCTGCGACGATTAAAAAACTTACAGCATCATCTTCATTGATCTCAATAACATCATACTCAGGATTATCAGGCCGTAGTTCTATTTTTTTATGTCGCCATTCAAATTCTGAGCTCGCCATTTTTTCACTAAAATACCGTTTAACAGTAAACGATGTCTGAAAATCTTTATCCAAAACACCATCTTTTTTTGCCAACACCACTCTGCCATTACGTGAGCCAACAACACCATATTTAAACAAACAGTAACTTCCATCTGGTATGGTTGGTTCCATTGAATGACCTTTTATACGAGTAACAAATAAATCTTTAGTTAACACTCCTTGAAAATTTGTTTTTGAAATATCCAGCCATGACGCAGGCTCTTCAATTATTTCTGAATCGGCGAAATTTCCAGCTGCAACTTCGATAGGATAATATGGAATCACCGTTGTATACTTATTGAGCTCACTTACAGTGTCATAAAATTTGAGTTTATCATCAATACCTTCCAACTCATTAACATCTACTTTCTCACTAATAAACTGCAGTTGATTTCTAATATTCTCGCTTACAATTAAATTAAGTTTTTCATAGTAGTCAGTTAAATCCTGAAACATCTGTTCTTGAATAGAGAGAATATCATTTGTCTCCAGCTGCCGCCATAATAACGAATCAAAACAAATATAATTTAAATCTGTGCAATGATGCATAAATCTTTTACGTTCAAATTTCTCGAAAGGATTTTTCAAAATACTCTTTTGCAGTTCATTTTCATTTCCAAGAAAATCGATTTTGTTTACTGGTGAATTCTCTCTATCTGCAGCATTATTTTTTTCAAGAAATGCTTTGTAGAAAGATGAGTACTGTTGTGTCAACTTGGGCAAGTCAACCTCGCCTCGCTCGTTTGCCAACTTAAACATTAGGCAAAGAAAAATCATTTTATACGAAAACGTATAATCACGTTCCGCTACAAAATCAATAAAATCTTCCTTCCGTGTTTCATCAGTATGTATGTTTATATTTTTTTTCTTGCGAATATCAGAAAGTGTTTCACGCGAAAAAAATGACAACGTTCTACGCCCAAAAGGTAATTGGTAATCAGCATCTATATCCCTTCTTTTCAACCAGATTCTTACTGTTCCTGTTGAAACAAATAATTCTCTTGCGAGCTGCTCTTCAGATAACATGTCAGCAAGCTGTTCTTGCATAGTAAAAATATCTAAAGGCACAAGTTTTATTTCCTGCTCATACAAACCGGATAAAATTTGTAATTCAGCAGTACCTTCACCTACTTTTGCTCCCAATAAATCGCCAAAAGGTATATAGGTTCTTATACCAAATAATCCATGTGCAGACCATGATTGGAGTTTCGCACCATATGAATCAACGACGTCAATGACATAGACTCTTTCCTTTTTTTTATCATGGCGCAAGCCTCGACCTAATTGCTGCATGTATAAAACTTTTGACATAGTTGGTCGCGCCATAACAAGAATTGATGTCTGCGGCGAGTCCCATCCCTCGTTTAACAAATCACATGCGCACAAAAACTGAATTCCGCCCTCTTTGTATTCATTCAAAGCTTTATCTGACTGTATACGATTTTGACCTGAAACCGCAGCGGCATTTATTCCTTCTTTATTAAATAATTCAGCGACTCTATTTGCATGCTTAATATCAACACAAAAAACCAGACCTTGTTTTAATTCTGAGCTATCTATAATCGGTGCCCTAAATGCATCCTTTATCAAAGAAACAATCATTTCATCCCTTGATGATATCAGTATGGATTTTTGCAGGTCTGATTTAACAAAATCTTTTCCATTAAAGCGTACATTTGATAAATCAATACTCGTTTCCAGGCGATAAACAGAAACAGGTGGAACCAGTCCTTTTTGCATGGCCTCTTTTAAAGTTAACTGCGTTTCATATTGCCCAAAAATATCCTCTAATCTTTTTTGATCCAGCCTTTGATCTGTTGCTGTAAACCCAAGTAAATTTTTTGGATTGTAATATTCGAGAACTCTTTTCAAGCCATTAGCCTGCGCGTGATGAGCCTCATCTACAACAATATAATCAAATTCATCTGATACGTTTTCATGATAATGGCGCAGAATATATGCGTAAGTCTGAATACATACATATTTTGTTTCTGTGTTGTTAAAATTATTACCAATATTGACATCAGGGTATCTCTCTTTAAATCTGCTTATAGTCTGGTCTACAAGTTTATTTCTTGGCACCAGAACAAGAGCTCTAAATAGACTATTTTTTAAACTTTGTCGGTAAATATCCTCGATAAATATCTCTGTTTTACCCGTCGCTGTTGGCAGTACAATAATAAACGTATTTCTTCCCTCATCTCTAAGTGAGTCAATATATGCCAACGCATCGTGTTGATGCTCAGCCAGCAAAAATGTTTTTAGATATCTTAATGATTTAAAGTGTGGCGTACTTTCAAAGTATTCAGGCTCTCCAAAATATAATTTTATTTCCTGAATAAATCTGTCTTTATCAGCCATTCCACGCTGTGACCAGCGAAACACTTTATAACCTTCGGCAGATAATGAGTTCTGCTTGAACAATTGTGATGCATAGCGTTTTTCTTTGATTACAGCCGGATGATGAAAGGCTTCACCATTAAGTTCAATTGCATAATTTTGTTTTGTTGTTTTTAATACATAATCGATATAACGTCGTTTTCCATCAAAATCATAATATCTAGATTCCCGAGTAAGCGCATACAAATTTTTCTCACCAAATGCCAGTGAAAAGCACTCTTCAAATGTAGCTTCAGGTAAAGTTGGATCTATCTCAAGCTCTTCCCTATTGGCACCGTATTGCTTTAATTTTTCAGGTTCAGATTCTGCCTTGGTAAAAAATCTGAATTCAATCAGAAACCTATCTAGGTCATGGATAGTGCTAATAGAAAAACGTAGAAATAGATCATATTTATTAACAAGTTCATTTTGAACGCTTGTATAACTTATATATTGGTATTTATTACGATTACATATATCAATATCTATTTTCAAACACGTTGACTTATTTTCATTCACATATATCAGACCTGTTTCCAAGTATTCATCAAAAGAATAACCTTCACCCTTTAAAATACTATCCAGTTCTTTTTTTATTTTTTCAAATGGCATTATGACTGTATGTGGAAATCAATCTTTCCAATATTTTGCCTTATTAGCAATCACCCATCTCACACCACCCCGCGGGTCATCTACGTCACCCTGACGACGAGGAATTAAATGGATATGTACATGGCCAACCGTTTGACCAGCGAGTTCACCACAATTAACACCGACGTTATATTGACTGGTGATAAAATTTTTATCGGTATCTTTTTTAACGGCATTTAAAAACTTAACCATATCAACTTGCTCTTTTTCGGTTAAGTCAAAATAATTGGCAACATGCCGTTTACTTATTATTAATGTATGTCCTTCTGTGACAGGGTAACCATCCAGTTTCGCATAAAAACATTCTGACTCTGCCGTGACATCAGTTTTATTAACATTACAGAATGGACAACTCATTCTCACGCTCCTCAATCATTTTCTTTATATTATTTTTTTATTCAAATCAATATAGCAATATATTCATTAAATCTAAATACACGAACTTGCCTTTCCCTTATGGCCTGAATCAATAATAGTTAAGGATCCTTCGTTATAATAAACCACCAACCCTAACTTATTATTTTATATACATTATTACGAAACCGCGCATTAAATTGATACTTCTTTATAAAACTGCCCTGTGTTATTATTTACGCGATTTAAGTACCACTCGTATCATGCCATACCTTAAAACGTGTCAACCTTATTTTAAACAAACTCAAATTTAACCCAATCTATGAACAACCAAACTCCCGCTACTGACACTCACGAACTTGTTGAAAGAATAT
>CAZEZI010000139.1:0-5236 GCA_964516315.1 uncultured Thioalkalispiraceae bacterium
ATTGTTCATTTATATGAACAGTATGCGGTTGACTTTGTAAATTATTTAAATGGACAGTTTGCGATAGCTATATGGGACAAGAATAAAAAACGATTAATTCTTGTGCGTGATCGGATAGGGATTACCCCATTATTTTATACGCATGATGCGCACCGAATGATATTTGCATCTGAAGTTAAGGCAATACTTGTGACACGGAGCAATGCTCCAGGGTTGAATGCTGCGGCTTTAGATCAACTGATGACATTTTGGTCGCCAGTCAGCCCTAATACTATGTTTGAGGGTATCTATGAAGTTTCACCAGGACAGATGTTGATCATTGAACATGGGAAAATAGCAAAAAAAACATACTGGGATTGGAATTTTGCAGGTCCAGGCCATTACTATGGGCAAAGCGAAGTATCGTTAACAAATGAATTGCATGATTTGCTACTGGATGCAACAAAAATAAGATTACGAGCAGATGTTCCTGTAGGTGCATATCTGTCTGGAGGACTTGATTCATCCGTGATTACTTCGTTAATCCACAATTATGGTGGAGTCCCGTTACGAACATTTTCAATAGGGTTTGACGATAGTGAACTGGATGAGAGTAGCCACCAGGAAATAATGATTTCACATTTGAATGCCGAAAACAGCCGGGTTCAGTGTCAGAATAAAGATATTGCAGAAAATCTGTTTGATACCATATGGCATACAGAAGCACCAATATTAAGAACGGCACCTGTGCCGATGAAACTATTATCGCAGTTGGTGAGAAAGGAAGGCTACAAGGTTGTATTGACTGGTGAGGGTGCAGATGAAGTGCTTGGAGGCTATGATATTTTCAAGGAAGGAAAAATTCGTCAGTTTTGGGCAAAATTTCCAGATTCAGAAATGCGCCCTAGAATTTTAAAGAAACTTTATCCCTATCTCGACATTTCAAAAAAACAGGGTACGGCATATTTGAAGAGTTTTTTTGGTGCGTCATTAGATCGGCCCGAACTTCCTCATTTTGCACATATTCCACGCTGGACAACAACGTCAAGGTGTAAGGAGTTTTTCTCAGAAGATTTGAAAAGTAAATTATCTGATGATGCTCTTGAAACAATCCAGAAAACATTTCCAGAGGAAATATCAAGCTGGGCCCCTTTTAATCGTTCTCAATATATAGAATCCAAATCACTTATGGCTGGTTATTTATTGTGCTCCCAGGGTGATCGCATGCTGATGGCAAATTCTGTTGAGGGGCGCTTTCCATTTTTAGATCACCGAGTCATTGAATTTGCCAACTCAATTGATCCGAAATACAAAATGAAAGTATTAAATGAGAAATATTTGCTAAAACGATCAATGAAAAAATATTTACCTGGAACTATTGTTGAGCGCTACAAACAGCCATATAGAGCGCCAGACATCCCTTCTTTTTTTGCGGAGGACACGCCAGAATATACTCATGAACTGCTTAGTGAAGGTACAATAAGTGATTATGGTTATTTTGATCCAAATAAGGTTTCACGATTGGTAAAGAAAATTGAGCGTGGTAGGGCAATTGGCTATAAGGATAATATGTCTTTTATCGGTATATTAACAACGCAAGTCTGGCATTATCATTTCATAAGAAATTTTCATTCTAACTTTGGTAAATGCTAAAATTATTTGCGGGGTAAATAATAAATATGATGGAGAAATTTAATGTCAACAAAAGATAAAGTGCGTAATTATATTTTAGAAAACTATCTATTTACTAATGATGCATCAGCATTGTCTGATGGTGATTCATTTCTGGATAAAGGTATTATTGATTCAACAGGTATTCTTGAGGTGATTTATTTTCTAGAGGAAGAGTTTGGTGTGAGTGTAGACGACGAGGAAATGATTCCTGAGAATCTTGATTCAGTCGATAACATTGTTGTATTTATTGGAAAGAAACAAGGTTGATATTCTATTGTGCCTGCTTTCCTAGCCTGATAGATTTATTTTAAAATGACAATTCGACCACAAAGATATATTTCTGAGAGTTTATTACGTTCGTCACAACGTATTCCGGATAAGACGGCGGTTGTCATTGAGGGGGTAGAATATACTTATCAGGAATTATCTTATGCTGTACGGTGCATGGCAAATGCATTGCTCAAACGGGGTCTAAAGCGTGGAGATCGGGTAGCAATATATATGGATAACACATGGCCGTGTATTGTTTCTATCTATGCAGTGTCATTGGCTGGGGGGGTGTTTCTTGTTATAAATCCACAGACCAAACCAGATAAACTTGAATATATTATTAATGACTGTGAGGCAGAAATATTATTATCAGATGCACACCTTGGAGAACAGATAATAGCAACATTACCTGGAATAGAACATTTACGACACCTTGTTTGTAGTGGTGAAAAAGAGGCGCTGGATAAATTAAGTAAATCAATTAGCAGAAAAGTGGACTTGTTTTATGAACTGCTTGAAACAATAGAACCTTTGAATGGACACAACAATGTTACTCCAGGTGATCTTTCTGCACTAATATATACCTCAGGAAGTACGGGAAATCCAAAAGGTGTGATGCATACTCACCTGTCGATGACATTTGCACTGGGGAGTTTGGTTGAATATCTGCGTTTAAATGAAGAAGATGTAATCCTGAATGTGTTGCCAGTTGCATTTGATTACGGGCTGTATCAGCTACTAATGTCAATACACCTTGGTGCAACCTTAATTTTGGAGCGCTCTTTTACGTACCCTGCCGTGGTATTTAAAAGAATAGAGGAACATGAGATAACTGTTTTTCCAGGTGTGCCAACGATTTATTCAATGATACTTTCTGCGCACCATCGTAAGCCACTGTCCTTTCCTTCAATTACACGCATTACTAATACGGCTGCTGCACTACCAGCAGATTATATAGATGATCTGAAGGAAATTTTTCCAAATGCATTGATTTATAAGATGTATGGGTTGACTGAGTGTAAACGGGTTTGTTATCTGGAACCGGAATTGCTGGAAGAAAAACCAGGCTCGGTTGGGAGAGCCATACCAGGAACAGAGACTTTTTTGCTAACAAAGGAAGGGCAAGCAGCAAAGCCAGGAGAGGCAGGTATTTTATATGTGCGTGGTCCTCATATTATGCTGGGTTATTGGAAACAACCAGAACTCAGTGCGCATGTCCTAAAGGACGGTGAGCTTCCAGGTGAACGGGTACTTTGTACTCAGGACTGGTTTCATTGTGATGAAGAGGGGTTTCTCTATTTTATTGGTCGGAGTGATGACATTATTAAAACTCGCGGCGAGAAAGTCAGTCCGATTGAAGTGGAAAATGTATTGCATGGCATAGAAGGTGTTAGTGAAGCGGCAGTTATCGGTGTGCCAGATGATATGCTGGGAGAATCGATTCGGGCATATGTTTCGTTGGAAAAAGATTCAACATTGTCTGACAGGGAAATTAGAAAAATATGTCTTGCTCGGCTTGAAAATTTTATGGTGCCGAAAGAGATCGTCATATTAGATGAACTACCAAAAACAGCGACAGGAAAAATTAGAAAAAAGGGCCTGGATAAAATATGCCGAGATTAAAGCAATCAACGTTGTTTACTGAGCTGATGATTATACTTGAAAGTGAAATGGTCATGCTTGAAGACAAACCGGAAGAATCTGCTGAAGCTACACTTAGATCTCTATGGCTTCTGGCTGCGGGGCATCCTGTATCGGTCGAGCAGGCACATGTGCTGGAGCTTCCGGAGTTAACAGAAATTGAAGTAGATAATTTAAAGGAAAATGTTGAAAGACGCTTAAAGGGCATACCACTGACCCATTTAACCAACAGACAGCAGTTCATGGGAATTGACTTTCTAGTTGGTTCGGAAGCACTTATTCCTCGTAAAGAGACGGAATTACTGGGGTATGGAGCATTAGAGCTATTAAATAAGTGCACAGCTAAAAATGGTAGTGCTAAAGTTATTGATGTCTGTACAGGATCTGGAAATCTTGCACTGGCATTTGCATACCATCAGAGCGGAGTCGAAGTATATGCAGCAGATTTATCCGTTGACGCTGTAGAGTTGGCAAAGCGTAACAATACATATATGGATCTTGAAGATAGAGTAGTCTTTTATACTGGTGATTTGCTGGAACCTTTTGAGAGGGAAGAATATTACAATAAGATTGATTTGCTTACATGTAATCCACCATATATATCTAGCGGAAAACTTGAGAGTATGCCTGATGAGATAATCGAATTTGAGCCTAGCCTCGCTTTTGATGGCGGGCCATTTGGTATAAAAATATTGACACGGTTGATAAAAGAAGCTCCAAAATATCTTGCTGATGAGGGTTGGTTGGCCTTTGAACTGGGTTTGGGGCAAGGGGAACCGATAATGAAAAGGCTTGAAAAAAATAAAGATTATAAGGCATTAAAAGCACTTAGAAATGCGAATGGCGAAATTCGGGCAATTATGGCACAAGCTAATCATTAGTTTGAACTGACGTATTAAGTATCATATACAAAGGACTCGACATGTCTCTAGAAAACCCACTTGAAATTAACGAACAAGAAGTAGTCGAAAGAATAACATCTCGACTGAGGCAAATTCTACAGGCAGATTTGCATAAGCGCGGGTTAGTGGTTGCAATATCGGGTGGGGTGGATAGTGCAGTTTCAGCAGCTCTTTGTGTGAAAGCACTCGGTCCCAAAAAAGTTTATGGCTTGTTATTGCCTGAGCATGATTCATCATCTGATAGTCTATCTTTAGGTGAAATGGTTGCAGAACAACTAGGCATTGAGTATATAACACAAAATATTGCACCAACACTGGAAGCAATCGGTTGTTATAAGTGGCGTGATGAAGCTATGAAAGCAACATTTCCTGAATATGAATCAGACTGGAAAAGTAAAATTGTTATAACTGGTGGCAGGCAAGGAAAAATTAATCACTTTCAGCTGGTTGTGCAACGGCCAGATAACGAAATAATGAAAAAAAGACTTGGATTAAAAGAATATTTGCAAATTGTTGCAGCCACAAGCTACAAACAGCGTATACGAAAAACGGTAGAGTATTTTCATGCGGACAGATTAAACTATGCGGTAGTTGGAACGCCAAATCGACTGGAATATGATCAGGGTTTTTTTGTTAAGAATGGAGATGGTTCTGCAGACGTTAAACCAATAGCGCACCTATATAAGACACAGGTATATGCATTAGCACGTTACCTTGGGCTACCAGAAGAAATATGTAATGCACAGCCAACGACTGACACCTATAGTATG
>CAZEZI010000140.1:0-5224 GCA_964516315.1 uncultured Thioalkalispiraceae bacterium
GCGAAGAATAACGCCACAGCCAAAACCCCTCCAGCGCCTAATCCACCAGCCTTTTCAATATTTGTCAATTTCAATCTCCTAGTTGGGTATCACGTCCATGTGATTATTATTAGTCTTATATAGACTATTTATGTCTGTTCCAAAAATTGATTTCAAGCTGCTCAAAATCCCCCTCAAACGACCACATTCTATTATCGAATTTCAATCCACGGACACAACAAAAATGGATCAGTTCACCATCAACCATCCAAGATATTCGGCGATAAATTGATTCATACTGACACTCAAGAATCACTGAATCTGTTGACGTATAAATGATTTCACTCACACCATTGACGACTGAATAAATATCACCATCCTGAAACTGAAAACCAAAACATCCACCCGTCATGATTGATTGATTACCACCACACCCAAGCTGATAACTGATTTTCAAGGATCTGTCACCTTGTAAGATTACCGGTGCATCACGATGTGTTGATATAAAATTATGGGGATGTGTTATAGATTCATCAAGCCGATAATGATCAAGCCGATAATGATCATAAATTTTGTCTACTTTATTCTCAAGATATTCTAATCGTTGTGTGGCATTCATATCATGGACCCTCATGTGTGTGTATTATTTATCATCACACATTCTGTAAAAATTTCACAGCGGCATATCTTACGGATAAAGCACCTGCTGACACAACATGGCGTTGATAAATACCCCACATCCGCTCAGCATTACTTGGCGACCAGGTACCAAAATTAGTATTAAATGTATGCTCTAGAACGCCATCAATATAGTAATTTATATCACCCGTTAAGACATTTGAAATACATTCAAACTTATATGTCTGTAGTGGATTCATGAAAACGACTGTTGCGCTCTGCTGCTCACCTGAGTTGGAGTTATAAACACAACGGATCTGATTATCCAGAATATGAAATCCAAAGTAGGTCCCAGTACGTAATGTATAATCGATCATACGACCTGTGAGGATCGATTGCTGGCTTCCTACAACAACACCTGAGAGAGATAGCCACGTCTTTAAACTACGATCCTCCGTCCATTTAAGTGGCAGTATGGCTGTGCTTGCATCACGGTAAAAGCAATTCGTATCACCTACCAAAACACCATTAGTCTGAATCAATTGAGATCCTGAAAACGATAGTGTCCCAGTTGCAGCACCACCCAACGTTCCCTCACTTCGAGCTGTGGTGGGTGTCATTAAAAATGATTCGAATACTGTATCGGATTTATACGACTGCGCCCCAGTTAGAAGTACTTCACGTCCCAGTTTAAATTCTGGTTTTCCGATCACCTGCTCACTGAATTCGAAATATTTCCCCTCGTTATATGATCCGCAAAATATTCCTGGAGCGCCATTATTCCCAAACGGATCGATTGATATCTGCAAACCTTTTGCTCTCCAGGAATTTCCATTTGGTGATAATGTTATACTCTGGTATGCATTTAAATCTTCTGACGTGGTCCCCGCCATTAACGGTGATGCGATTATGATCGATGTGTAGTTACTAATCAGATCACCAAAATCATCATTTGCGACCAACCTGATATTATAGGAATCCGCATTAACTAAGGGATCACCATTACCATCATAATCGATGAGTAATTTACTTTGTGTTTTTTCAATCGTGCCAATTTTCGTAGCCGCATTCGGGATAAAATTACTCACCTGTGAGAGATGAACATCGATGTTTTTCATGTCAGAATCCAAAGGCATGGTGGTGATTTCGACCGTGATGCGCTGATGCCCAACCTGTAGGTTCCAAGCTAGTTCACTCACATCAGGTGCGGGGTTGGTTACAGCGATCACTGCTGGTGTGGCTGATTCAATACCGGATCTGCTGATAGCTGTGATGGAAAAAGTTAACGCTCTATAGGCTTCATTGGACGTCACATTTAAAGCTAGTGAATCGGAAATATTCTTATCGATTGAGAATTGGTAATTATTTGCTGTGACGGTTTCTTCTCTGAGTAATGTATTGCCAGTGGTTTCAAAAACACGAACACGATAGAAGACTGCGCCTGATGTGCCGCCATTACCCCCACCAAGTATTTCATCATCCATGTTAACCATATCCCACACCAGCTCAACCACACGTCCTTTGAAGATCGACCCACCATCTCTGAGTAATAAATTTTTAACCTGTGGAGTTGGTCGTGGATCTGCTGATGGAACGAATGTTTGATTTAGCAACTCAACCCATAGTGACAACGCACCAGCATGGTTTTCAGCTTTAACCCTGAAGTCATGTTGTGTTGCAGCTGGGTAAAATAAAATCGATGCATCCTGTGAGAATCCGCCTGGCAACCAGGTTGAAGTACCCGTCTCACGTTGCTCTAAATGAAAACCAGAAACAGCACCATCAGGATGAGTCCATGTGAGTAGCTGCTGCTGTATAGCTTCACCATCCTTAGTGAACATCGTACGACTACTAGCAACGAGATTCTGTATCACATCAATAAAGGATGGGTCTGGTAAAGTCAGTGGGGGAGCAATATAATCTGTGTATGAGATCAGACTGTAATTTGATGGCACATGTTCGGTTAATGAAAAAGTCATATTCATATCAGCACTGAAGCTTTTTTCACGAATTTTGAACAGCTTTTTCACGAAACCCAATTCATCCAAAGTGACCTCTACCACGTCATTCACATCGACCTGAAATGAAGAAAAGTCATCTGTTGTTAATTCGAGCAACAAATCAGCCCTGCTCTGGTCGAGAATAAATTTTCCCAGATTTTTAGCTCGTACTGGTGATGTATCCCACGACATCCTGAATGACACAGAATTGAGGCGACCATTATCTTGTGCTAGACGAGCAGCATCCTGGTGAACAACTGTTTTTCTTTCATTCTCAATATCAGTGAATGTAATCTCAACCTCATTGAGTAATTTACTCGATGCTGCCCGTGCTATTTCAAAACGCGTGTTGTCAAAATGATATGATGGTAGTACATCAAGATCAGCTTGGAATGTAATTAATCCATTCTGCATAAAACTGATGTTGCCTCTGAATGACTGAAGAATTTCCTCCATCATATTTTCACGTGATTTTTTAGTTGGATCGAACACTTTATTCAAAACAAATAATTTCTCAGAATTTGATTGGATTAAATCGCATGTTGCCGCCAATGCCTGAATCGATGGTGCATCAAAAAGATTACTAGCCATTCCCATTCCGTTTGGATTTGGGCTTGTCATGAAATCATATAATATCAAAACTGGATTGTCACTCCACGCCCAGTTCGTTTGATTAACCAAATCAGTTAATACTCTTTTGCCACGAACCCGACATCCAATTTGTGGTATTCCGCCACCCCACAGTGATGCTGAAAAAGCGCACTGTGAGGCTAGCACCGCGATATTATCGAATCGATGTGCAGTTGTGAAATTTGGTAAATCCGCTACGAAAGAAGTGAAAGCTACTTGAGCTGGATCGCCGCGATGAACTGAAAAACTCAGCTTACCTTGGCTACTAAAATCATTACTAGGTTTGTCATTATATCGAACTGAAACCACCGAATCTATTTCGCCCACGGCAATCGTATGCACAAGCCATAAATCGTTATTGTCTGAAGTTGTTTCGACAAATACCATATTGAGTGCTGCTGTATAGACCTCACCATATATGATGGGAATGCGAGCTGTCGGTTCGCGCAAATTAATAGTGATTGGTGGTAGGTCAGTTTTAAGTTTTTTATAAATCCAACCCAACAGAGGTCCAGCAAAAAAACCACCCAATAGAAAACCTGATGTAACTGGATTCTTATCGAGAACTGATCCGATTTTGTCGAATGGTGCTGAAACGAAATCGGCTAATTTACTTACCCCACCAGCAACTTTCTTTACAAACTTTGCAGCTTTTTTATGAAGCATAATTGTGATCACCTATCATTCGGATTACCCCAGATTAAATTTTTCGTTGATAATTTCTCAACCCACTGAAAAGATAGATCCGTTGGATAATATCGTTGTTGGCTGGCTAGTGTATGAAACCGACCAAATCCGTCTTCTTGAAAATTGCTGTAATAATTCTCGATCTCTAGAGTAAGTTTTTCACCGTCAAGTTTGGCTGATTCTATCAATCCACGGGTGACTAAAATTGGGGTTGTGTTTTGGATGATCACCCATATGGTGATAGCCCTATTGCTGATAGCATCAAAGAAATAATTTATGTTCAAGATATTCGCGATCGATAATTCTATCTTGCTCGTTTGGAATGAGATCGTGCTGTTAAACTCGAAATCAGATATGGCTAATATTGAACCATCAGATTTGAATATATTCGATTGAAAAATAATATCGTCAGATGCTGTGGTGAATCGTTTTATTGTTGCTCCAGTTTCAAACTCAATGAGGTATTCGTATTCAAATTCACTCAGATTTATTGCGGCTAATTGTCCTGCGTCTAGTTGGATTGGCATGATGATCTCAGTCTATGTATGTATGTAGTATTTATCAGTTCCATTATTTTAGTCCAACTTTTCAACAAATAGGATATCGGCAAAGGTTGCGTTTTGCGGTGAATTAAGTTGCATCGAAATGGAGTCATCACTGATCATCGTAAACTCCACATCAGAATAAATCATCTGAGTGCTGATGGGGGTATTTTTTCTGAGACTAGGATATATATTTGCGGTTGCATCACCCACGCCATTTGAATCAAAATCAGATGTTAATATGTATACTTTTGATGAGTTGGCAAATCGAATAAAATCACCTCTCCTCATGATTCCCGTAATGAGGGGGTCAAGACCTGTCAGTGTGACTGCCGAATCACCACGACTATGGTTAGCAAGTAAGGTTATATTACCACTCACCGGACCCTCAGACGCCTTATAGAGCGGGTGAACGATCTCTACAACATTGAACGATTGATTGAGTTGTGCGAGTTGGGAAAATGCTGACTTGAATGATTTCGGATCACAGTCTATGACAAACGAAATTGTGAATGACCACATCTGGCTGTTGGATCTTTGGCGGGTAAATCGAACCCCATTGAAAGCTGTTGTTGTGACCAGTCCATCATTTATGGATTCGATTGTGGATGCTGATTGAATTAATTCGGTTGGAAAAGTTGCCATGGTGATTCCTATTGTTGTGTGATGATGGTCTACGTGATCGAGAATATCTACGTGAATTTTGTATGGTCCATATCGAGATTATCGAGAATATCTACGTGAATTTTGCATCTGACCGGTCGTCAC
>CAZEZI010000141.1:0-5220 GCA_964516315.1 uncultured Thioalkalispiraceae bacterium
TATTCGGAGCAGCAGCAGGGCTATACTGGTCAGGTGCGGGTTTTGATAGTGGTAGTTATATTGATTTTATAAAGCAGCGCCCTGCATTCTCTTCATTAATAGCTCTTGCAGGTGTAACGGTATTACTAATGTCCCATTTCCTTATCAGGCGCACAGTTATCAATAATATAGTCAACGATATTGAAGATGAATTCCCGGCAGGAATGAGTTTAGCCAATGCATTAAATTCCAATGCACGTATTCGCCACAGCATTTTTCGCCCGACTCCGGTTGGCTGGAGTTTTCTGCAAAGACAACGTATAGAGGCTATTTCACAAAAATTACTGGACATTCGTGACAAACTGGCAGATGTACTTGCTAACTATACGGATAGCAAAGCAGCATAACGTATTATTTTCTGGTATGTTCTTTTTGTATATAAAATAGAGTATAGTATTGAACCTTTGATATATTCTATTGGTTTATCATGTCCCGAATAAATACTGCACGGTTTCTTTCAGTGTTTCTTTTTCTTGTCTGCCTGCCATTAAGTGCAAACCTGCTGGCAGCCAATATCCATGTAGCGGTGGCAAGTAATTTCTCAACGACGATGGTTGAAATTGCCAGCCGCTTTGAAAATTCAACAAAGCATAAAGTAACCTTGATTAGCGGGTCGACAGGAAAGCATTATGCCCAGATAAAAAACGCTGCACCGTTTGATATTTTTTTTGCAGCAGATGCTTACCGCCCGCAGCGGCTTGAAAACGAAGAAAAAATAATAGCGGGTAGTCGCTTTACCTATGCAATAGGGCGGTTAGTTTTATGGAGCCCTGCAGCGGGTTATATTCCTTGCAATACCGATGTGTTATCGCAGATCCACTCCGGAAAACTCAAATTCAGACGTATGGCTATCGCAAATCCCCGACTTGCACCCTATGGTAAGGCTGCAAAAGAGGTTTTGCTAAAATATGGGTTGTGGAAAAAACTAACCGGGCGGCTTGTGCGCGGTGAAAATATTAACCAGACTTTTCAGTTTGTTAAAAGCCGTAACGCACAATTAGGGTTTGTTGCTTATTCTCAGGTCAAGCATGTTGTGCAAACAATGGAAGGGTCATATTGGCTTGTTCCTCAGTCAGATTATCAACCAATCATTCAGCAAGCTGTCCTGTTAACCAACACCGAAGCCACACGTTCATTTATCCGCTTTGTAAAAAGTAAAAAAATATTACAACTTATTCGTGGTAATGGGTACGATACACCATAATGTTTACTGAAGCCGATCTGACTGCGTTATTTATCACTGTTAAATTAGCAGTAATAACAACGGTTATTCTTTTATTAATAGGTACGCCTATAGCATGGTGGTTAGCCCGATCACGCTGGCGGTTTAAATTTATATTTGAAGCCCTTGTTGCTTTACCTTTAGTGCTACCACCAACGGTGCTGGGTTTTTATTTGCTTGTTGCACTCGGCCCTGATGGCCCTGTTGGTAGCGCAATGGAATTGATAGGCGCGCAGCCGTTGGCCTTTACCTTTACCGGTCTGGTTATCGGTTCGGTTATTTACTCCATGCCGTTTGTTATTCAGCCATTGCAAAATGCCTTTATGGCTATTGGCCAGCGACCATTAGACGTGGCGGCAACCCTGGGTGCATCCCCCCTGGATCGGTTTTTTACTGTTGCTATTCCGTTAGCCCGTCCGGGTTTCTTTACCGCAGCCGTGCTTGGTTTTGCACATACCATTGGTGAGTTTGGTGTGGTATTAATGATAGGTGGGAACATACCGGGTGAAACACAGGTTGTATCAATTGCTATTTATGACCATGTAGAAAGCCTTGAATATGCCAATGCTCATTGGTTGTCTGCCACGCTGATGTTATTAGCATTTGTTCTGTTAATTTCAGTTTATGCCTTTAATCGAAAGTTAATACATAAAAACGGTTATGGTCTATGACAATTAACGCACGTTTCAAGATAGTAAAAGAAAACTTTACCCTGAATGCTGAGCTTTCTGTTCCATCGAGTGGTGTAACGGCTGTTTTTGGCCCATCGGGCTGCGGCAAAACAACATTGCTTCGTGCGATGGCTGGGCTGGATCATTGCATGAGCGGGTATTTGAAAGTGGCTGATAATATCTGGCAAGATCAATATTGTTTTGTTCCTGCTCATCAACGTTCCATTGGTTATGTTTTTCAGGAAGCCAGTTTGTTCCCGCATTTAAATGTACAAAAAAATATTGACTACGCTATAAAACGTTCACAGAATAAAAGCCCCAAAAAATCGGTTGATAAGCTTATTGAACTTTTAGGTATTGCTCATTTATTACAGCGCAAGCCAGACAAGCTTTCGGGTGGAGAAAAGCAAAGAGTGGCCATCGCGCGTGCACTAGCTGTTAACCCTGGATTATTATTAATGGATGAACCGTTGGCTGCATTAGACCAGAAGCGCAAAGATGAATTTATGCCTTACCTTGAAACTTTACATAAAGAACTGGAGATACCGGTTATTTATGTAAGCCATTCAAGTATGGAAGTTTCGCGGCTGGCAGATCATCTTGTATTAATGGATTCAGGTCATGTGGTTGCATCGGGTGATATCCACGAAATTATGACACGGCTTGATTTACCTGTATCACATGATAATGATGCCGCAGCGATTATCGAAGCAAAAGTAGTTGGGCATGACGAGCAATATCACTTAACACACCTGAAGTTTGCAGGTGGAACAATCAATGTAACTCAAAAAGCATTGCAAGTGGGCGACACAGCAAGGCTGCGACTGGCTGCACGAGATGTCAGCTTAACATTAGAACATCAGTCAGATACCAGTATTCTTAATATTATTCCGGTGACGGTTGATGATGTTATTGATGAAAGCCCGTCTCAGGTGATGATACGTTTATCAGCGAACGGCGTACCTATGTTAAGCCGCATTACACGAAAATCTGCGAATGAACTTGGCCTTCAAAAAGGCACGCAAGTTTATGCGCAGGTGAAGAGCGTTGCCTTATTAGGTTAAATTAACAAATTTACCAGGCTGTATGGTTGCTGTTACTTTTATTTATTCGTCCGGTTCTTAACCAGCTCTTCAACCACAGCAGGATCGGCCAGCGTACTGGTATCGCCCAGCTCATCCACTTCATTGGCAGCAATTTTACGTAGAATACGGCGCATAATTTTACCTGAGCGGGTTTTTGGTAGAGCCGGTGCCCATTGAATAATGTCGGGGGAAGCAATCGGCCCAATTTCACGGCGTACCAGTTGAATCAGTTCCTTGCGTAACTCTTCTGTTGTTTCAATGCCGGCAATAGGAGTGACATAAGCATAAATGCCCTGGCCTTTAATATCATGTGGGTAACCAACAACCGCGGCTTCGGCAATGGCTTCGTGTAAAACAAGCGCACTTTCAACCTCGGCGGTGCCCATGCGATGCCCGGAGACATTTAAAACATCATCCATCCGGCCAGTAATCCAGTAGTAACCGTCTTCGTCACGGCGTGCACCGTCACCACTAAAATAATTGCCGGGGTAATCGGTGAAATAGGTCTGGATAAAGCGATCATGGTCGCCATAAATGCTGCGCATTTGCCCTGGCCAGGGGAAGGTCATTACCAGTGCGCCTTCGGCGGGGTTGCCTTCAACCACTTTTCCATCGGTATCCATTAAGGCTGGTTGCACACCAAAGAAGGGGCGGGTGGCCGAACCGGGTTTAAGTGCGGTGGCGCCGGGTAATGGTGTGAGCATATGGCCGCCGGTTTCTGTTTGCCACCAGGTATCGACAATCGGGCAGCGTTCTTCACCCACGATGCGGTAATACCATTCCCATGCTTCAGGGTTGATGGGTTCGCCAACTGTGCCAAGTAAACGTAAACTTGCACGGCTTGTTTTTGTAACAGGGTCGTTGCCTTCACGCATTAGTGCGCGAATGGCGGTGGGTGCGGTATAGAAAACATTAACCTGATGTTTGTCCACTACTTCCCAGAATCGTGAAGCCGTTGGGTAGTTGGGAATGCCTTCAAATGAAATAGTGGTACCACCAATGGCCAGTGGGCCATAAACAAGGTAGCTGTGGCCGGTTACCCAGCCGACATCGGCGGTACACCAGAACACGTCGCCATCGTGTAAATCAAACGTGTATTTTGTAGTCATGGCAGCATAGAGAATATAGCCACCGGTTGTATGCAGTACGCCTTTGGGTTTGCCTGTGGAACCCGATGTATAAAGTATAAAGAGGGGATCTTCGGCATCCATTTGTTCAGGCGGGCAGTCTGCAGAAGCATCGGCCATCAGTTCGTGATACCAGACATCTATTTTATCGTTCCAGTTGATATCGCCGCCGGTACGTTTAACGGTGAGCACGGTATGTACGTTAGGGCATTGTGCAACGGCTTTATCGGTATTGGCTTTGAGTGGAATTTTTTTACTGCCACGCACGCCTTCATCGGCGGTAATAACAATCTGGCAGTCAGAGTCTAATATTCGGTCTTTGAGCGACTCCGGTGAAAAGCCACCAAAGACAACCGAGTGCACCGCACCAATACGAGTGCAGGCTAGCATTGCATAAGCGGCCTCGGGGATCATCGGCATATAGATACAAACCCGGTCGCCTTTTTTAACCCCACGTGTTTTTAAAACATTGGCTAGCTTACTGACATGCTCATGCAGTTCTTTATAGGTGATTTTTTTATCATCATTTGGGTCATCCCCTTCCCAGATAATCGCAACCTGATCGGCGCGTTTTTCCAGATGCCGGTCAATGCAGTTGTAGCTAACGTTTAGTTTTGCACCTTCAAACCAGCGGATGTGTCCTTTGCTGTAATCCCAGTCGAGTACTGTGTCCCAGTCCTGATACCAGTCGATAAAATCACTGGCTTGCTCTGCCCAGAAGCCGCTGGGGTCACTAACCGAACGTTGATACATTTCATTGTATTGTGCTTCGGTAATATGCGTAGTGGCTGCAAAATTTTCTTTGACGGGATAGATTTTTGCCTCTGACATGATGACTCCTAAATTTGAACGCGATGGTTAGTATCTCTTTTTCAGGCGAAAGCTTTTATTATAAGTTATTGAATAATATGCTAATTATTTACAAGAATTCTAATCTTATTAAATCGGTATTTTGCAGCAAGGTCAATACACAATTGGATTTTTATAGCAGGAATATGGAAATTAGTCTGAAAGGGTTTTGCGGTAGTGGCTGTCGAGCAAGTTAATGTAGCGCTGTAAATCGGCAGAAAAATCGG
>CAZEZI010000142.1:0-5199 GCA_964516315.1 uncultured Thioalkalispiraceae bacterium
GTCATTCCCACGAAGGTGGGAATCCAGCCCTGTATAAATCAGCATGCTATAAGTTGTTAAGGGAATATATTATCTGAATTAAAGATTACCGTTGTAGTCTTCCACTCCGTTAGCTTCTGGATTCCCACCTTCGTGGGTATGACAGGGACAATAGCCTATATCTTCAACCGCTCGACGACGTTGCCCTGCTGGATATGTTGCTCGATAATTTCATCAATGTCTTCCTTGTCCAGGTAGGTGTACCAGACTTCTTCGGGGTAGACGACTAACACCGGGCCTTCGTCGCAGCGCCCTAAACAACCCGCCATATTAATACGTACTTTACCTTCACCGGATAAATTCAACTCTTTAACTCGCTTCTTTGCATAATCACGTAATGCTTGTGCGCCTAAATTAGCGCAACAGCTTACCCCTTCATCACGCTGGTTAATGCAAAAAAATAAATGTTGCTGGTAGTAACTCATCGCTAAAAATATCTCTGCTAATTGCTTTATTTATTTCAGAGCTTCATTATATCACCCCTGTTTATATAAACACGCTAAAAACATCAGGATTACTTTTGCAGCTAAAACAACAAATAGACCAACTTGCTGATCAGTGCGTTAAATGCGGCATGTGCCTGCCAGCTTGCCCAACCTACCAGATTAGCAATAATGAAAATGAGTCACCACGTGGTCGCATTGCTTTAATGCAGGGCATTGTAAGTGGAGAGTTAAGCCTGTTACCCAGGGTTATACAGCATCTCGACCATTGCCTCGGTTGCTTAAGTTGTGAAAAGATTTGTCCGTCTAACGTTCAATATGAAACATTGATTGATTCTATTCGTGAATACACGGTTTCAGAAAAACCCCTGCCTTTTCAGGAAAAGTTGATTTCACTTTTAATTAAACCTGCAGTGCAAAACAGCTTGTTTCCGCTACTGCGTTTTTATCAATTCAGCGGCATCCAGAAACTGGCTCGGATTTCCGGTTTGTTAAAATTAACCGGCCTAAACAAACAGGAACAACTGCTCCCTGAACTTAAACCTCGATTAAAATTAAAACCACACTACCCTGCTAAACAAGCTTCATCTGGCACAGTCGCGCTGTTTACCGGCTGTATGGGCAAGCACTTTGAACAGGCTGCCATACTTGCAAGCATTAAAGTCTTAACCCGACTGGGCTATGATGTTGAAATCCCTGAACAGGTTTGTTGTGGTGCGCTGCACCAACACAGTGGTTTTCGCCAGCAAGCCGATGCCCTTGCCAGAAGCAATGCAAAATTCTTGTTAAAAGATTCTTATCGGGCTATTTTATTTACGGCCAGCGGCTGTGGTGCTCAATTAAAGTCTACTCTAAAGCGGGGCAAAAACAGTCTCCCCAACACAACCACTACCAGCATCATGGACTTTGTCCTGCAACATACAAATAAACATCCTGTTTCGTTTAGCGCGCTTAAACAAAGTATTGCACTCCACCAACCTTGCAGCTTACAAAACACATTGAAACAAGCCGATGCGGTAGTAACCTTACTAAACAAAATACCTGAACTAAAAGTAACCGAGCTCCAGTCACAATGTTGTGGTGCAGCGGGTAAAAATATGCTTAGCCAAACTGATTTGGCCAACCAGATCCGGCAGCCCTTACTGGCCCAGATTACCGACTCTGTTGATACCATTGTGAGCAGCAATATTGGTTGTGCAATACATTTAAGCGCAGGGCTCCAGCGCAAGATAGCCGTTATCCATCCCATTGAGCTTATTGCCAGGTGTTTACAAACATAATTGCTCAAAGTAAGAATAATTTGGATTCAGTTCATGTTACAATATTAGTCAACATTAATGTACTAACACAGCTTCAGGATCAGCTTATGAAATTTTTAAATATAGTCCTCTTCCCTGTCCTGCTCGGCTTATCCAGCCCGATTGTCCATGCGGCAGAAAAACAAAGCACGAACAGCAACATTAAGTTCATTGGCGATGTCAGAACAGGTTTTTATGAAAAAAACAGAGAAGACCGAGATAGTTCAGAAACAACATCCAATACCTTACGCTTGCGCTTACGTGTGGGCGTACTGGTTCCGTTAAATACTCAATGGGCGTTTAAATCACGCTTTGCTGGCCGCTACAGTGATAATGACAATGAGGAACGCCACACTAAAATGTATAAAACAATACCCGGCGGTGACGGTTTAGCACTGGGACAAGGCACACTTGATACGCTCAGCATGTTATACAAAGAAGGCTCACATAAGTTAACCATCGGCCGCTTTCAAAATACTTTTGAACTTGATGGCATTCCAAAAAAATCACTGGACAGAAACACCAGCCCGAATACCGATATCAGCTGGATAGACGGTATTTACTATAATTACGCAACAACAAATAAATGGAAGCACCACGCAATTATTCAGTACAACAATAAAGACGGTTCCAGTGAAGTACGCCGTGGCCCATTAGACTTTACATCAAGTGGCAGTCGTACCAGTTATTTTTATTCTTTCGACAAAAAAGATAAAGGTGCACATTTGCCACGTATGGGTGTCGATATTAACTATTTGCCAGATGCCCTGTGTAAAGATGGCACTTCAAGCTGTACCCAGCGTGAAGATTACATTGCTATTGTTGGCCGTATCGCAGCGCAATGGAACATGAATAATACCGGCCGCCGATTTATGTTAGGTGCCGAACTGGGCTATGCACCCAATACGCCACTCAATACAACAATGAAAACCGGCGTTGCAGGTGATAGCGATGGCTTTGCTAACCAGATTTCTGTAAATATTATTAATCTGTTTCAGGATCACTCCATTGGTTTTATTTACGCTAAAGCCGATGCCGGGTTTTTACTTTCCCCGGACTTTCGAAACAACAACTCGCTGCTGGAATTTAGATACAAATGGCAGATTAGTAAAAAACAAAAATTCGAAGCTCGCTTACGTCAACGTGAAGACTTGATCATTCCAACCGGTTCAAGTAAATCCCGTGTTGATACAGATATGTACTTCCGCTTTACGCAAAAGTTCTAATTTAAAATTTAGTTTCTACTATAAAACAGCCATTCCCACGAAGGCGGGGAATGGCTAAATAATATTAAAGAAGTGAAGTAATATTTTACTTCTTGTTGCCTGCTATAACTTCCGCTAAAATTCCGGTATGTCAAATACACAGCGCCACTACAGCCCCATCGATCAATTAATGATGCAAATCGATAACGGTTTGCGCACTGTATTTGGTAAACCGCTTGTTACCGAACGCCCCGATCCTCAGGACAGCGTAACAACAGAGCTAAAGCAGGAACTTTCTGTAACAGAAAAAACATTTTCTGCACGACTAATGCGCATTAATCATGCCGGTGAAGTCGCGGCGCAGGGGTTATATCAGGGCCAGGCGCTCACTGCGAAATTGCCGGATGTACGCGACAAAATGCAACGTGCCGCAGAAGAAGAAAATGACCACCTTGCCTGGTGTGAACGCCGCATTAAAGAGCTCGGCTCACATACCAGCTACTTCAACCCACTCTGGTATTTTGGTTCAATATCCATTGGTGCCTTGGCCGGTATTGCGGGTGACAAATGGAGTCTGGGCTTTGTTGCAGAAACCGAGCGTCAGGTGGTGAAACATTTAGATGAACATTTAACCAGCATTTCTGAAAATGACGTTGAATCACGTGCGATACTGGAACAAATGAAAATTGATGAAGGCCGTCACGCCACCGTGGCATTAGAAGCAGGTGGTGCAGAATTACCTGCTCCGGTTAAGTCTTTGATGTCGTTAACGTCTAAAGTGATGACGAAAACGGCTTATTGGTTGTAAACCGGGTGGGGCTTTAGCATAACCTGTCTGAATATAGTTATTTTTAGATACCAGGCATAAAAAAATCGGGCAACGGCCCGATTCTTAAATTAAAATAATTCAAAGCTAACGCGTACCAAAAACAACTATCGTTTTACCTTTAACATAAATCAATTCCTGCTCTTCCATTGCCTTTAAAACACGCCCCACCATTTCGCGTGAGCAACCCACAATCCGGCCAATTTCCTGACGGGTTATACGTATTTGCATGCCATCGGGGTGGGTCATTGCATCCGGTTGTTTACACAAATCCAGCAAGGTGCGTGAAACACGGCCGGTCACATCCATAAACGCAAGGTCATTGACTTTACGGCTGGTATGACGAAGTCGTGCGGCCATTTGAGCCGTCATTGCAAAGAGTATTTCAGGGTATTCCTGATAAAGCTGGCGGAATTTTGTAAAACTGATTTCAGCCACTTCGCAAGCGGTGCGACTACGCACCCAGGCACTGCGGTCCGGCTCTTCACCAAACAGGGCCATTTCACCAAAGAAATCACCCTTATTCAGGTAGGCAAGAACAATCTCACGGCCATCTTCGTCTTCGATTAAGACCGAAACGGAACCGTCTACGATATAATACAAAACATCCGATTTATCACCGGCATAAATAATCACATTCTTCGCCGGGTAGTGCCGGCGATGACTCTGTTCCAGTAACTTGTCCATCGAAGGCAATTCTGCCTTATAGTTAACAATTTGTGTCATGCTATTCCCTGTGCTCAACATAGGCTATTTAATCTCTGCTTGTTATAATACTCATTGGTCTATTTAGCAAGCATAGTCTATATTCGCGCAATAAACTGCGAAGACGGTCACTACCAGCCCGATTTAAGCAAACATTTGCTACTTTTATGCTGTTTGCAGGCTAAGGTATTAATAAACATAAGGATTTTCTTTATATGAAGACAAGAATCAAGTGGGTTGAGGGTGTCACTTTTATGGGTGAAACCGACAGTGGTCACGCCGTCATCATGGACGGGCCGCCCGACCACGGTGGCCGTAACCTCGGGCCCCGCCCAATGGAAATGTTGCTGCTTGGCCTGGGTGGCTGCACCAGCTTCGATGTGCTGATGATTCTTAAAAAATCCCGCCAGCCTGTCGATGACTGCGTGGTTGAAATTAGCGCCGAACGCGCCAATGATGAGCCCAAAGTTTTTACCAACATTCATGTTCACTTTATTGTTAGCGGCAAAGGCTTAAAAGAAAAGCAGGTTGAACGTGCAGTGAGTTTATCGGCCGAAAAATATTGTTCGGCTTCGATTATGTTAGGCAAGATGGCTAACATTA
This sequence comes from uncultured Thioalkalispiraceae bacterium, assembly GCA_964516315.1. GTDB lineage: Bacteria > Pseudomonadota > Gammaproteobacteria > UBA6429 > Thiohalophilaceae > SZUA-37. Next base: position 5,120 of record CAZEZI010000142.1, read on the forward strand.
CACATGATTTTAAAATTGTTGAAACAGAATAACGTAAAAAGATTAATCAAAATAACAATACGTCATTCCCGCGGAGGCGG
>CAZEZI010000143.1:0-5155 GCA_964516315.1 uncultured Thioalkalispiraceae bacterium
TTAGTCGCTAACCATCCGTTCTCATTGATTCTCCGGGTGGTTAGCGGCTCACTAAGGCCTTGTTTTAAAACACCTTAACAACCATCCTTCTTTGTTGCCCTGATTTTCGCATCAACACGTTCGTGGTTAGCGGTATATTATTACTTGGGCTTTTAATTTCAGTCAGTTAGACTTGAATAGTCGCGCCTTCACAGGCGCGTGGATTGAAACTTGTATTTCTTATGGATATCGTCGATTGACTTTGGTCGCGCCTTCACAGGCGCGTGGATTGAAACATATTCGTAAAAGTTAAATCTCTAATCGAATATGGGTCGCGCCTTCACAGGCGCGTGGATTGAAACCACATTACGGGAATAGGCATCCCAGTTAATCTGGGTCGCGCCTTCACAGGCGCGTGGATTGAAACTGCTCCCACACTATCTGAAGATGAAGTCAACACCGTCGCGCCTTCACAGGCGCGTGGATTGAAACACTTTCATGCCAGACAAATACAAGTAATCAACTAAGTCGCGCCTTCACAGGCGCGTGGATTGAAACTCGCTCTCTCGCTCTTCAACAGTCCCATCTGCGGTCGCGCCTTCACAGGCGCGTGGATTGAAACTCACCTCATCAGGTTTTCGACTATGTTCTCTTCGGTCGCGCCTTCACAGGCGCGTGGATTGAAACCTATTAGTATGCCGTAATTAATCTTTATCTCTGGTCGCGCCTTCACAGGCGCGTGGATTGAAACCTTTATCGTTGTCTCCTCTTATCTGATTGAACCAAGGTCGCGCCTTCACAGGCGCGTGGATTGAAACGTAGATGGAGTAGCTGGCATCAGTGTCTGAGATGTGTCGCGCCTTCACAGGCGCGTGGATTGAAACACTAGGTGTAAGTGATTCGATAGCCAGAGAAGTTTGTCGCGCCTTCACAGGCGCGTGGATTGAAACGTGTTGTCTAAAGCCTCACCCATCATCTTATCTAGGTCGCGCCTTCACAGGCGCGTGGATTGAAACCCGTCTACGACTATTCTTTTCCCCTGCACATTTATTGTCGCGCCTTCACAGGCGCGTGGATTGAAACTTCGGTGTAGTGCACGAGCATCCAGAATTTGAGTGTCGCGCCTTCACAGGCGCGTGGATTGAAACAATATATTAGCCAGTGAATTAAGAGGGATGCAAGGTCGCGCCTTCACAGGCGCGTGGATTGAAACACATTAGAATAATTTTTTCTTTTTGGCATAGTAGGTCGCGCCTTCACAGGCGCGTGGATTGAAACATTATCTTTTAACCTCAGTAGCATAAATCTGAAAGTCGCGCCTTCACAGGCGCGTGGATTGAAACCAGCATCCCTTGTTCTTCTATGTAAGAGTAGAACGTCGCGCCTTCACAGGCGCGTGGATTGAAACACTAAAAAGCTCGGTGTCGCTTCCGTTCCTTTTAACGTCGCGCCTTCACAGGCGCGTGGATTGAAACAGGGTGAGGGCAGTATAATGAGAGTTACAAATAGTCGCGCCTTCACAGGCGCGTGGATTGAAACTAATATTATCCTTTCAGGCATCAGCATTTCAGGGGTCGCGCCTTCACAGGCGCGTGGATTGAAACAACAGCAAGGGCTGCATTACAGGCATCGTGGGTGGTCGCGCCTTCACAGGCGCGTGGATTGAAACAAATTTAACAGCATTCGTTAAGCGTGTCGGTGAAGTCGCGCCTTCACAGGCGCGTGGATTGAAACCCATATTGAGGGCCAACCTCCATCAGCAGGATGTCGCGCCTTCACAGGCGCGTGGATTGAAACACGTTTACCCATAAGAACAGTATCAAGTTCATTCATGATGTCGTACTTGTCGGCCACCGAATGGAATACGCTCGCGACCTTGCGAACCTTCTCTTCATAGGGGGCATCGGTAAAACCGAAGTGAGTTATTTTGTCTTTCATATCAACAGGATATCCGAAAGGGTTAGGCATGCCTGTTAGCGTCTGGGTCATTACCTGTGGCAAAAAACCATACAGATTTTTTCTATTGTATAGCAACAGGCTTCGTTAGCGAGGGAAAATGCGGTAAACAATGCTGAGCACCCCTACCAATTGCGGGCAATCTCGAAGCCGAAGTAACTGGTTGCACTTTCATTTGAGTTGTGACGAAAGCCTGCTTTCAGGCCAAGCTCGGTGCTCGAATCGATTTTTAATCCGGTTCCTATGATTCCGACTTGCCAGCTGGTGTACTCGAGGTTGCCCTGTAATATAAATTCACTGCCGATATTTATCAGGCGACCTGTATCCCTGATCAGGCGAAGCCGTGACCAGTAACCTGAATCGGCAGTGGCCAGGCTTACAATGGCCTCAGCTTTCCAGTGCTGTGGCAACGCTTTTTCGCCATCGAATTGCATTACCACTCCCAGCTGGTCCCCCCGGGCAATATTATTAGGGTCGTCCGGAGACAGATTTGTTCTGCGGTAACCCAGGCCGAAGTAAGTTGTATAGCGATAGTCTGATCCTGACCAGGTATAACCCAGTGCCGCTGACGCACCCGGTGCCGTGGCCCTGGTTATCTGGGTGCTGCCGTATTCGTAAGTCAGCCAGTCGAGCCAGTAACGTTGTACCCAGCCGCGACCAAAATGTGTATCCGACACGGGTGCGATAAAGCCTGCGTACGCATAGGAATTTCCGGGGCTGACTTCCAGCCCGAACATGGATAGCAGCTCGCGGGCCTGTGTCGGCGCCGGAAGCAGACTGGAAAGCGCCATAATCAGAAAGCCGGGGATTAAAAGCCCGGATTTCAGCCGGCCGGCAGAGATCTTATGCACGTTGGTTGTCATCTCACGACGCCATCGCGGTTTTTTTCCTTTCAGCGAAGAAAGGATAGAGTGAACGCGGTCTGTTTCACACACGTTGTCATTCTCTAATTTCACTGAATAAAGGAAGATGGGTGCTACCGGACTTTTCATATTTCGCTGGAGATCGATTGAAGCACACAGTGGGCTGGATTCAGAGCGTGTCACTATTGTCCCTTCGATGATTGTATTGTCCGCCAGCTTGTCAAACAGCAGTGCGTAAATGTCGGTATTGGAATCGCCCAGTCTTGATATCAGCCCAATGCCCGGCTTGTGTCGTTGAGCCTCGTTTTTTGTAAAATAAATAACCGGCGCCCAGTTGGCTGTCGTCAAAACGGAACTGCGGAGTCTGTGTTTAAATACTTTGGCAATAGTTTCTATCGGGGTTGATGCGTGTTCCTGCAGGTTATGCAACTGCCATTGCAAGTCCGATCCGTACAGAAACAGATCAAGAGCATCCTGTTCTGCTGCATTGTTCCACTGAAATTCACAACCGAATGCTTTTATATACTCGTTATTTTCCGTATGACCCTCGATGGTTCTGCGTACGACAGCATGAAATTTCAGAGAGCCGGTGGGGATTAACAGTTCACCGGTTAGCGTGTCGCCAATACTGATGTTTTCCGGTAATTTCGCATACAGCCTGAAACCCTTTGAGGAAATATCATCTATGGTTCCATATGTTTTTCCTGAAGGAGTGTCAAGGCTAACGGGTAATGAAACCGGGAACCGGTAGACGACACGCCTGTGCCCACGATGTACTGTGAAAACAACAGCCGCAAGCGCAAGGGATGCGTTTATGCCGGCCCAGAATACATTGGCGATCAATCCCTCTGCCGGGAGCCATGTGTGATAAACGGTTAAACTGATGCCAACTATTATCGCTATCACGCTGAAAGCTAATACCAGTATCTGAGGGATCATATGGCGACTTTCCGGTGTCGATGTGCTGCCAGACTTGTCTGTCACCTTGAAGCGAAGCTTGCCGCTGAAAATTGCCAGGGTAGATCGAGCGAATGCGGCAAAGCGAATCATGTTGTATTGTTCAATGAAAAGGCTGCGGCCATAGCCTCGTGCGACTTCTTCAAACGCCCAGAAGGTAAGTATGAAATAAGGAATAAAGTATGCGAGAAACTCCGTACTTAAGGTGTTGATTGGCATCGTACCGGTCACCAGTACGATAATGGGAGCAGTGTAAAAAATAATTTTCTGCCAGCCGTCGAAATAAGTCAGTACCGATGCCATGTAGTTCATGCGCTGCGCCAGGGTCAGGCGGGTATTAAACAGCAATCCCTCTTTGCGCCATACGTGCATAGCACCCTGTCCCCAACGAATACGTTGATTAAGAAATGCAGAAACTTTATCTGGTGCCAGACCAAAGGCCAGGGATTCATGATGATAAAGGGAGCGGAATCCTTTCATATGCAGTCGTAGTGACGTATGCAGATCTTCAGTTACTGTTTCCGTTGCAAATCCACCAATGGCTTCCAGTGCGCTGCGTCTTAATACCACACAGCTGCCACAGAGAAATGCCGCGTTCCAGTAGTCTTTGCCGCGCTGAATAATCCGAAAAAACAGGGATTGTTCTGTCCAGACATGCCTGTTGTTGTGTTTCCATCGGTGTTGATAGGAGTCCAGATTGTAAAAATCCTGAGGTGTTTGTACAAAGGCCAGCTTCGGATCGCAGAAATACCCCAGCGTCTTGAGTAAAAAATTTCTTTGCGGGGCATGGTCGGCGTCAAATATTGCTACAAATTCACCGCAGCTATGGGCAAGGGCATTATTCAGGTTACCCGCTTTTGCGCCATCATTTGTTTCCCGTGCCAGGTATTTACAACCCAGCTCTTCCGCAAGGGCTTTTATCTCCGGACGGTTCCCGTCATCGAGCAACCAGGTCTGGTGGGGGTAATCGACATGTCGTGCTGCGAGCAGTGTTTTGCGCACAATCGAAACAGGTTCGTTAATAGTTGGAATAAAGATGTCGGTGCTGAGGCCGGGGGGGACATCAGGGGCAGTACGCTTTGTCAGTCTCCAGGTCATGAAAAAATGCAGTAGCGCAGTGATAAAGCCGAACACTTCGGCAGCATAAACCAGCCATGAGAATAGTAATGCTTCTGGGTTGAAGCTGGTAAGCCGCCAGCCGAGATACCAGGGGGCGTAAATCATAAAGCTTACCAAAACCAGCTGGCTCGACCGACTCAGTGGTTCGTAGGGTGTTATGTCGTTTCTGGCCATGTTCCTTCTTTTCCCATGGGCCTGCCTTGCAGGCAAAGCCGTAGAAGTACCGCTCCTGTTCGCCTGTATCGGCAATCAGGCACAGGTGCTTAAGTGGGAGCCGGGGA
>CAZEZI010000144.1:0-5154 GCA_964516315.1 uncultured Thioalkalispiraceae bacterium
GTATTCGAGTGCTTTGCCGGTAAATTCAAAAGGTTGGTTGTTTATGTTTGTTCCGCTTTCTGTATGGATGCTTTCCATAATACTTCCTTTGTCCTATTTTTCTTTTTGTTTGAAACTTCCTAAAATTGAAGTTTATTGTTATTTTTTGTGGGGGAATGAAAAGAATAAGTGTGGAGCAGACTAAAGTCCACGATTATTCTATATTGCACTTTTATGGTGCAAAAAACATTAAAAATTCAGACTATTTTGTGAACTAACCTAGAAAAGCTTTTAAATACTACCTCTATCTTATTAAAAATTATAGACTTTTACCTTGTAATTTAGGCTGATTTTTGCCAAAGTTAGCAATAGGGTCAGTTATAATGAAAGTGGGTGTAATGATGTTAAGGTTTACACAAGGTCGGTTATTAGCGTATTTATGCGGCTTTTGGGCTGCTATTGTACTGTCTGGTATGGCGGCATCGGTGCATGCGGCTTCAAAATATGCAGCAGAAGTAAAAAGCATTCGTATGTGGCCGGCACCTGATAACACGCGCCTGGTTTTTGACTTAAGCGCACCGGTTAACCATTCCCTGTTTAGCTTGAAATCACCCAATCGGCTGGTTATTGATCTCAGTCACGCACGGATGCGAGGTAGCTCTTCTCATCTGAATTTTGCCAAAGGCTTTGTTAAAGATATCCGTTATGCTTCGCGTAACCGCAATGACTTGCGTATTGTTCTGGATTTACGCTCGAATGTTCGACCTAAAAGCTTTTTGTTAAAGCCTAACCGTGAATACGGTCATCGGTTAGTGATTGACCTTGTTGGCAAGCAAACAGTTAAAAAAGCCAAACCTGCAAATAAGTTAAAATATAAAAATCGCCAACGTGACATTATTATCGCAATTGATGCGGGGCATGGGGGTGAAGATCCTGGCGCAATTGGTCGCCGTGGTACACGTGAAAAGACCGTGGTAATGGCCATAGCCAAACGCCTGGAAAAATTAGTAAAACGTGAACGTGGTATGCGCCCGGTTATGATCCGCACGGGTGACTACTACGTAAGCCTGAAAAACCGGGTCAAGATAGCGCGTCGTAAGCAGGCGGATATTTTTATTTCCATTCATGCCGATGCATTTAGAAATACAAAAGCAAAAGGCACCTCCGTTTTTGTCGTTTCTGATCGGGGTGCCAGTAGTGAAGCGGCGCGTTTTCTGGCTGAAAAAGAAAACCAGTCCGATATGATCGGTGGTATTGATTTCGAAGAAATTGATGACGATTTATTAAAACTGGTGCTGGTTGATATGGTAAAAAATTCCACTATGGAAACCAGCCACCAGGTTGCAAACCATGTATTGGGCAATTTGAGCAAAGTTGCCCATCTGCATAAAAAGACGGTTGAGCAAGCGGGCTTTAAAGTTTTAAAAGCACCGGACATTCCATCTATACTGGTTGAAACGGCTTTTATATCGAACCCGGCTGAAGAACGTAAACTGCGCAGTGGCAAGCATCAGCAACGTATTGCCGTGGCTATTTTAAAAGGTGTGCGGAATTACTTTCATGCCAACCCACCACCGGGCAGTTTGCTGGCGCTCGGGAATATAAATAGGGACACCAAACACCGTGTTACACGGGGTGAAACATTGTCCGCCATTGCCAATCGTTATCGTGTGAGTGTTGCAACGATCCGCAGCGTGAATAAATTAGCCAATGATCGTATTCGTGTAGGTTCGGTTTTACGTATTCCTTACCGTAGCTAAAAAATTTAACCGAAGAAGTTAAACAACATTTTTTAATGTTTTTCGTGTACCCAGGGTACTTCGTGGGGCAGGCTCTTCTTTGTGGTTAAAAAAATATGATAAGCTGCTCATATGAACACCGCTGAACTTACACGCTCTCCTATTCGACAACTTCCTGTTCAACTTGCAAACCAGATTGCGGCCGGTGAAGTGGTTGAACGCCCAGCGTCTATCGTTAAAGAACTTATCGAAAACTCAATGGATGCAGGTGCATCGTATATTGAAGTTGATATTCAAAAGGGTGGTTTGCAACTGATTAAAATCCGTGATGATGGTCACGGCATTCCAGAACAGGAAATGACACTCGCAGTACAGGCGCATTGCACCAGTAAAATATCCAGCTTTGATGATTTAACGGCAATTGAAAGTATGGGGTTTCGGGGTGAAGCACTTGCCAGTATCGTTTCTATCAGTCGCTTTGAAATAATATCGCGTACCGAGTCACAACAGATGGCCTGGCGCTGGTCTAATAGCAGTACTGATAGTACGCTCAGCTATCAATTTGAACCCGCTTCTCATCCGGTTGGCAGCAGCATTATTGTTCGTGATATTTTTTATAATACCATGGCAAGGCGCAAGTTTTTACGTAGTGAACGTACCGAGTTCAGGCATATAGAAGATGTGGTTAAACGTATTGCCTTAAGCCGTTTCGATATTGAATTTGTATTAAAGCATAACCAGCGAGTGGTGCATCGATTACCTCAGGCACTCACTGCCGATTTAAAAACAAAGCGGATTGAAAAGTTACTCGACAAGCAATTTGTTCAACAGGCTTTGCTGGTTTCATATCAGGCTTCGCAATTGAGCATGACAGGCTGGTTGAGCAATGCAGGTTATTCTCGCGGCCAGACCGATATGCAATATTTTTATGTCAATGGCCGGATAGTAAAAGATAAAGTGATTAGCCATGCATTGCGGCAGGTATATCAGGCCGTATTACCGCCGGGGCGTTTCCCTGCCTATGTTTTAAATTTACAACTGGATCCACAGCAAGTGGATGTAAATGTTCACCCGACAAAACATGAAGTGCGCTTTCGGCAAATACGATTAGTACATGACTTTGTTAACCACGTTATACAGGACGCATTAAATAAAACACAAAGTAATCATTCGGATGTGGATGATACTTTTGTTTTTGATAGAGAAGAACAAACTGTTACTGAATACAAAGCCAGTAAACATACTATGAATGAACCATCTTCAGGCTATAGCGGTGCAGCATATGGTGGCGCGTCTTCTGTTGGGCATAAACCGGTTGTATATTCAGAGCCTTATACAAAAGAAACTCAGCCTGCATCATCACAACAAGGCTTACTTGGTACAGTTATCGGCTTTTGTCAGCCATATTATCTAATTTGCCAGTCACAACAAGGCCTGGTTGTTATTCATCTTTTAAGAGTGGCGCAACATCAGGTCGAGCAACAATGGTTGCAGCAATTTAAAGCACAGACGATAAATAAAGGCGGTGTCGAAGTAAAACCTTTTATCTTTCCACTGAGTCTCGAATTAGATGCACAGCTGTGTGATAGTGTCGATAATTATCAGGATATGATTCAGTCATTGGGTTTTGATTTAAGCTTACAAACAAAAAATACGCTGGTGCTACGTGCTGCGCCGGCGGTATTACAACATTGCTCATATGGAACATTAATAACCCAATTATTAACCAGTTTAAAACTGGAAAAAAAAATAGATGGTGCAACATTAATTCCGTTGCTGAGTCGTTTTGTTCAATTAGATAAACATTCAGAATCAAAGGCCTTGTCTGAATGGCAACAGCACTTAGATGATATTGAAAGAGCATTTGCAAACCTGTGCGTTGACTCACCCTATAAAAATAAACTCTGGCGTGTACTCAGTGTTGCGGAAGTCAATAAATTATTTCAGGCCAACATATCGGCAAAACTGGTTGATGAGTGAATGACAGTAGACAGATTAAAAAATTTTCCACCGGTTGTTTGCTTAATGGGGCCAACGGCTTCCGGTAAAACCGATATTGCTGTTCACCTGGTACAACATTTACCGGTTGAAATTATCAGTGTTGATTCAGTCTTGATTTATAAAGACATGAATATTGGCTCAGCAAAACCGGATGCATCTACATTAGCAATGGCACCGCATCGTTTAATCGACTTTTTAGATCCGAGTCATGCCTATTCCGTCGCCGAGTTTCGGCGGGATGCTCTTGCTGCAATGGCTGATATTACAGAACAGGGGAAAATACCCTTACTGGTTGGTGGCACCATGTTGTATTTTCGTGCTTTGCTTGGTGGCTTATCTGAACTGCCAGCAGCCGATGAAGCGGTGCGCAAAGAGCTTGAAGCACAAGCGGCTGAACTTGGTTGGCAAGCCATGCATGAAAAGTTACAGCAAGTGGATCCTGTTGCGGCGAGTAAAATACACCCTAATGATCCGCAGCGCATTCAGCGTGCACTGGAGGTGTATGAAATTAGTGGCGAGCCGCTGTCCGTATTGCAGCAAAAGACTAAATTTGAAAATGCACTGCCTTATAACGTAACCAAACTGGTTGTGAACCCGGAGGATCGTGCGGTACTCCATCAGCGAATTGAAAAACGTTTTTATCAAATGCTTGAATCCGGTTTTATAGATGAAGTGGAAGCCCTGTACAATAGAGGGGATTTAAATATAGCTATGCCCTCAATGCGGGCAGTGGGTTACCGCCAGGTTTGGGAATATCTGGACAATCAGCGCGATTACCATAGCATGGTTGAGCGCGGTATCGTGGTAACGCGGCAATTAGCAAAAAGGCAGTTAACCTGGTTGCGCAATGAAAAAGACGCCATTTGGCTGGATAGCGGGGAGATGGACGCAAATCCGGCAGATATTAAGAAATTGGCCTTGAAATTGTTAGCTCACATCCCTATTTAAACTCATAGAGAGATTTAAATTTTGCCCGTGTTTAATTTTTTTGGGCTTGTGCTACTATTATTTGAGTTGCCTGGGCCATTATTTCAAATTTTAATGTTTTTGCATAAAAATTAGCGCAGGGTTTTTTCACATACTACACACTATCTTAGCTTGCTGAATCGTATGCAAAATAAGAATAACAACAAGGAGAATTCACGATGAGCAAAGGTCAATCATTGCAAGATCCTTTTTTAAATGCCCTTCGTAAAGATCGTATACCTGTATCCATCTTTTTGGTAAACGGAATTAAATTGCAGGGACAAATTGAATCATTTGATAATTTTGTGGTTTTACTTAAAAATACCATTAGCCAGATGGTGTACAAACATGCTATTTCAACGGTTGTGCCTTCTCGCAGTGTTAAATTGCCAATGGCGGATGAGAATGGCGCTGGCAATGGCGCTAGCAATGGGGCTTCAAAGGGCAACGTTTAACTTGAATGCGGGTT
>CAZEZI010000145.1:0-5116 GCA_964516315.1 uncultured Thioalkalispiraceae bacterium
TAATTACCTGGGCGCTGGTGGTAACCAAAGGGCCAAATAAAGAGCGGCAAAATCTGGGTATTTATCGCCAACAGGTCATTGCAAAAAATAAAGTCATTATGCGCTGGCTGGCACACCGTGGTGGTGCGCTGGACTTTAAAGACTGGCAGGAAAAACATCCGGGTGAACCGTTTCCGGTTGCCGTTGCGCTTGGTGCCGATCCTGCAACAATTTTAGGTGCGGTGACGCCGGTACCCGACAGCTTGTCGGAATACGCCTTTGCCGGATTATTGCGTGGCGCAAAAACAGAAGTAACCAAATGCATAGGCAATGACTTACAAGTACCCGCCGCAGCCGAATATGTATTAGAAGGTGTTATTCATCCCGATGAAATGGCTGATGAAGGTCCCTTTGGCGATCACACGGGTTACTATAATGAAGTAGACAAATTCCCCGTGTTTACCATTGAGCGTATCACCCACAGAGAAAAACCCATTTACCACAGTACATACACAGGGCGGCCACCCGATGAGCCTGCGATTTTAGGTGTGGCCTTAAATGAAGTGTTTGTTCCCATTTTACAAAAGCAGTTTCCAGAGATAGTCGATTTTTATCTGCCACCGGAAGGTTGCTCGTACCGTGTTGCTGTCGTTAGTATGAAAAAGCAATACGCCGGACATGCCAAGCGGGTAATGATGGGCATTTGGTCATTTTTACGACAGTTTATGTATACAAAATTTGTTATTGTTGTGGACGACGATGTAAACGTACGAGACTGGCAAGATGTAATCTGGGCGATGACCACACGAATGGATCCCGCCCGCGATACCACACTCATTGAAAACACACCGATCGATTATCTGGATTTTGCCTCACCCGTTTCCGGCCTGGGCAGTAAAATGGGAATGGATGCCACCAACAAATGGCCGGGCGAAACCACACGAGAATGGGGTGTGCCAATTACAATGGATGATTCGGTTAAGCAACACATTGATGCCATCTGGGACGAGCTGGGCATTTTTTCGAAAGACTAGGGGCTGTTGACCTTTCAGATGTTAGGCTGATTTTGAGAAAATTTTAATCCTGATAAGGCATTTTTTACGTATCAATGCACTCCATTGGTAGTAAAAAATAACGCAGGCAGGGCTAAAATTAGCCAAAATCAGGCAATAGATGAAAGATCAACAGCCCCTAATGAACTACTCGTTAGTGATTGTATTGCCATTGCTGTGTCGTCCGGCGGTGCCAGGTATCATGCCTGTCACCATTAAATTATCTAAACACACATTAGAAAAAGGATTACAAATGAATCTAAAACAAATATTTGCTGCGTCGGCTGTTAGCCTGTTTATTATAAGTTCTGCTTTTGCCGGCAGTGGTTCGCACTGGGCTTACGAAGGGAAAGAAGGCCCTTCACACTGGGGCAATTTAAGCCACAGCTATGAAACATGCAAAGATGGTAAAAAGCAATCACCGATTGATATCAGTGTTACCCATAAAGCCAACTTAAGTAAAATTAATTTTAGCTACACGGCCGAACCCAAAGAAATTTTAAACAATGGCCATACCGTACAGGTTAATATGAAAAAAGGCAGCACGGTTACTGTTGACGGTAAAACTTATAATTTATTACAATTTCATTTCCATTCACCCTCAGAGCATACTATTAATGGCCAGCCTGCGGATATGGTTGCCCATTTTGTGCATCAGGCAAAAGATGGTCAATTAGGCGTGGTCGGTGTTTTGTTTAAAGCGGGGAAAGAAAGCAAAACATTAACGAAGCTCTGGAAATACATGCCAGAAAAAGCAGGGGATAAAAAAGCGCTGGCAGCCGGTATTACGGTTGCAAAATTATTACCGGCTAAAACAAATTATTATCATTATTCCGGCTCGTTAACCACGCCACCATGCAGTGAAAATGTAAACTGGATGGTATTACAAACGCCGGTGCAGGTATCTGCGGCGCAAGTTGGGGCTTTTAGTCATGTTATCCACAAAAATGTACGCCCTGTTCAGCCACATAATGGGCGAATGATCGAAAGCAACTAAGTTTATTCCAGACCAATAAAAAACGGCGCCCTTTTTGTTGCTATAGGGCGCCGTTTTTTATGGCATAGATGAGTTTAGGTGATGGCGGCCGATAATAGACACACTGTTTCGGGGTTTTTCTGGCACAGCCATAAGGTATAATGCCGCACCGGTAACCAATGAGAATACCCGTTTATGGCAAATAGCGTCAAAATCGAAACAACTGGCCACGAGTTCAGCATTAATAGCGACGAAACAGTTTTAGAGGCTGCCATCCGCCAAGGGGTGCACTTGCCCTATGGCTGTCGCAATGGTAAATGTGGCAAATGCATGGGCAAATTGTTGCAAGGGGAAGTGGCGTACAGCGAAGTGCCTGGTGCGTTGTCTGATGCAGATAAGGCAGACGGTATGGCTTTATTCTGTCAGGCACAGGCTAAAACAGACCTGGTTATTGAGTCGCGTGAAGCTGAAACAGGTAAGGATATTCCAGTGGTAAAGCTGCCTTGTCGTTTAGAGGCACTCGAAAAACTCAACCACGATGTGATGTATTTAAAATTAAAGCTGCCTGCAACTGAGCGAATGCAGTTTTTAGCTGGGCAATATATCGACTTTCTTCTGGAAGAAGGTAAACACCGCAGTTTTTCCATTGCCAATGCGCCGCATGACGATGAATATATCGAGCTGCATATTCGCCATATTGCCGATGGTCAATTTACCACGGACGTTTTTGCCAAAATGACTGTAAAAGAAATGTTTCGCATTGAAGGGCCGCACGGTAATTTTTATATTCGTGAAAAAAGTAAAAAGCCGATGATTTTTATGGCTGGCGGTACCGGTTTTGCGCCCATTAAAGGCATGGTTGAGCACGCGTTAAAAACGGGTATGGAGCGTCCAATCCATATTTACTGGGGAGTGCGCGCGCTGGAGGATTTGTATATGGATGAGGTGGCAAAAAAATTCACCAGGTTAAATCCCCTTATTCGTTATACCCCGGTTTTATCCAATCCTAAACCTGAAGATAACTGGCAGGGTCGAACAGGCTGGGTGCATGAAGCAATACTGGCAGACTATCCGGATTTAAGCGGGCATGAAATCTATGCTGCCGGGCCGCCAGCAATGGTCTATGCTGCTCAGGATGCTTTTAAAGCGGCAGGGCTGGCCGAAGAAAACTATATATCGGATGCCTTTGAGTTTAATAAAGATTAAAATTTATTGGTGTGCGATCTATTCAAGGCACTTTTAGCATAAGAATTTAGCTTCAAGCTTATTTTTTGGTTATAAATCAATCAAGATACTCGTTATTTCATACATTTGACTAATAGACAGCATAGCTATGCCAATGGATAATCATCTTATCCACTGCTAATGGATATAGATTGAAAAATAAGGAGATGATTATGAAATTACAAAATATAGTAATGTTGCTGCTACTCGTGACCACGCTTGTTGGGTGCGCTGCACCTGCAACGATGAATTTTAAACATTCCCCCGCGGCATCAACTAAAATCAAAAACAGTGTTGTTATAAATAAGCCTTTTGAGCAGGCATGGAACGACATGGTTAAGCGAATGACGGTTAGCCAATATCGAATTAATAATATAGAAAAAGCCTCACGTATTATTAATCTGGAATATCAAATTGAAAATCCTGCTGATGTAGAAAAATATATTGACTGTGGAATAAACCATCGATTAATTGATTATGATGGTAAGCCTCGTAGTTTTGATTATTCAGTTGCAAATTCAAAAAAATACGAAGTTGTTTTGCATAATAAATATTATTATTGGTATGACGTTTCACCACGTTCAACATTAAGCGGAACAGTCAATGTTTATATGTCACCTGTAAATGACCGCCAAACGGAAATTAGTGTCAATGCACGCTATAAAGTACGCCGAACTTTTTCTGGTGAATACTACACACAACGTAACTCAGGAAAATATTTACGCAATGGTACGTTTAAGTGGGATCCGGTTTCTTTTACATTAACGACAAAAGAGCCTGGCATTTATCCTTCAAATGCTAATCCGGCTGTTCGCTGTTATTCAAAAGGGACAATTGAAGCACAGTTTCTCAGTTATGCAAAAAATTAGCTCAATAGAATCATTTAGTTAGCTATTTTGGTGAAAAGAGAAGTAGAATATCTAGCCATATTGCTCGCCTCCAATTTGGTTTATAATAGTCTTTTTGTTAATTTGAGATAGCTACTATGTCAGGAACGCTTAATTCAGACAAAACCCATTTCGGCTACGAAACGGTTGAAACGTCCGCAAAACAAGGCAAAGTGGCCGAGGTTTTCCATTCGGTTGCCAATAAATACGATGTAATGAACGACCTGATGTCGATGGGTATTCATCGTCTCTGGAAGCGTTATACCATTGAAATAAGCGGCGTGCGCCCGGGGCAAAAAGTACTGGACTTAGCAGGTGGCACTGGCGATTTAGCCGCCAAATTTGCGCGTATTGTCGGCCAGAGCGGCCATGTGACCTTATCGGATATCAACAATTCCATGCTCAATGTGGGCCGCGAGCGTTTAACCGACAAAGGCATTTTGGGTAACGTCGATTACGTGCAAGCCAATGCCGAATGCCTGCCTTTTCCAGATAACCATTTTGACTTGATTACCATTGCCTTTGGCTTGCGCAATGTAACGGACAAAGATGCCGCATTAAAATCGATGAATCGGGTATTAAAGCCTGGTGGTAAGTTACTGGTGCTGGAATTTTCCAAACCCACCATTAAAGCCCTCACCCCGATTTACGATACTTATTCCTTTAAGGTTTTGCCATTTATTGGCAAGTTGATCACTAATGATGCAGACAGTTACCGCTACCTTGCCGAATCTATCCGCATGCACCCCGATCAGGACACACTAAAAGAGATGATGGCCAATGCCGGTTTTGAGCAGTGCGACTATTTTAATTTAAGTGCCGGTATCGTCGCCCTGCACCGAGGTTATAAGGTTTAGTGCGCGTCTTTTTGTACGCGCACTTATGCCTGAGCTTGCAAAGCAAGCGCGGCGTCTCTCGAATAAGGTAAAAAATATTTAATGTACTCATTTATAGCCTATTTGTACGCGCACTTATGCCTGAGCTTGCAAAGCAAGCGC
>CAZEZI010000146.1:0-5077 GCA_964516315.1 uncultured Thioalkalispiraceae bacterium
GATAATATGGATATTCGTTCACAAATGGTGCCCATGGTTGTCGAAACCACGGCTCGCGGAGAACGTGCCTATGATATTTACTCGCGACTGCTTAAAGAGCGTGTGATATTTTTAGTTGGCCCGGTTGAAGATCATATGGCGAACTTGGTGGTTGCACAAATGTTGTTTCTGGAATCAGAAAATCCTGATAAAGATATTCATTTATATATTAATTCTCCAGGTGGTTCAGTGACAGCGGGTTTATCAATATACGATACGATGCAGTTTATTAAACCGGACGTTAGTACGATGTGTATTGGCCAGGCAGCGAGTATGGGCGCGGTGCTATTAACAGGTGGCGCAAAAGGTAAACGCTTTATTTTACCTCATTCTCGCACTATGATTCACCAGCCTCTTGGCGGCTTCCAGGGGCAGGCGACCGATATCGAAATACACGCCAAAGAAATACTGGACGTCCGTGACCGTTTAAACAAGATTCTTGCGGATCACAGCGGGCAAGATATGGATACGATTAAAAATGATACTGATCGTGATAACTTTATGAGCGCTTCGGAGTCAGTAGGATATGGCCTAGTTGATAAGGTTATTGATAAGCGGGATGTTTCAAAATCGAAAGATTAAGCGCGATTTGTTGTTTTGAAATGAGTCGTTATTGATAAAAACAGCGGTTAGTCAAGTCTCTTTTTTTAAATTAAGGACTTGAAAAGCAATGAAAAACAACGCATGGTATACGACTATTATTTGTAAAGTTAAGAGGCATGGCAGATGAGTGATGACAAGCAGAATTCAGGCGATAACGGTAAACTACTGTATTGCTCTTTCTGTGGCAAAAGCCAGCACGAAGTTCGCAAGCTTATAGCAGGCCCTTCGGTTTTTGTTTGCGATGAATGTGTTGAACTTTGTAACGACATTATTCGGGAGGAAGTGCAGGATCAAGATGCTTCCAGTAATGGGGAAAAGTTACCAACGCCCCAGGAAATCAGTGGCATTCTTGACGAGTACGTAATAGGTCAGCCACGTGCAAAAAAAGTATTAGCGGTTGCTGTTTATAATCACTATAAACGTCTCGAAACTGGTCAGAAGAAAGATGACGTTGAATTATCTAAAAGTAATATCCTTTTAATTGGCCCAACCGGTTGTGGTAAAACACTTTTGGCTGAAACGCTTGCGCGTATGTTGAATGTACCCTTTACTATTGCTGATGCAACAACCCTGACCGAAGCTGGTTATGTTGGTGAAGATGTAGAAAATATTATTCAGAAGTTATTACAAAAATGCGACTACGATGTTGAAAAGGCGCAGACTGGTATTGTTTACATTGATGAAATTGATAAAATTTCCCGTAAGTCAGATAACCCATCTATTACTCGTGATGTATCGGGTGAAGGCGTACAGCAAGCTTTATTAAAATTAATTGAAGGCACGGTTGCTTCTGTTCCACCTCAAGGTGGACGCAAACATCCGCAGCAGGAATTTTTACAGGTTGATACGGGTAATATCCTCTTTATCTGTGGTGGTGCATTTGCCGGCCTAGATCGCATTATTCGAGACCGTTCAGAAAAAGGCGGCATTGGTTTCGGTGCCGAAGTAAAAAGTAAGGACGACTCAAAAACAATCAGTGATGTATTGCATGAAGTTGAACCAGAAGATTTAACTAAATATGGATTAATACCAGAGTTTGTTGGTCGTCTTCCTGTTGTTGCAACGCTTAGTGAGTTAGATGAAGATGCATTAATACAAATATTAACTGAACCCAAAAATGCCTTAACCAAACAATATCAAAAAATGTTTGAAATGGAAGGCGCTGAACTTGAATTTAGAATTGATGCCTTACGTGCTATTGCGCAACGTGCAACAGAACGTAAAACAGGTGCACGTGGCTTGCGATCTATTCTTGAGCATGTGTTACTTGATACGATGTATGAATTACCTTCGATGGAGCATCTTGATAAAGTTGTAATAGAAAAATCGGTGATAGATGAAAGTGGTAAGCCGTTGTTTATCTATGAAGGTAGTGATACGCGCAAGACTTCATCTGAAGAACATTAGTCTTCTTCAATAAATTCAATTCAGGGATTGAAACGTCCCTTTGATGGCACCATATCTAAAGGGAATGAGTACACTTAAAAGTGAGAGAAAAACGTGTCTGAATTAATTGAAGATCAAATGTCTGCTATCCCTGTATTACCCTTACGTGATGTGGTTGTTTACCCACACATGGTCATCCCGTTATTTGTTGGTCGTGATAAATCCATAAAAGCCCTTGAAGCAGCAATGGAAAATGATAAACAAATTTTACTGGTCGCTCAAAAAAGTGCCTCTCAAGATGAACCAGAAATTGATGATGTTTACCGCATGGGAACGGTTGCAAGTATTCTTCAACTATTGAAACTCCCGGATAATACGGTAAAAGTTTTAGTCGAAGGCAATAAACGTGCACGCATTGTTCACTTTTTAAATTCAGAAGAATATTTTACCGCGCAAGTTCTGGAAAATGATGATGACATTCTTGATGATAGAGAGTCAGAAGTTTTAGTTCGCTCTCTTACAACGCAGTTTGATCAGTACGTTAAATTAAATAAAAAAGTCCCACCTGAAATTCTTACTTCTTTGTCGAGTATTGATGACCCAGGCCGATTGGTTGATACCATTGCGGCGCATATGGCGCTTAAAGTTGAAGAAAAACAAACTGTACTTGAAATAGAATCATTAAAGGAACGTTTTGAACATTTAATGGGTTTAATGGAATCCGAGATTGATCTACTACAGGTTGAAAAACGTATTCGTGGACGTGTGAAACGTCAAATGGAAAAAAGCCAACGTGAATATTATCTAAATGAACAAATGAAAGCGATTCAAAAAGAATTGGGTGACATGGAAGATGTGCCTAATGAAATAGAAGAGCTTGAACAAAAAATTGAAACAGGTGGTTTATCAAAAGAAGCTAAAACCAAAGCAAAATCCGAACTTCAAAAGCTAAAAATGATGTCGCCGATGTCGGCAGAAGCGACTGTTGTCAGAAATTATCTTGACTGGGTTCTCGGCCTTCCATGGAAAAAACGTTCTAAAGTCAGACATGATCTGGCCAAGGCAGAAGATGTTTTAGAAGAAGATCACTATGGTCTGGAAAAAGTTAAAGAACGAATTTTAGAATACCTAGCTGTGCAGCAGCGTATGAAACAAATGAAGGGGCCTATTCTTTGTCTCGTTGGCCCGCCGGGAGTGGGTAAAACATCACTGGGTAAGTCTATCGCACGTGCGACCGGGCGCAAGTATATGCGCATGGCTTTGGGAGGTGTGAGAGATGAAGCTGAAATTCGTGGCCATCGTCGTACTTATATTGGCTCGATGCCGGGTAAGATTGTGCAAAATTTAACGAAAGTGGGTACCAAAAACCCACTGTTTTTACTCGATGAAATTGACAAAATGGCGATGGATTTTCGTGGTGACCCTGCCTCAGCTTTGCTTGAGGTATTAGACCCAGAACAAAACCATACTTTTAACGATCACTATCTGGAAGTGGATTATGATTTGTCCGAGGTTATGTTTGTTGCAACCTCCAATACAATGAATATTCCAGGTCCATTGCTCGATAGAATGGAAGTGATTCGATTATCGGGTTATACAGAAGATGAAAAAATAAAAATTGCTTTAAATTATTTAGTAGAAAAACAAATTAAAAGCAATGGATTAAAAGAAGAAGAGATTAGCATCCACGACGATGCCATTCGCGATATTATTCGCTACTATACCCGTGAAGCAGGAGTGCGAAATCTGGAACGTGAAATTGCTAAAATTTGTCGAAAAGTGGTTAAAGAAATTCTTTTAGAGAAGGATCTGAATTCGGTTGAGATTACGCCTGAGAACCTTGATACCTATCTTGGGGTGCAACGTTTTCGTTATGGTCGGGCTGAGGAAAAAGATCAGGTTGGCCAGGTAACGGGTTTAGCCTGGACCGAAGTTGGTGGAGAGCTCTTAACCATTGAAACAGCTCTTATGACGGGCAAAGGCAAACACAGCGTAACCGGGCAGTTAGGCGATGTGATGAAAGAATCAATAGAGGCCGCGATGACAGTCGTTAGAAGTCGTGCGAGTGTGCTTGGTATTAAACAGGAAACTTTTGAAAAGAATGATATTCATGTTCATGTACCAGAAGGCGCTATTCCAAAAGATGGGCCAAGCGCGGGTGTTGGTATGTGTACTGCACTGGTTTCTGCTTTCGCCGGTATTCCGGTAAAAGCGGATGTTGCCATGACTGGTGAAATCACTTTACGTGGCCAAGTGTTGCCTATTGGTGGTTTGAAAGAAAAACTTCTTGCGGCAAGACGTGGAGGCATAAAAACTGTTATTATTCCACATGAAAATGAGCGCGATTTAACAGAAATTCCTGACACAATTACCAATGAATTAGATATAATACCCGTTCAATGGATTGAGCAAGTTCTGGATATTGCTTTGCAGTACAAACCAGAGCCAATTGATGATAAAGAAAAAGTTGGGGAAAATTCGAGTAAAACGGATAAAGATAAACCTAACGCATTACGAACGCATTAAAATTATCAATTAGAAATTAGCGCTGTTATTACCATGTTAATAGATGGTGGTAGCTAACTTTTATGTTGTGAGTTGAGTATATATTTCAATATCTTTGATATAGTATTTATTTCCAACAATAATTAAAAAACGTACCCGTTCTTTTAACGGTTTAAATTAACACCTGTATTTAAGGGGAAAACAAGTGAATAAATCAGAATTAATTGATGCAGTAGCTGAAGGCTCTGATATCTCAAAAGCGGCGGCTACACGTGCTGTAGATGCTGTTATAGAAGGAATTACTGGTGCTTTAGTAAAGGGTGAGCAAGTTACCCTAGTGGGTTTTGGAACCTTCTCTGTGAAAGATAGAGCTGCACGTACTGGCCGTAATCCACGTACGGGTGAACCGATTCAAATTAAGGCATCAAAAAATCCAGGATTTAAAGCTGGTAAAGCTTTAAAAGATGCCGTAAACTAGCGCGCCTTCAAAGCGGGTGCTTAGCTCAGCTGGGAGAGCATCGCCCTTACAAGGCGAGGGTCGGGG
>CAZEZI010000147.1:0-4985 GCA_964516315.1 uncultured Thioalkalispiraceae bacterium
TTTTTAGCACGTTGTATGCCGGAACTGGAAGCTTTTTTTCACTATCGCAACCTTGATGTGAGTAGTATTAAAGAACTGGTTAAACGCTGGAAACCAGAGATTTCAGCTGGTTTAATCAAGCAGTCTTCACACCTTGCTATGGATGATGTAAAAGATTCCATTAATGAATTAATTTATTATCGTACTCATTTTATGAATCTGGACAAGTAACAAAAATCACTATTACCCTAAAGTAATTTGTTCGAGTCAGTAACTCGACAAGGCTTCCCTCATCCTGCGTCAATGGATTGGCGTGCAGATATTTTCATTCTCTAATCCATTGATTTAACTATAAATAAAAAACCAGACCGGCGTGGCATGTGTTTTGCAATTTAGCTAATGCAAACACAGGCGAATACTATTTTAATAAGGGTTACTTTCCTAAGGAAAATCCATGGCGAAGAAAGAAGAAGAAAAAGATCTTGATCTTGACGTAGAGCAAACGGGTAAAAGCAAAACCAAACTGCTGATTATTATTTTAATTGTGGTGATACTTGCCGTTGGTGGTGGTGTTGCAGCTATGTTTTTATTAGGTGGTGATGATAGCGAAGGTGCAAAGGATGGGGCAAAAGCTAAAGAAGCGGCACCGGTCGCACCAGCACACGCTATTTATTCTGAATTACGTCCTACCTTTATTATTAATTTTGAAGACACAACAAAGGCTCGCTATGTTCAACTGGATTTAACCGTAATGGCTCATACGCAAAATGCGATTGATTTAGTACAGGAACATTCCCCCGTTATTCGTAACAATATTATTACGATATTAAGTGGCCAGAAGTATGAAGTACTAAATACGCATGAAGGGAAACAAAAGCTGCGTACTGAATTATTAAATTCAATTAACCAGACGGTTGCTGCGGAAGTGAGTAGTGCACCACCCGCCGATCCTGAAGCGAAAAGTGGACATGCCGCTGCACCTGCTGCGGGACAGTCTTATATTCAGGCTGTTTATTTTACCAGCCTGGTAATGCAGTAGAGGATAGTGTATGTCGGTTAATGAGCTTTTATCCCAGGATGAAATTGATGCGCTATTACATGGTGTTGATAGCGGCGATGTTGAAACGGATGATGCTGACTTAAATGATGGTGTTGCCCGGCAGTTTGACTTTGCTTCGCATGACCGCATTGTTCGCGGCAGGATGCCAACCCTTGAGATGATTAATGAACGCTTTGCACGCCAGTTCAGAATCAGTATTTTTAATTTATTAAGGCGTTCTGCAGAAATTTCCGTAAGTGGCGTACAAATGCTCAAGTTTTCCGAATACTTGCATAGCATGTTTGTTCCCACCAGTTTGAACATTGTAAAGCTTAAACCATTGCGTGGGCCGGCTTTATGTGTTTTTGACCCCAAGCTGGTTTTTATTCTGGTGGATAACTTTTTTGGTGGTACGGGGCGGCATGCAAAAATTGAAGGGCGTGAATTTACGCCTACCGAACAACGCGTTATTAGTTTAGTACTTGATCTTGCTTTTGCAGACTTGCAAGAGGCATGGAAGCCGGTATTGCCAGTTGAGTTTGAATTTTTAAGCCGGGAAGTTAATCCACAATTTGCAAATATTGTTAGCCCGAATGAAGTGGTGGTATTAAGCACTTTCCATGTGGAACTGGATGGGGGTGGTGGTGACTTTCAGGTAACACTTCCCTATTCGATGTTGGAACCTATTCGTGAGTTACTTGATGCAGGTTTACAAAGTGATATATCAGAGAAAGATGACCGTTGGACAACATCGCTCCTGGAGGAAATAAAACTGGCAGAAATACCACTGCATTCTGAACTAACCGAAGTTGATTTATCACTTCGTGAGGTGATGAATTTTAAAGAAGGCGATGTTATTCCTATTGATTTGCCAGATGAAGTGACGTTGCTGAGTGGAGATATACCGCTGTTTCGTTGTGAGTATGGTCTGTCGGAAGGCATGATGGCCGTTAAAATTAATCGCCCGATTAACAAAGGGCTTCCAGTTGCTGATACGATATTGATGTTAGAAGGAGAAAATAATGAGTGATTCAGATAATGAATCGGATGTAATGGACGAATGGGCAGAAGCCCTGGAAGAGTCGGGTGACGCCAGCTCGGATGATTCTAGTTCAGATGCCGCTACCGCTACCGCCGATGCAGATGTGACGGCAGCCGGGTTTGACAACCTGGAAGATAATTCATCCGCTTCCGGTGATGATATTAATATGGATGTTATTTTAGATATTCCGGTAAAACTGTCAATGGAAATCGGGCGTACCAGCGTCAATATTCGTAGTTTATTGCAACTTAATCAGGGTTCGGTTATTGAACTGGACAGAATGGCGGGTGAACCATTAGATGTATTAGTAAACGGAACACTTATCGCACACGGGGAAGTAGTGGTTGTAAACGAAAAGTTTGGTATTCGTTTAACCGATGTGGTTAGCCCAGCCGAACGCGTTAAGAAATTACGTTAATTGATGTTGCTATGGAACTAACCAGAGGTAAATTTTTTGCAAAAAAAGTTATATTTATTATAAGTTTTTTATTACTGGCCAATATATCTTATGCCAGCATATCTTATGCAAGTACTGCTGAAAATACAGATTCTTCCAGGAAAAAAAACATTGCAGTTGAAGCAGAAAAAACAGAATCATCCCTGTCGAATTCCCGCTTAAAATCCAAACCTGAACCCGCTGTTAATCCGGATGAAAATATAGAAGATGGACTGCAAAGCAGTACCCATATTGGTGTGTCTAATTACCTACAAATGATTCTGGGTTTGTTCGGGGTTGTTGCCTTTATTTTTGTTATCGCATGGCTTGCTAAACGCATGGGTGCTCTAAATTCTTCCTGTTCAGCTAATTTAAAGGTTGTTGCCGGATTAAATGTCGGCCACCGTGAAAAAATTATTGTTATTCAGATTATGGACAAGCAATTATTAGTTGGTGTTACACAAACTAATATTCAGCTGTTATCAGAATTGGAAGAGCCAATATCTGAAGCAACGCCCCCATCTTTTGGCGGCTTTCAGGAAAAACTACAGGCAGCGATTGTTGGCTTAAAGACTGGAAATACAGCAATTAAACCATCAGCAAATGAATTCAGGACAGGTGGTGATAAATGAAACGGATTTTCTGGCTGATATTGTTATTTCTACCTGCTTCAGGTATGGCGGCCGAAGGGTTTGAAGCCTTTTCTGTAAAAACACAAGCGAGTGGTGATCAGGTCTATTCTGTCAGTATTCAGACTCTGGCATTAATGACCGTGTTAAGCCTGTTGCCTGCCGCATTAATGATGATGACATCCTTTACACGTATTATTATTGTACTGTCTATTCTGCGACAGGCATTGGGTTTAATGCAAACGCCTTCATCACAAACATTGATAGGGCTGGCTCTGTTTTTAACCTTTTTTGTTATGGCGCCGGTATTTAATCAGATTAACACATCGGCATTACAACCTTATTTAAACGATTCCATCTCTTTCCAAACAGCAACCGATAAGGGTGGCGAGCCTTTACGTGAGTTTATGTTAGGGCAAACACGTGAATCGGATATCAGTATGTTTATGAAAATATCCGGTGATAAAGACTATGCCTCAAAAAAAGATATTCCATTTACTGTTTTAGTGCCGGCTTTTGTAACAAGTGAATTAAAAACAGCTTTCCAGATTGGGTTTTTACTGTTCATTCCCTTTCTGATAATTGATTTAGTGGTTGCCAGTGTTTTGATGTCAATGGGTATGGTGATGCTGTCTCCGATGATTGTCTCCTTACCTTTTAAAATCATGCTGTTTGTTCTGGTTGATGGCTGGACTTTAATAATGGGGACGCTGGCGTCCAGCTTTTATGTTTAATGTTTCTAGATTGCGGACTATAAACCGAGGTTAGCCATGACACCTGAAAGCGTCTTATCTATATTTCAGCACGCACTTGAAATTATTCTTTTACTGATCGTGGTGATTTTAGTGCCAGCATTAATTGTTGGTTTGTTAGTTAGTATGTTTCAGGCTGCAACGCAGATTAATGAACAGACCTTAAGTTTTATTCCCAAATTGATTGTTACGCTTGGTGTTTTGATGGCGGCAGGTCCCTGGATGTTGCGAATTTTAGTTGAGTACACTGTTAAGTTAATACAAGACATTCCCTATTTAATAAGGTGAGTAATGGTTATTACCGGCTCAGAATTAACCGCATTAGTGGGTTCATTCCTCTGGCCTTTGTTCAGGGTGAGTGCTGTGGTAATGACGGCACCAATATTTGGTGCGAAAACAGTACCGATGCGAATAAAACTTTTTGTTAGCCTGGTGTTAACAAGCGTTGTTGTTCCTTTATTACCACCAATGCCGGAGGTGGAAGTATTTAGTTTGCAGGGTTTGTATGTTACCGCAAACCAGATACTCATTGGTGTTGCAATCGGTTTTACAACGCAGTTGGTATTTGCAGCAATTATTACGGCTGGCCAGATTGTAGCAATGCAAATGGGACTTGGTTTTTCGCTTATGGTTGACCCTCAAAATGGTACACAGGCACCGGTTGTAAGTCAGTTTTATATTATTTTTGTGGTGCTTATTTTTTTAAGTTTGAATGGGCATCTGGTTTTAGTTCAGATAATGGTTGATGGGTTTGAAACCTTACCCATAGCGATAACCGGCTTGTCGGCTGATAGCCTATGGGGAATTGTAACCTGGGGTGCTTATATTTTTTCAGGTGCGATAGGTATTGCGATACCGACTATTGCCTCGTTGCTGGTTGTTAATTTGTCATTTGGCATTATGACGCGAGCGGCACCGCAGTTAAATATTTTTGCTATTGGTTTTCCTATTACGATGATTCTTGGGTTTTCGCTGGTGTTACTCACTATTTCAAATGTTTCACCAAAGTCGAATGAGTTGTTTTTAAATGTATATCAGTTAATTCGAGGTTTTCATTAACAATGGCTGAAGATACCGGACAAGAACGTACCGAAGAGGCGACCCCCCG
>CAZEZI010000148.1:0-4944 GCA_964516315.1 uncultured Thioalkalispiraceae bacterium
GTTAATGCAACAGGATCTTTTCCTGCCCCGTATAAAACAGCCGGTACTTTATCCGAATAACGCAGGCGGCGGCTCGCACCTTTCCCCGTGTCAGTTCGAACTTCAGCTTCAATAATAAAGCTCTCGCTCATTGGATTTTCTCCTAAGTTTTAAAATAACGTTACAAACTTTCGTTTATAACAACTGAGCTATCTGTGCGACCCAGATAGCTTATAAATCAGTTAACTAAAAATAATTCTAAATTTAATTAACCAAAAAAATTTGCATCATATTGACGAAGCGTGAGAGGCTTGAGAACAAGGCGGAAGTGAAACTAAAAAGCGGAGTTTACATTAAGTAAATGAGCATTTTTAGTTTTGCTTCCAACGCCGTTATCGAGTCTCTCACGCTTCGTCAATCGACGAACATGCTGCTGACAGATTCCTCGGAGCTTATCCTGCGCATCGTCTCCGCCAACATTTCCGCAATACTTAACTGTCGAATCTTGCTGCAAGCCTGCGCTTCTTCAGACAATGGAATACTATCGGTAACAACAATTTCATCCAGTGCCGATGCTTCTATATTTTCGATTGCACGCCCGGAAAAAACCGGATGGGTACAATAGGCAACAACTTTTGTTGCGCCATGTTCTTTTAGTGCGTTCGCTGCCTGGCCTAATGTACCGGCTGTATCAACCAGGTCATCAACAATAACGCAGGTACGGCCTTCAACGTCACCAATAATATTCATAATTTTGGCTTCATTCGGGCGCGGGCGACGTTTGTCAATAATGGCTAAATCGGCATCGTCCAAGCGTTTTGCCAATGCTCGTGCGCGAACCACACCACCCACATCAGGTGAGACCACCATTAAGTTGGGGTATTTTTGTCGCCATACGTCGCCGAGTAGTACAGGCGAAGCATAAACATTGTCCACCGGAATATCAAAAAAGCCCTGGATCTGGTCGGCATGTAAATCCACGGTTAATGCTCGATCTGCACCCACTGAACCAATCATGCTGGCAATAACACGTGCAGTAATCGGCACCCGCGCTGAACGTGGCCTGCGATCCTGACGCGCATAACCAAAGTAAGGAATTACGGCTGTCACACGTTCAGCCGATGCGCGCTTTAGCGCATCGATCATCACCAGCAATTCCATTATATTGTCGTTGGTGGGTGCGCACGTTGACTGCACGATAAAAACGTCCTTACCACGTACGTTTTCCAGTATCTCGACAGCCACTTCACCGTCACTGAATTTTCCAACCACGGCCCGGCCAAGTGGAATTTGTAGCCGACGTACAATTGCATTGGCTAATTCCGGGTTTGCATTACCGGCGAAGACCACCATTTTGGGATCGGAGACATCAGCCTGGTTGTCCATTCGATGGGGCATGCCCAATCTCCTATGCGTCGCAGTCAGGTTATAAATATGGCTGGGCCGGCAGGATTTGAACCTGCGCATGCCAGGATCAAAACCTGGTGCCTTACCGCTTGGCGACGGCCCAATTTACAATTAACTAAAGTAAGTTAATCGAAAAAAAACTAGCAAGTTGGTACTGACTTTACTTAGCAGATACCGACTCTAAAACATCATACAGTGACGAGCGATTTACACCTTGTGCAACAAAAACCTGCCACTTGTCTTTTAACGCCTGCCATGCCAACCGGGCAGCCGCCTCTGAATCAAATCGCGCAAAAACACATGCGCCGGTTCCGGTTAATCTCGTGGGGGCATACTGCGCCAGGTCTTTCATTGCCGCGTCTACCTCGGGAACCATGTTGCGAACAACCGGTTCGCAAACATTTTCTACACTCTGAAATGCTGTCTCAAAACCTGAATCGGACAGCACTTCCGAGAAGTCGCGTATTGTAATCGTTGTGCAATCTCTCCGCAATTGCGAGTGAGCAAAAATTTGCCCTGTAGAGACAAAAACTTGCGGAAAAATGACTACATAGGTACTTTTTGGCAAATTTAAGGGTGAAATTTGCTCCCCAATGCCTTCAGCCCAGGCTGAAAAGCCCCGCACAAAGACGGGTACATCGGCACCAAGCTGCACACCCAGGCTTGCTAATTCGTCCATTTTCAGCCCGCATCCCCATAATTTGTTTAATACCACCAATGTTGTTGCCGCATTCGAACTTCCCCCCCCCAAACCACCCCCAACCGGTAACTGCTTTTCTATATATAAAGAAGCACCCTGAGACACCGAGGCCTGCTTTTGGAGTAAATGGGCTGCTTTTACAATTAAGTCATCTTCTTCCGGAATATCAGATTCACTCACACGAGTAATCACACCGTCATTTCGAATATCAAATTGCAGGGTGTCGGCTATATCCAGAATCTGGAAAACCGTTTGCAACAGATGCAAGCCATCATCACGTTGCCCGGTAATGTGTAAAAACAGATTAAGCTTTGCCGGTGCCGGCCAGGATTGCAGCTGATTGTTTAGCATTTATTTTCTTTTTAATTAAGATGGTTATGGGTAAACGAGGTTATCAGGTTCGGTTAAATAACCATTCACCCACGACGATACGGACTTCCACGTCCTCTCCCTTATGAATGAATATTTTGTCCGGCAATTCAACGCTGACATTATCGGTTTTTGTGTAACGTTTGAAACTAACATCCCACTCTTCCCTGGTTAATGATTCAAGCCGCCCAAGCTGATCAAACTTGACTTTATTTGCAGCAAGGTTCGAACCTGACTGCAGTAAACCCAGTATCCAGAACCGTAAATAACTTAGCGGCATGGCAATGCCAGTATGATCCAACAATAATTCCTCAGGGCTCGAGGCATAAAAAACCTGGTTATCTGAATCTCTTAGTAAAACACCATTGGCACTGCCTGCTAACTGGATTTTACCCGCACCAAAAGGCCCGGATAAAAAAATCACATAACTGTCACCACGTTGTTCCCAGTCCACACTCAATGCCCAAAGCTCGACACCGTTCACAACCACCATCCGGCCTTTCATTTGCCAGTCCGGTAAACTGGATAATTGCTGCTGCCGTTGTTGCCAGCGTTGTTGCACCTGTTGTTCAGAAATATCTTTAGCCGTCGGTGGTTTTGTAGCAAGCGAACTACAAGAGCCAAGAACCAGACTCACAGACACACTCAGTACTAATGCAAATATTTTTGACATAAATTAACGGAGTTTAAAATTAGGGCATAAAACGCTTAATCGCATTTAATAGCGTGTCATGCTCTGGCGTTTCACGTAGTGAATTTTTCCAGATACGCTTTGCTTCATCTTTATCGCCCCGCATCCATAAGACTTCACCTAAATGTGCAGCGACTTCTGCATCATTAAACAAGGCAAAAGCACGCTTTAAATAAGTAACCGCTTTATCCAGCTTGCCCAGCCGATAATAAGCCCAGCCCATGCTATCTATAATAGCCGGATCGGTTGGCCGCAACTGATACGCCTGTTGAATATACTCCATTCCTTCATGCACCTTATCGGTCTTATCAACAAGGGTATAACCTAATGCATTCAGTGTTTGAATATTTTGCGGGTCTAACTTTACAATGTGGCGTAAATCAGTAATAGCTTCATCGACTCTGTTTAATTTTTCATACACAAGTGCACGTGCATACAACAAATCCAGATTATCAGGAATAGCACTTAGCCCATCTGTATAAAGCTCAAGAGCCTCAAGATACATTTTATTTTCACGTAAGACTTCACCTTCAGCAATGTATAACCTGACTTGCTCATTCGGCTTGTTAACTTTAATATTTTTTACCTGTTCACGCGCCTGACTTACCTTGCCCTGTTTACCCAATAAAATAATAATACGTAAACGCGACTCAAACGCATAAACACCTGTTTGCACTTTTGAATAACGGTCTATTGCCCGTGAAAAATCTTTTTGCTTTTCCCTGATTTGTCCAAGGTAAAAATTAGCTTCATTTTTATGCTCACCTGAATCAGACAAGCGGGTGAAATGTTTTTCCGCTAGTTCAATCTTGTTCATTCGGTTTGCAAGCAACCCCATGGCATACAGTGCTGTCATATTTTTATTTGCCGAATAAACTCTTTTAAATTCTGTATATGCTGCCAGATATTTTTTAGCATCCACAAGCTTGCGTGCAAAATATAAACGTAATGTATAATTATCCGGCTGTTGTTGTAACTCTTTCGCTAACCACGCAATCGCTTCGTCATTTTTCCCAAGACGATGTAAAATGGTTGCTTTTAAAACTGCGGCTTCGTTCCAGTGTTTTTTAAGACGCAGCGCTTTATCAATGGCTTTATTTGCAATCTCGTATTCTTTTGTCAATAACGCCAGATTTGCATAGGCATAATAGGCACTTGAACTTTCAGGATGCTTGTCAATTAAGCGCTTCATAATATCCAGCGCAATATTTTTATCCCGTTCTTTACTCAACAACGAGGTAATCAGCATAAATATTTTTTGCTCACTCTTCTTGCTCAGGCTTAGTACTTGCTCAAAATGTTTAAGCGCACCCTCAATATCCCCTGCACGGACTAACATCGCAGCCGTAATTTGATGTGCTTCTGCATCTTCAGGCGCGAGTTGCACCCAGATTTTCGCCGCTTCTAATGCAGCCCGGTCTTTACGTGCAAAAATTGCAATCCGGCTGGCACGTTCAGCAACCCCGGCATCCTGAGACAGTTTTGCCGCCTGAAGATAATTGGCAACCGCAACATTCAGCTTGCCACGCTGTCCGGCAATTTCGGCCACCATTAAATGTTGCAAGACTTCCGTACTCAGGCCTTTGCCTTTAGGCGAAAAAACCGACTTTTCCAGAGGGGTTCGGCTTTTGGTTGCCGTTGGTTTTGACTGTGATTTTAACTGTGGCTTTGCTTTAATGGCCGTTTTTTCGCTTTGTGGTGCCGATAAATTGCTGCTAGCAACGGGCTTTTGAGCGAGAGTACCGCCACAACTGGCTAAAAACAGGCTGGCGAATGCCAAAATCAGGGTGTTTTTCGT
>CAZEZI010000149.1:0-4908 GCA_964516315.1 uncultured Thioalkalispiraceae bacterium
AAAAAAGATAATATTATCGAAACACAATTCTCACAATATTAGCAATAATTGTTATCTACCACAATTTTATAATAGTTATTAATGTGGCTCTCCCTCAACCTCCATCCCCCTTTATCCTCTTGATAGCATTGCCGTACCCGGCGCTCTGATGCTTAAGAATTCTCCATAAATGCCGATAGACTCCTTGAATATACTGGCATTTATTGTATGTAAAACTATGGAGTAAACAACGATGGATTTTGCAACTTTGATCGGCCTGATTATCGGTACCGCGGTAATAGCGATGGCGATGTTAAGTGGCGCCGATGCCAGTGTTTTTATTAATGTGCCGGGCCTGCTGATAGTCCTGGGTGGCACAATTGCTTCCACACTGATCAAATTTCCTATTGGTGATTGCTTTCGGGCCATTGGCCTGGCAATAAAAAAAGCCTTCTGGCAGGAAGCCGACCGTCCTGCTGACCTGATCCAGCTGGCCAATACTCTCACCAATACAGTGCGCAAGCAAAACCTGATTGCCCTGGAAAACACCGAGGTTGAAAACCCGTTGCTTAAAAAAGGCATGCAGCTGTGTGTCGATGGACACAAGCCGGAGTTCATTCGCAATGTGCTCACCAAAGAGATGAATCTATCCATCGAACGTCACGAGATGAGTGAAAAAGTATTTCGCGCCATGGGCGATTCTGCACCGGCCTTTGGCATGATTGGCACACTAGTGGGATTGGTGCAAATGCTCAGTAGTATGCAGGAACCCAGTTCCATCGGACCAGCTATGGCCATAGCCTTATTGACCACATTGTATGGCGCCCTGTTTGCCAATCTGATCGCCTTACCGATTGCCGATAAACTAAAAAGCCGCACCGACCAGGAGCGCATTAATAAATCTTTGATCGTAGAAAGTGTGCTGGGTATCCAGCAAGGGGTAAACCCAAGGGTCCTGGATGAACTGCTTGAAACCTATCTTCCTTCCCATAAACGTTCTTCGCTTAGTAGCAAGGCTAGCAGGAGTCCTGATGTAACGGCCGAAAAACCGACTGATCCATCAGACTGTCATGAGTAAGCATTCAGCCCCAATAAGTTCCAGTAATGTCCCGGCATGGATGGTGACTTTTGCAGACTTGATGGCGTTAATGATGACTTTTTTTGTATTACTATATTCGTTCTCGAAAATTGATGAGGAAAAATACAAGTCAGTTGTCGATTCCATGGCCAGGGGCTTTGATGGGGTGCAATGGATAAAACGTCACCTGATAGAAGGTGATATTATTGGCCCGGAGCCGGGTGTGGTTGCACCGCCCGTTTTGCCAAAGCTCAAGTCTGATATGGAGAAGCAGTATCCAGTTGAGCAGGCGGAAAAGGTGATAATGCAACCTGTTCATCAACCCAACCAAAGCGAAGTTATTTTTGCACAGATCAACCAGGATCTTAAACAAGAAATCGCCGCAAAACTGATATACGTTGAACGACAGGGCAATAAAGTTGTAATACGTTTTCCGGCAAAAGTATCATTCACTTCAGGTAGTGCTAAATTGGTGGAGGACTTTCTGCCCATCATCCACCGTATTAGCGCTATTCTACGCAACTCTCAGGGCAGAATTATGATCGCCGGTCATACCGATGATCGACCTATTTCCACTGGACGTTTCCGATCAAACTGGGAACTATCAACCTCACGCGCCGTATCCGTCGCCCACCGGTTGCTGGAAACCCATCAGATAGACAGTAAACGGGTTGTTGTTGCTGGTCATGCCGATACCCGACCCCTTGTGCCGAACAGTTCTGAAGATAATCGCGCGAAAAATCGCCGCGTTGAAATCAACATTTTTAAAGTTGAGAGAAACTGATACAGAGTTACGAGGTTTAAGGAATGAGCAATGTCACAATATAATATTCAATCCATTATTGGTCTTGCTGGCGTGCCAGAAGATGAATGTGAGAAAGCGCAGCAGGTGGGACACCATTTTGAAGTTCCGATGCTACTGGTTGCAATTTGGATTGTGGTTGAATGGTATGCAGAATTAGAAGGTGTTTTCCCTCGCTCATATGCATACTTTACCGATCTGGCCATCTGGTTATTCTTTATCACTGAGACAGTTATTCTGACTTATCTGGTGAATGACAAATTACGTTATTTACGCAGCAACTGGATAAACCTTGTAATTATTTTCATGGGGGTGCCGGTAATATGGGGTATGTCATCGTATGCGGGTATACTTCGTTCATTGCGATTGTTATTGCTCGCCGCCATTTTGATAAACCTATCAGATACAATCAGGCAGGTATTATCGCGCAACCACCTGGGTATCACACTGGCAATTGCCTTGATGATAATTATGCTGAGTGGGATTCTGATAGCAGGGATCGATCCCAATATTGATTCGGTTTGGGAAGGTTTGTGGTGGGCCTGGGTAACCGTTACAACCGTAGGCTATGGTGATGTGGTACCGGTAAGCGTACCCGGTAAACTATTTGGCGCCATACTCATCCTGTTCGGCCTTGGCATATTTTCACTGCTCACCGCGAATTTTTCAGCCTTCTTTATTTCCAAAGAAGAACAGGAAGCCAAAGAGATCGAAAAAGAAACATTACAAAAGCTGGACATGATCGAGCAAAGAATTAATGATCTCGAACGCAGCATTAACAAGTTTATTAATAAATAAGAACCCGTGGTCAGACCAACGCAATCTCAAATATTTATGGGCCTAGGAAGATTTGTCACAAAGTGATAGTCTTGGTAAAAGAAACAACCACCACCATGAGGATGGAACATGACAAACATTGAAACCGACAAATGTGAGCAGAACTGTGGCCCGGTCGATCCCTCGATGATTAGCCCAGTGATGCGCAATGTCTATGTCTATATTAGTAATACCCTGCTGGAAGAAGGCAGGATGCCATCACTTAAAGAAGTCGCTGAGAAAACCGAACAACCGTTAGAGGTAGTCAAGCAGGTGCTCGACGCATTCGAGGGTGTTGCCGGAATCTATCGTGATCCGTTTTTCAATAACGTCATTGCCTTTTATCCGGTAGCTGCTATTCCAACCATCCATAGGATCCTACGTTTAGATGGTGGACGCATCGCATATTCGCCTTGCGCCATGGACGCACTGACGTTGGCACCGACCCTGGAACGTAAATTAGATATCCGATCGGCGTGCAGATATTGTGACCATGAGATCTCGATTAGCTATAATGATGACGGCAGCAAAATTACCGGACACACACCTGAAGATATCTGGATCTGGATCGAGGATCGTATCCCAGGCGATGCCCCTTACTATCTAGTCGTGTGCATCAACACCAATTTCTTCTGTTGCAAGGACCACCTCGATAAATGGAAGGCGGCAGAAACAGCTATCCACAGTGGCAAACCCTACAGCCTGAGTGATGCATTTGCCGCATCTGACCGATGGTGTACATATAAGATGTATAAGTTAGTCGTTGAAGGACGCCCCTGGGGTGGCAAAGCCCTTGATCAGATCTGAGAAACGCGTCCCAGTCATTAGTGAAACACATAATGCTCTGACCATGTTTCCCCCACTCACAACCAATCCGTCAACATTAAACCAATCCCCAGGCGTTCACGTTTGATATTATAATCAATCAGCGTCTCTCCGTAGCCATTGAAATATTGGACATAAAATCGTAACCCTCTGTCTTTAAATTTTGATGTCTGGTTAAGTGGATATGACCAATTTAATTCATAGTTAACTTTGTTGCTGTTTTTCTTGCTATCGCGTAGAACAACAGAGCAATTACTGAATTTTCCCGCATAAAAATATTTCAGCTCGACATTGCCCACATAATCCTCAATAAACGGATTATCATCACCCTTAAAATCATCTGGATTTTCTTTTTGCCTTTCCTTCCATCGCTTCCAGTACTTAAAGGTAATGTAGTTATTATCATCCCCCAGCACAATGTCGATGTAACTTCGATTCCAGCTTCTGGAATTGGGTGGGCTTTTACCGTTGGATTGATGATCAATCAAACCGTAATTAATCAGCCTTAATTTCCAGTTTGCAAACAATTTTTTGTTAAACAATTGAGCGATCATAAATTCCGGTTCAAAATTTGTGTCGCGAAATGGCGCCGAATGATCAAGGTTTAACATTTGCCAGACAGAGACCTGTGTATATCCGAAAAATGTATAGCAGTTGGTGTTATCAAGCCATAAACATCGATAACCTTCTTCATAATTTGATAATGGTGTTTTAAAGCTTATCTGGAACTTGCTTTCAAAATTATCAAAAATAGGATTAGTTAAATCCATATCTTTCACATAAGAGCCAATAAAGTAATTAGGCTTATATGGTATTAACACAAAAGGTTGTTTGCTTATTTTTTGCTCGACGCATAAACGCCGATCAAACGCATTTGATATGGCATTACACTCCTGTGTTAATTCCTCAGCAAAGACAGTATTAATGAATGCGGTTTGAACAAATAAACCAACTAATACCAGATTGAAAGTTATAAATAGATTTTTATTAGAACTCATTTGTTAATCCCTCAACAGTAGGTGATTTCTTGTTTTTCAGGGCTCCTTAAAACACCGACCCCGATTTCCAGTTTTTTCGACTTCGACAAACTTCAGGAGCCTTGATTAATTTCGTTCGCCCTGAGCCCTTCGGCTTCGCTCAGGAGAGCCCCGTCGAAGGGTATAATTTTTAAAGTAGTGATTTTATTACCTTCAGCATTTACAATCCAATAGCGATTATCCTGGCAAAACCGAAGAATTCACCACCAACGTGAAACTGCTAGTAGCCATAATTTGTAACACTTATTTAGTTGAGTCTTATTCTAAAAATGGACCCCCGCGTAAATCAGAACTATGCCGACAAAAATACTGCTGTCGTCAATATTCCAACGAGTAAGTCATTAGCATCTGATCGGATCTTTCTGCATGGA
>CAZEZI010000150.1:0-4746 GCA_964516315.1 uncultured Thioalkalispiraceae bacterium
ACAATAAACCTCATAAAGTTAGAGCCCCAGGAACTCAAACAAGAACTTTTACTCACATTGATGATACTGTTGATGGAATTATTCTCGTCGGCGAAAAAGGAGATGGGGATGGCTTTGGAATTAGCGCAAAAGAAGAATTTTCTTTACTTGATGTTGCGAATATATTAGGTGGGGAAGTTGAGATATTAGAAGCAACAAAAACAACTCGCCCTCACTCTATCGTGGATACAAAAAAAATAAAAGAACTTGGCTGGAAACAAAAAAGAAACCTGGGAGACTATCTAAAAAATGTAAAAAAACAAAAAAATAAGTAAAAATTAGACAGAGGTACTCCGCTCATTAGCCTTTACTTTTTCTTAAAAATGTGGTATGTTTTTTAGCGGGTTAATGATATTTCAAAAATTCAAATACGAGGAGAAATACTAATGAAAATAGCAGTTTTGATTCACGGTTGTTATTTACAGGCAGAAGGTTGGGAAAACATTATTTGGGGTGATCCTGCCAGTGGTATTTTTGGACGAGTGTCAAAAGGGTTACAGGTTGCGCGTCAAGAAGGTGCGAACTTTATCTATTGGGGGACGGGAGCATCTGAAAAAAATGATGTTAAAGAATCTCAATATACATTTGACTATGCAGTTGCACACTGCAAGGAACTTTCTGAGTTTGTCGATCTCAACACAGATGATATTGAGTCATTTTTTATTTCTGGTTCATTCATTGATTTTGAGTCGCAAAATACAAAAGAAGAGGTTTCTCGTTGCATGGAGCTGTGTCTTGAGAAAAGTATTAATAAATTAAAATTAGTGTCGTCGCCGGATCATGTTCCGCGTGCTCATAAGTATGCTATGGATTTACGTTCGGCGAGATGGGAGGACTTTAAGGATTTGTGTATCTCCGCAGAAGGTTCAGATGTCCGCTTTACCGGTTCAGAGCCTGGTGATGTACTTATCGTTGAGCCTCAACACCGCATTGATCGTGCAAAAATTCCTTTGCACAAAACTCTTAAGTTGGCGATGTTTGCTCGTAAATTGGATGACGAAAAAGCTTTCAAATTCAATGATGAGCTTGTTGCTTTTCTGGAAGAGCAGAGGCAAAAATATCTCGGATAAAAATATTCCGAGAACAACCAAGGTGGTACATTCGTTTGTACTGCCTTGTTTTTTTTGTATAATTAAGAATATGAAAAAAGTACTCATATTCTCACTTTCGTACTACCCTCAATTTACCAGTGGGGCAGAGGCGGCAATTAAAGAGATTACAGATCGTATTGATCCGAACGATATTGAATTTCATATGGTAACCAATCGATACGATTCCACACTTCCAAAAGTAGAGAAGATCGGCAATGTATTGATTCACAGAATTGGTATTGCGACAAAAAATCCAACTTTTGAGGATTTAGGGAAAATGCCTCTCCATATCAATAAACCTATGTTTCAGTTTGCTGCCGCATTTAAAGCGTTTAAGCTACACAAGAAGCACCATTATGATGCAACTTGGGCGATGATGGCACACAGCGCTGGGGTACCTGCGGCGATCTTTAAATTATTTAATCCAAAAGTTCCGTATGTTTTAACTCTTCAAGAGGGAGATCCTCCTGAACATATTGAACAGACAATGCGCCCACTCTGGTTTTTCTTTACAAGAGCTTTCACGAAAGCTGATGTTATTCAATCTATTTCAACTTTTCTTTCCGACTGGGCAAGGGATCGAAATTTCAAAGGTCCGATAGAGCTTATTTACAATGGAGCAAATCCTAGAGATATTAAAGGAGAATTTGATGAAAAAGAGATAGAGAAACTTAAAAAAGAATTAGGTAAAAGAGAAGGAGATATTTTTCTTGTTAATACGGCACGGCTTGTTTCTCAAAAAGCTTTTGATATCACCATTAGAGCACTTAAACTTCTTCCCGAAAATATAAAATTAGTTATTGTTGGTGGAGGGTCTGATGATGAAATGTTGAAAGAGTTAACAAAGGAATTAGAGCTTACAGACAGAGTCATTTTTGTCGGGAAAGTAGATCGCAGTGTTGTTTCAAATTACCGTCAAGCTTCCGATATTTTTGTAGGACCTAGTCGTTCCGAGGGGTTGGGGAATGCATTTCTTTCAGCGATGGCATCAAGGCTTCCAGTTGTGGCTACGCAAGCAGGTGGAATAGCGGAGTTTTTGTTTGATAAAAAACATAATCCCGATAAAGAGCCAACAGGATGGGTTGTTGATAAGGATACTCCGGAGCAGATTGCCGAAGCGGTTAAGGATATTCTTGCAAACCCAAAAAAAACAAAAGAAATCACCGAGAGGGCACGAGAGATGGTTCTCAGGAAATTCAATTGGGATATGGTTGCAAAAGATATGCAAGAAAAAGTTTTTGATAAGGTTTTATAATCAACTATGAAAATTAATCTTATTGAAAAAGCTGCAAAGATTGCAACCCTTGCTCACATCGGGCAAATGCGCAGGGATAAAGAAACCCCATACATTGTTCATCCTTTTATGGCTGCTTTTATATTGGCAAAATATGATTTTTCAGATACGGTAATCGCGGCTGCGCTGACACATGATGTATTAGAGGATACTGATTTTAGTGAGGATCAGCTACGACAAGAGTTAGGGAATGATGTTGTAGGTATTGTTAAGCTGGTTAGTGAGGATATGACATTGCAGTGGGAGGATAGAAAAAAGGCATACATAGAAGGAGTAGGCAGGAGTTCTGAAAATGTGAAAGCCGTTTCTATTGCTGATAAAATACATAATCTTCAAAATATGTTGAACACTTATGATGAAATAGGGTCGGAAGTTTGGAAGAATTTTAACAGGGGTAAAGAACAGCAGGTGGCCTTAGTAAATAATTTATTTAAGATGTATAAAGAAACATGGGATCATCCGCTAGTGGGTGAATATGAAGTGCTCGTAATGCAATTTAATAAACTTAAGTAATTAATGTAGTCCGACTTGTCTTAATTTTTCTTCGTCACTGCGCAACGTATCGCGTGCGTGTTTATATTCATCCACAATACGTTTGGAAATTTGTCTGTTTTCAAGTACGGCCTCAAGAACAGATGTCCAGAATTGCACTCGGAGTTTTGTGAGGACGAGAAGATCACCCGACGTTTTTTCAAGTAGGTCTGTGTAAAACCAGATGATTTCCCCTAGGCGATATATGCGCATAAGTTTCAGTGAAAGATATTCTTCTTTTGCTCGGTTGTTTTTTACATAAAATAGCAGTGCTTCTTCAAGAGGCTGATTATAGAGTGTCATAAAATTAAGAAAACGTGCCCACCCTTCATATTTGTTGCCAAAACGTATGGAGGATTGATCCAGAAGATATATTTTATCTTTAACAACTCGAAAGTTATGCGGAACAAGATCAGTATGAGTGAGGAAACCGCAATATTGTTCTATTGTTCTATTGTTTTTTTGTAAAAAAGAGTGTGATTCTTTAAGTAATAAGTGAAGTCTTTCTTCTTCTGGGAGTGTTTTACAGATGTGGGCTTTGAAAGTATTAAACATTTTTATATAATCTTTCGCATTTTTCTCCCCGAACGTTTTCTTGATAATTCTTTTATGTTTGTATGTGGTAGCATGTGCTCCTTCTTGTGTTTTGAATGCTTCAAGAATCAATGAAAATTGCTCTTGTGTATTACGGTCCAAAAAAGGACGTTCATGTTCAAGAAATTTTTGCACAGAAATGGTGAAACCTTCTTTTTTTATGAAAAGTATTTCTTGAGGTAAGGGAAATGCTTGATATGCGAAACCGATCTTTTGTAGTGCCCAGCGAAGTGTTCGCTCACGTTCAAGTTCATGAATACCCTTAGGGTCAGATGATACTTTAATAACCACACGTTTCTTGTCTTTGTTTCGTAAACCTAATAGGATAAGTTTTTTACCGCTTGTAGTTGTTACTGCCTGCATGAGATATCTTTCACCCATGATATGTGGCTGATCTTTCTCAAGATGAAAACCCAATTGTTCAAGTATCGTCGAAACCGTAGCAAGTTCCTTGTCGCGATATTTCCCCCATTCTTGTTTGTTGTTTATCTCAGGCATGTTTAAATATGTTTTCGAGTTCCTTAATATATATATTCCAAGATGTTTCATATGCTTCAAGCTCTGTCTTCGGTTCAAGTTCAAAAGGAAGAATCTCAGGTTTTGATCTCGGAGTTTTTTCTATTACATGTTGCGCTTGCTTCATTGCAAAACTATTAATGCGTTTTAGCCACGTATTTTCTTCAATTTTCTTTTTTGCAGCCTTATCTCCCACATGAATGATAAGTGGTTTATGCGTAAAAAATGTTACAAGTCCCGCCGGTAGTTCAACTGATGCTCCATTTTCTGTATATAGTATATCAGCGCGGAGGGTCTCTTTTAAAAGAGTAAAACTAAAGTGTAAAAGTCGCAGTGGTAATGGTAGTCGTTTGTCTACACAGATAAATGAAACACCGGGAATTTTTTCAGGAAGGCGTCCATAAATAACGACAGAGATGTTATGTTCTGCGGATAGTCGTTTAATGAGCTCTTTTACATAAGGTGCTGGCTCTGCTATGTCTGGTGGATATAGAGGTGTGGCAATGGTAATTCTCATAAATCAAGTTTATCACAAGGGTTGTTATAATTCTAACTATATCTTATTGTGGAGTGGTTGCAGTTGCAGTAAGGGGATTTTTTATCTACACTAGATATGATGAAGATATTAATCGCAACAGGTATTTACCCGCCGGATATTGGTGGGCCGGCGACGTATTCAAA